>DASTWW010000148.1:0-3057 GCA_035765755.1 Nocardioidaceae bacterium
GTGCACGAGCCGGTAGACAGTCATCTTCGACACGCGCATCACCGTGGCTACCTCCGCCACGGTCAGGAACTTCGCCTCCGAGATATCCCCGGAGTTGGATGAGGCCATGATGCACCGCACTTTCGCCGCACATCCGCCCCCCGGCTTCCCCACCGGAGACCATACGTATGTGCTCTCGTGAGGATAGAGCCTAGAGTGACGGCTGAGGAAGGGGTGAATATTTGTCCCATTTTTAACCTACCGGGCCAGCGTGTCGCATCCAGGACATCCGTGCAAGATCGGTAGGGGCTCCGGCCTCGATCAGGGCAGGTAGTCCAGACCGTTCAGCGGGAAGCAGGCCTCCCGGGTGGCGTGCACGGCCCGGTCCAGCCACGACGACGGGTCGTAGCCCTCAGACCAGTCCCGGTAATCCGGCTTCCGGCCGTCGGTGAGCCGGAACGGCGGAGTGCGCCCGAGGTATCCACGCACGTACTCACGCCACTCCTCCGGCGTCTCGGTCTCCGGAGCGAGCGGGGCGCCACCCACGATCGAGAGCAGGTGGGTCCAGGTGCGCGGCACCACGTCGACCACGGCATAGCCGCCGCCACCAGTCACCAGCCACTTGCCGCCGCACACCTCGTGGGCGAGGTCGTGCAGTGCGAGGAACGCCGCGCGCTGGCCGTCCACGGTGAGCATCAGGTGCGCCAGCGGGTCCTCGATGTGCGAGTCACAGCCGCCCTGGGTGACCAGGATGTCGGGCGCGAACTCGCGCAGGAGCGGAGGCACCACCGCGTGGAAGGCGCGCAGCCAGCCGGCGTCGCCGGTGCCGGGCGGCAGCGCGACGTTCACCGCAGAGCCCTGGGCGTCCGGACCTCCGGTGTCCCGGGGGAAGCCGGTGCCGGGAAACAGCATCTGGCCGGTCTCGTGAAGGCTGATGGTCAGCACCCGCGGGTCGTCGTAGAAGATCGACTCCACCCCGTCCCCGTGGTGGACGTCCACGTCGACGTACGCCACCTTGCGCGCGCCCTGGGCGAGCAGCCACCGGATCGCCACCGCCACGTCGTTGTACACGCAGAACCCGCTGGTCCGGGCCGGCATCGCGTGGTGCAGTCCGCCGGAGATGTTGGCCGCGTGCACCACGTCCCCGCACCACACCGCGCGGGCCGCTTCGACCGAGGCGCCGACGATGTGCGCCGAGGCGCGGTGCATCCCCCGGAAGACCGGGTTGTCCTCGCTGCCGAGCCCGATGCTCTCGTCGGCGAGCTCCGGGTTGCTGCTGGCCAGCTGGATCGCCTCGATGTACGCGGGGGTGTGCACGGTGGCCAGCAGGTCGTCGGGCGCCACCGGCGCGTCGATGCGGCGCAGCCCGCGGCCGTTGCCGCCGACCACGTCCAGCGCCTCGGCCAGCCGGACGGTCAGGTCCACGCGGAGGGGTGACATCGGGTGGGCCGGGCCGAAGTCGTAGTCGGTCAGTGTCGGGTCGTAGACGACGCACGCGGGACCGGCCACCCGAGGGAACCTACCACCCGTCAGCGGCGGGCCAAGGAGGCCGGCATCGGCACGTACCCGGTGGGGATCGTGCACCAGATGCGCCGCTGGCCCTCGACCACGTCGGCGCCGGAGGCACGGCTGATTCCCTCGATGATCCGGGCGGCCACGTCGTCGACCAGGCGCAGCCGCTCATCGTGCTGGGCGCCGTCGGTCGGGAAGGTGACCGACAGCGTCACGGTGGTCTCCTGGCAGGTCAGGCTGAGCGTGATCGGGCCGTCGCCGGTGAGCACAGCCTCGGTGACCATCTCGCTGGCGGCGAGGGTCGCCGCGCTCAGTGCGGACCGCGCGTGCTCGGCGCACAGGTTCTCGTCCACGAACTCCCGGGCCTGTCCGGCGGCAAGGACGGAGCGCGGCAGCACCGCGGTCTCCCCCGCGTCGCGTGTGTGTGAGCCCACGTAGCCCCCCGCCGTTGCACCTGTGACTGGTGTTCACGCCGGTGTCTGGGGCGTGCGCCCTAGTCTGCCCAGATCAGCCGACCGACGACAAGGGCCCGCGCAGCATCAGGTCTGGTCCTCAGCGAGCGCCCGCGAGCGGTCCCGTGCCGCCTCGAGCGCGGTCAGGAAGGCCGCGCGCACCTTGTGGTCCTCCAGCTCGCGGATCGCGGCGGCGGTGGTCCCGCCCGGGGAGGTCACCCGCTCCCGGAGTACGACGGGGTGCTCGCCGGTCTCGCGGAGCAGCTTCGCCGAGCCGACGACGGTCTGCACCACCAGCTCGGAGGCCGTGCCGCGCGGCAGTCCAAGGTGCACGCCGGCCTCGATCATCGCCTCGACGACGAAGAACAGGTACGCCGGCCCGGACCCGGAGATCGCGGTCACCGCGTCCTGCTGACGCTCGGGCACCTGGATCACCCGGCCGGTGGAGGCCATCAGCGACTCGGCCTCGGCCAGGTGCGACTCGTCGCAGTGCGAGCCGCGCGAGATCGCGGCCATGCCCTCGTCGACGAGCGCCGGGGTGTTCGGCATCACCCGCACCACCGCGACGCCGGCCGGCAGCCGGTCCTCGACGAACGCGGTGGTGATGCCCGCGGCCAGCGACACCACCAGCTGCTCGGGGCGTACGGCGGAGGAGATCTCGGTGAGCAGGTCGGCCATGTCCTGGGGCTTCACGACCAGGGCCAGCGTGTCGGCCCGCTTGGCCGCCTCTGCGCTGGGGACGGTCTCCACGCCGTACCGCTCCCGCAGCTCGGCGGCCCGCTCCGACCGCCGCTCGCCGACGACCAGGTCGTCGACCCGCCTCCCGGCCCGGATCAGCCCGGACAGCAGCGTCTCCCCCATCACGCCCCCGCCGAGCACGGCGACCCGCGTCATGGCCCTCCTTCCCGGGGCCGCGTGCGCGCGACCCGGCTACTTCTTGGAGATCAGCGACCGAAGGAAGAATGTCAGGTTGGACGGTCGCTCGGCCAGGCGTCTCATCAGGTAGCCGTACCACTCCAGCCCGTAGGGGATGTAGACCCGGACCTTCTCCCCGGACTCGGCGAGCCGGCGCTGCTCGTCGGGCCGGATGCCGTAGAGCATCTGGAACTCGTAC
>DASTWW010000149.1:0-4907 GCA_035765755.1 Nocardioidaceae bacterium
GTCACCTGGGCCGGCCTGTTGGCCGGGGTTCGGCTCCTGGCGCGCCGGTCGCCGAGCTGGTGGGGTGCGGTCCTAGCGTGCGCCATGATCACCCCGGTGCTCCTCGCCGGCGGGTGGACCCTGCTCGCGCCAGCCGTGTTCGGTGCCACGGCGTACGTCGCGACCTCGAAGACCTCCGCCGACCGGCAGCCCGGTGAGCTGGAAGGGGTGGTCACCTGAATCTCGGGGGCGGCTGGGCATTCCCTACCCGATTCGTGCACTATTGCTGGATGCCCGAGCAGCACCCCCTGCCGCCCCCCGGCGACACCCCGACGGCACCGGCCCCGCAGCACTGCCCCTCCCCCCGCGAGCTCGACGACCTGCAGCTGCTGGCGCACGGCGCGCTCGGGCTGCGCGGCTTCGAGGGCCCGGGCGGGCTGGTCACCCTGCAGGTGCCGACCACGGTGGCCGCGGCCGCCCGCGACGCGGGATCGCTGGAGCTGGTCGACCCCGAGGGCGTGCCGCTGGCCACGGTCACCGTCCAGGAGACGTACGACGCGGGGGCCGGCCTGACCGGCATCCAGGGCCCGGTCACTCCGCTGGCCCACCACGAGTTCGGCGCCTTCCGGCGGCTCTACGAGACCCCCGCCCAGGTCAGCCAGCGGTACGACGCGGACACGCTGACCGTCCCGGTCGCCGGCCCGCTGTCCCAGGAGGACCTGGACGAGATCACCAAGCAGGCCGGCGACCACGCCGTACTCCTGCTCGCCCTGGCCGGGCACGGCACCCCGCGCACTCCCGACGGCGCCAAGCTGGACGCCCCGACCCTGATCCGGGCCACCCTGCTGGCCGCCGAGTTGCTCGACAACGCCGGCGTGGTCGCCGTTCCGCTGGCCACCCGGGACGACGCCCGCATGCAGCAGCAGCTGAAGGAGCGCGTCACCACCGCCTACGCGCCCGGCAGGACCCACCAACCCCAGCACCAGGGCACGATCCCCGACAGCATCACGACAGCGCTGGGCAGGAAGAGCACGAACGAACAGGGGCTGGTGGTGTTCTTCACCGGCCTGTCCGGCTCCGGCAAGTCCACCCTCGCCCGGGCGCTGCACGACGTGATCCTCGAGAGGGGCGAGCGGACGGTGACCAGCCTGGACGGCGACGTCGTCCGCCGGCACCTGTCCAAGGGGCTGACCTTCTCCAAGGAGGACAGGGAGACCAACATCGCCCGGATCGGCTGGGTGGCCGCCGAGATCGCCCGGCACGGCGGGCTGGCGATCTGCTCCCCCATCGCCCCGTTCGACGCCACCCGCAAGCTCGTCCGCGGCATGGTCGACGACGCCGGCGGAGCGTTCGTGCTGGTGCACGTGGCCACCCCGCTCGAGGAGTGCGAGCGGCGGGACCGCAAGGGCCTGTACGCCAAGGCCCGGCTCGGGCAGATCCCCGAGTTCACCGGCATCTCCTCGCCGTACGAAGAGCCCGACGACGCGACCGTCCGCGTGGACACCACCGGCCGCAGCATCGAGGAGGTCCTCGAGGAAGTCCAAAGCGTGCTGTACGACGGAGGGTGGCTGGCCCGGTGACCGATCTGCTCACCACCTCCGCCCTCTCGGTGCTGGTCGTCAGCTTCGGCGTCGGGATCGTCGTGGGCCTGACCGGGATGGGCGGCGGCGCGCTGATGACGCCCGCGCTGATCTTCCTCGGCGTGAACCCGACCGCCGCGGTGTCCAACGACCTGGTCGCGGCCGCGGTGAGCCGGCCGGTCGGCGCCGCGGTGCACTGGCGCAAGGGTGCGCCGAACGTGAAGCTGGCGATGTGGCTGGTGATCGGCTCGGTGCCGACCGCCTTCGCCGGCGCATTCATCATCCAGGCGATCGGGCCGTCGAAGGAGCAGGAGACCTTCGTGCAGCTGGCGATCGGCGGAGCACTGCTGCTGACCTCGGTCACCTACACGCTGAAGATGTACCTCCAGCTGCGCAACGTCACCTCCGGCCGCGCCAAGAAGGCCCACGACCCGCGGGTCAAGCCGCTCATCACGCTCGCCGTCGGCGCGGTCGGCGGGCTGCTGGTGGGCATCACCTCGGTCGGCTCCGGCTCCCTGATCATGGTGGCCCTGCTGCTGCTGTACCCGGCACTCTCCGCGGTCGGCCTGGTCGGCACCGACTTGCTACAGGCGGTGCCACTGGTGATTTCCGCCGCGATCAGCCACGTGATCGTGGACGGGGTCCAGTGGGCGGTGCTGATCCCGCTGGTGGTCGGCAGCACGCCGGGCACGTTCCTGGGCGCCCGGCTGGCGCACTGGGTGCCGCAGTCGGTGATCCGCCGCGGCATCGTGATCGTTCTCGCGCTCACCGGACTGAAGATGCTCGGCATCCCGGCACAGGCGGTGCTGATCATCGGCGCCGCGCTGCTGATCATCGGCCCGGTGATCTGGGGCTTCATCCGCCAGTCCCGCGGCCTGCCGGCCTTCGAGAACCTGCCGGACCCGATCGGCGGCAACCACTCCGACCCGCCGGCCCGCGACTGAGGCAGCAGTACGACGCAGCGCGGCGACCCCCGCTGCGCGCACAAAAACGCGCGGTGGAGCGCACCAACGGCCTCAGGGCTGACTTCGAAAGAGCGGAAGGGTGGCCGATCCTCTCGTCGCGCACAGCCCGGCGTGAGCGCGCACCAAAGCGCGCGGCGGCGCGGTGGGCGCCGCGTGAGCGCGCACAAAAATGGCTCTCCTGACTGATCCGTGGGTCATTTTCGGCCGGGGAGGGTGGGCCGGTGGCCGCCGAGGTTGAGCATGGCCAGGGCGATGAGCGCGTCTGGGGACTTGAAGCCGAAGGCGACTCGGGTGATCAGCCGGATCTTGGTGTTGACCGATTCGATGCGGCCGTTGGACATGCCGTGCTCGATCGCTGCCAGGATCGAGGCCCTGTGTTTGACGATGCGGCGCTGCAGGTCGACGAACGCGCCGATGCGGCATCGGCGGGCCCAGCCGATCCAGGCTTCGAGCGCTTCGACGGCTTCGTCGTGGGGCAGCTGGAACACCAGCCGCAGGCCTTCCTTGAGGAGGTAGGCGCGGTGCAGCCGGGGGTCGGTCTTGGCGATCCAGGCGAGCTTGGCCTGCTGCCTGGTGGTGAGGTTGTCGGGGTTCTTCCACAACGCGTAGCGGGCATGCTTGAGCGCCTTGGCGTGCCCTGAGGAGCGGCCGGCGCGGCGGCGACCGACGGCGCCGCGGGCGGTGTTCCAGGCCTGGCGGCGGACCTCGTCGAGGGCCTCGGTGGCCCACTTGACCACGTGGAACGGGTCGGCGCAGCGCACCGCGTTCGGGCACCGCTGCTCGACCACCGCGCTGATCCAGTCCGCCCCATCGGCGGACACGTGGGTGACCTGGGCGCAGCGGTCGACGCCCAGGGCGTCGAAGAACTTCTCCAAGGTGGCCCGGTCCCGGCCGGGCGCGGCCCACACCAGCCGGCCGGTGTCGTGGTCGACCACCACCGTCAGATACCGGTGGCCGCGCTTGTAGGAGATCTCGTCGATGCCGATTCTGGCCAGCCCGGCGAACCGGTCATGTACGGCTTCCACGTCGGCCCAGACCCGGGCGATGATCGCGCCCACGGTGCGCCACGCGATCCGCATCAGCTCGGTGATCGCGGACTTCGAGCACTGGGTGGCCAGCCAGGCGACCTGCTCATCGAAGACGTAGGTGTGCCCGGCAGCGTGCCGGGCCCACGGCACCGCCGCCACCGTCGGCCCGTGCTCGCGGCAGTCCACCCGCGGCGCATCCGCCTCCAGCACCACCTGGACCGTTCCCAGATCCAGCGCCCGCCACCTCCGCCGACCCTCGCCTGCGTCATAGCCCGGCGAGCGCCGGCCGCACCGCCCGCACCGGCCACGCGCCCGCTTCCGCGGCCGAACATGCGCCACCAGCAGCTGCTCATCCTCGTCGAACTCGACGTCTTCGATGACTGTCTTCTCGACCCCAAGCAGGGCACGCCAGAAGGTGGCGTTCTGCACGCCGTTCTCCGCTCTTCGGTTCCTGTTCTTATACAGCTCAGAAACCTAGACAGGGAACGGCGTGCTCCACTTCAGGCGCGCTCAACCACCCACGGAAGCGTCAGAAGAGCCACAAAAATGCGCGGCGGAGCGCACCTCGCGCCCTTCTACGCGCGGATGAGCGCAGAAAAGGTGCCCGATTGCCGCGACCAGCGGCCCTGCTCCCAGGGCATGATCAGCCCCCCACCAGGGTGCCTGTCTGAGAAGGATGCCGGGTTCAGGCTGCGTCGGCGGTCTGCCAGCGGCGTCGAGGTTGCTTGCGTCGGAGCCTGACTTCGCCGGTGTCGAGGTACTTGACGCGGTACTCGGAGTCGTGGGCGCGTCTGTGGTGCCAGCCGCACAACGGGATGCTGTTCTCGAGGCTGGTCTCACCGCCGGCCGCCCAGGGATCGGGATGATGAATCTCGCACCAGGCGAACGGCCGGTCACATCCCTCGGCGGCGCAGGTGTCGTATCGCATGGACAGCGCTCGGCGGATCGCAAGGTTGGCCAGCCGCATCTCCCGGCCGAGGTCGAGCGGTTCGGAACGACCGCCGAGCACGGCCGGCACGATCCCAGCGCCGCAGGCAAGCCGACGGGTGGTGCCGGGCGAGACGTTCAGCCCGGTGTCGAGATGCGCGGCGGCCAGCCCGTCGCGGAGGTGCTGCAGCGGAATGGTGACCAGCACCGTGGCCCCGACCGGCCCGTGGCCGCGCGTGGGCAGGTGCTCGAGCAGCTCGCAGAATGCCGATCCGAGCCGCTCGGTGAAGTTCAGCCCGGGACCCGTCCCCGGCAGGGTGTCATCGACCACGAGCTCACCTGCCTTGTTCCGGCCCAGCCGGCGAGGCGAGGACAGCCTCTCCAGCGCGGCGCGCAACAGGTGCCCGTGCAGCTCGGGGATGGTGAAC
>DASTWW010000150.1:0-20181 GCA_035765755.1 Nocardioidaceae bacterium
AGGCAGGCGGTCTCCCGGGCGATCAGGGTGGCCCGCCACTCCGAGAGCCAGCCGGCGCTCATCCCGGTCAGGGTGTGGGTCAGCTCGCCGACCAGCACCTTGCCCAGCCCCAGGTGCCGGGCGCCGCGGTGCGCGGACTCCCGGCGGGCCAGCCCGACCTGGCCGGCCACCCCGCGGCCCTGCTGACTCGCCGGCACCCCGGCCGCCGCCTGGCTCGCCCGCTGGGAGGCGTCCAGGTCCACGCTGATCCGAGCCTGCGCCGCACACGCGGTGTTCTTCAGCTCCTCCAACGCTCCAATCACCTCGACCCGCTCGGCATCGGACAGCTGCCGCGGCAGATCCGCCAACCGGGTCCGCAGCTGGTGGAGCTGGCCGAGCAGCCCACCACCCGTCGACCCGGCAGCCTGGACCGCCGCGGGGGTGATCTCCGCGGGGTCGGCTTCCGGTGGCGGGACCGCGAGACTCTCGCTCGACCAGGGACCGAACCCAAGGACCGGCGGCACTGGGAAAAGAGGGGCAAAGAACCGTCGTTGCTAGGGATCGATCGACTGCCATGCGGAACCTTCAGTCGAATCGGTCGGCGATCGCCGAGCGCATAGCCTGTCACCGCGTGAACCATGACTGGGCGCACGCTGGCGCAGAACCGCCAACGGACAGGCGGTGGCCCGCTAGGGTGAGCCGGTGCGGCAGTGCGGTCTTGAGACGGTTGACCGGCGCACGTTGCCGGCCGACCTCCCCGGGGCTACCCCGGGGGCCACCGGTACGTCCGGGCACCGCACCACGCGCGAGCAACTGCGCTCCGCTGCAGCGTGTCGCGCGCACGACGGGACAGGTCGAGTCGCGCTGCCGCACCCCGACCACGCCGCTGCATGAGAGCGGATCTTGCCCGCTCGCTGGCGGCCGCGTTCCTGACCGGTGAGTGGAGCCGGCAGGACCTGATCGACAACGGCTTCCAGGTCGTCCAAGGTCGCCCTCGGTGGCTCCGGAGTGTGGTCACCCAGGTCCTGCAGCTCTACCCGCGACCGCCGCTGGACCGCCCTCGGGAGCTGGCCGCGGTGATCAGGAGCCAGCCTGCTGCCACGAAGGCGGGTTCGACTCGGCCGATCAGGCAACCGGTCGCGCCCACCCGGATGTTGCACAACCCCTGGGGACTGGTGGAACTGCACGACCTCAGTGACGTGATGGCGCTGCTGAGGCTCGATGCCGGGGAGCTGGCTTGGTTCTCCGACCCCCGTCACTGGGCCCGACGGGCGGACATGGCTGCCTTGCAGCACTACCGGGTCGGCTCGCGCGTCGCGCCCAGTGGTGCGATCCGGGTGCTGGAGGCGCCGAAGCCACGGCTCAAGGCGATCCAGCGCCGCCTCCTGAGCCAGATCATGAGCCGGATCCCGGCCCACGACGCCGCGCACGGGTTCCGGCGCGGTCGCTCGGTCGCCACCTACACCGCTCCGCACGCCGGACGTGCGGTCGTGGTGCGGTTGGACCTGGAGGGCTTCTTCGCCAGTGTCACGGTGGGCCGGGTGTACGGGACCTTGCGCACCGCGGGTTACCCCGAGCCGGTCGCGCACTGCCTCGCCGGCCTGATGACCAGCATCGTCCCGTTGCGAGCGTGGCAGACGATCCCCAAGCCATCGGATGCTCGACTGCTCGACGCACACTGGCGGCTGGGACGGCGTCTGGCTGCTCCACACCTTCCGCAGGGTGCACCGACCTCGCCCCCGCTGGCCAACCTTGCGGCGTTCCATCTCGACGTACGCCTCGCCGCCCTTGCCGAGTCCTGGGGTGCCCGATATACCCGCTACGCCGACGACCTGGCCTTCTCGGCGGGCCGCAGCTGGCGCGTCGGGACCTCTCGAGTGCTCGATCTGGTCGGCCAGATCGTCCGTGAGGAAGGCTTCCGCCTCAACGACCGCAAGACCGCCGTGCTTCCGAGAGCCGGCCGTCAGCTGCTCGGTGGCCTGGTGGTCAACGAGACGCCGCGGGTCAGCCGGGCCGAGGTGGACCTGCTGCGCGCCATCCTCCACAACTGCGTCCGCCACGGTCCTCGCAGCCAGAACCGTGAGGATCGGCCGGACTTCGAGGGCTACCTCCGCGGGCGGGTCGGTTGGGTCGCGCAGCACGACCATGCGCGAGGCGCCCGGCTCCGGGCCGAGCTGGACGCCATCGACTGGGACCGGTGACGGCGCCCGTCAGTCCTGAAGCCCGTCCCATGACCAGCGCGGGATGCTCAGGCCGTCCGGCACGTCGTCGGCGGACGCGTGGTAGCGCGCCATGGTCGTCTTGGTGGCCCACGCGAAGTAGTCGTGCAGCACCTGCCGGAGCGGCTCCGCGGTGAAGCCTGCGTCGGCCAGGGCCTGGTCGAAGCAGGCGATCGCCCGGCGGTCCATCTCGGCGTGCTCCCCGTTGCCGCTGTGCATCCGCACGACCGAGGTCTCGTCCCCGTAGCTGTTGGAGTACAGAGCGGGGCCGCCCACCGCCTCGGCCCAGTACGCCGCGAGCCGCTCGGTGTGCTGAGGGTGGAAGCCGTGGCTGAACGCGTGGGCGACCACCTCGTCGGCCATCACGCGCACGTGCCAGGCCTCGGCCAGCCGGGTCAGGCCCTCGGTGCCGCGGGCGGCGTCGTACACGGTCTGCATGGTCAAGAAGATGCCAGAAGACGGTCCCGGGAGCCATGCTTGGAACGTGGCGTACGACGAGGAGCTCGCCGACCGGATCCGGGACGTCGTCCGGGGCGAGCCGGGGCTGACCGAGAAGCGGATGTTCGGGGGACTGGCCTTCCTGGTCCACGGCAACATGGCGGTGAGCGCCAGCGGCCAGGGCGGCATGCTGCTGCGCGTCGACCCGGAGCGCACCGAGTCCTTGGTCGACGGGCGGCACGTCCGCCGTTTCGAGATGCGCGGCCGGAAGATGGACGGCTGGCTGCACGTGGACACCGAGGCGGTCGACTCCGAGGAGGCGCTCCGAAGCTGGGTCGACCACGGCCTCGGCTACGCGCGTTCCCTGCCGCCGAAGTAGCGCGCTCAGCGTCGGATCGGGGCGGTGACCGCCGAGGTCATCGCGACGAGGTCGGCTGGGCTCAGCTCGATGTCGAGGCCACGCCGCCCTCCGGACACGAACACGGTGGGGAAGGCGAGCGCCGACTCGTCGAGCACCGTGGGGTGCTGCCGTCGCTGCCCGAGCGGGGAGATCCCGCCCACGACGTAACCGGTGGCCCGCTCCGCGTCGGCCGGGTCGGCCATCGTCGCGGCCTTGCCCCCGAGGGCCGTGGCCACCGCCTTGAGGCCCAGCCGTGACGACACCGGGACGATGCCCACGCACAGCCGGCGGTCGAGGGACACGAACAGCGTCTTGAAGACACGCTCCGGGTCGAGGCCGAGGACTCGAGCCGCCTCCTCGCCGTACGACTCCGCCGCCGGGTCGTGCTCGTAGGCGTGCACCTCGAAGGCGATCCCGGCCCGGCTGAGCGCCACCGTGGCGGGCGTGGCCGCGCTCCGCTGCTTCTTGGCCATCAGTTGGGGCACCAGCCGGTGCGGGCGACCTCGGTCGCCGGCAGTGACGGGATGGCTCGCATCGCGCGGGCCTCCTCGCGCAGCGCGTGGCGCAGCAGGATCAGCCGCTGGCGTGCGTCGGGTGCCTCCAGCAGCGCCTGCCGCTCCAGCAACGGCAGCGGGCAGCTGGCGGCCAGCGTGTACGAGAGGTACGTCGGATCGCGGGGGAGGGTCGCGTCGACGATGGCCTCCCCGCGCATCTCGGCGAGCCGCCGGCGGTAGCCCGAGAACGCCTCGAGGCCGCGGCGCACCTCCTCCTGCGCTTGGTCGCAGGGCGGGTCCTCGAGGGCCTCGACCTCCCCGATCAAGTACGGCTCGCTGGTGTCCAGGGCACCCAGCCGCATCCGACTGCGGCCCACGACCTCGATGTCGAAGCGTCCGTCGGCGTGCGGGGCGACGCTGGTCATCTGCGCCACGGTGCCGATCCGGTGCAGCGACTGCACCCCGTGCTCGCCGACCTCGTAACCCTCCCGGATCGCGACCACCGCGAACAGCCGCAGCGACTTGTCAGAGATGGTGAGCAGGTGGTGCACCAGGGCTCGGTAGCGATCCTCGAACACGTGCAGCGGCAGCGTCACTCCCGGGAACAGCACTGTGTTCAGGGCGAACACCGGGAGTCGCTCGATCACGAGCCCAACCTACCGGTGGAGGACGCCGCTGCCCGGTTGCGCGCGCGGGGGGACCGCAGTCCGGTCACGGGTCGGAGGGATCGGGCCCGGTCCCTAGACTGGCACCCATGTTGCGGCGCATCGATCTCCGCGGGTCCGGCACCCGGGACTACCGCACGGTGGTCCCACGCGCAGAGCTGGACGTCGAGCATGCGCTGGAGGCGGTGCGGCCGATCTGCGACGCGGTCCGCGACCGCGGGGTAGAGGCGATCCTCGAGTACGCCCGCCGGTTCGACCGCGTCGAGCAGCAGGACATCACCGTGCCGGTGGAGGCGATCGAGCAAGCCCTGGCGAGCCTCGACCCCGGGGTCCGCTCCGGCCTCGAGGAGTCGATCAGCCGGCTGCGCCGCACGTGCGAGGCCGAGCTGGAGCCGGACGTGGTCACCGAGGTGGTCCCCGGCGGCACCGTGACCCAGCGGATGGTGCCGGTGGAGCGCGTCGGCCTCTACGTCCCCGGCGGCCTGGCGCCGCTGGTGTCCAGCGTGGTGATGAACGTGGTCCCCGCCCAGGTGGCCGGCGTCTCCTCGATCGCGCTGACCTCCTCACCGCAGGCCGACCACAGCGGGCTGCCGCACCCGACCATCCTCGCCGCATGCGCGCTGCTAGGGATCGAGGAGGTGTACGCCGTCGGCGGAGCGCAGGCGATCGCGATGTTCGCCTACGGCGCCGGCCCGTGCGCGCCGGTCGACCTGGTGACCGGTCCGGGCAACATCTACACGGTCTCGGCCAAGCGGCTGCTCAAGGGCGTGGTGGGGATCGACTCCGAGGCCGGTCCGACCGAGATCGCCATCCTCGCCGACGAGTCCGCCGATCCGTCGTACGTCGCCGCCGACCTGCTCAGCCAAGCCGAGCACGACCCGATGGCCGCCTCCGTGCTGGTCACTCCCTCGGCCCGGCTCGCGGACGCGGTGGAGGCCGAGCTGGAGACCCAGGTGGCCGCCACCAAGCACGTGGAGCGCGTGCGAACCGCACTGACCGGTGCCCAGTCGGGCACGGTCCTTGTCGACGACCTCGAACAGGGACTCGCGGTGGTGAACGCCTACGCCGCGGAGCACCTGGAGATCCAGACCGAGGACGCCGCGACCTGGGCGGCCCGGGTCCGCAACGCCGGCGCCGTCTTCGTCGGGCCCGCGGCCCCGGTGTCGCTGGGCGACTACTGCGCCGGGTCCAACCACGTGCTGCCCACCGGTGGGTGCGCGTGCCACTCCTCAGGCCTGTCGGTGCGCACGTTCCGCAAGGCGGTGCACGTCGTCGCCTACGACACCGACGCGCTGCGCGACGTGGCCCGCGACGTGGTCGCGCTCGCCGAGGCAGAGGACCTGCCCGGCCACGCGGCGGCGATCCGGGTCCGGGTCGAGGACAGCTGATGGAGCTGCCCCTTCGCGAGGAGCTGCAGGGCATCCCGCCGTACGGCGCGCCGCAGCTCGACGTCCCGGTCGCCCTCAACGTCAACGAGAACCCTTATCCGCCAAGCGAAACCGTGGTGGCCGCGGTGGCCGAAGCGGTCGCCCGGGTGACGCGGACCCTCAACCGCTACCCGGACCGCGAGCTGGTCGCGCTGCGACGCGCACTGGCCGACTACCTGGGGCACGGCGTGACCCCTGAGCAGGTGTGGGCGGCCAACGGCTCCAACGAGGTGATGCTGCAGCTGCTCCAGGCGTTCGGCGGCCCCGGCCGGGTGGCGGTGTCGTTCGCGCCGACCTACTCGATGTACCCGGAATACGCCCGCGACGCGATGACCGGCTGGGTGGTCGGCCGCCGCCAGGACGACTTCACCCTCGACGTCAGGCACGCCCGCGAGGTGATCGCGGAGCACCGTCCCTCCGTCGTACTCCTGCCGTCGCCTAACAACCCCACCGGCACCGCGCTGCCGCTGGACACCGTCGCGGCGCTGTGCGAGGCGGCCGCGCCCGGTCTGGTGGTCGTCGACGAGGCGTACGGCGAGTTCCGCCGTGCGGGCACACCATCGGCGCTGGAGCTGCTGGGCGCGCACCCGAACCTGGTGGTCACCCGCACCATGAGCAAGGCGTTCGCGCTGGCCGGCGCTCGGCTGGGCTACCTGGCGGCCGCACCCGAGATCTGCGACGCGCTGCGAATCGTGCGACTGCCCTACCACCTGTCGGCGGTCACCCAGGCGGTCGCGGTGGTCGCGCTCGAGCACACCAAGGAGCTGCTGGCCCGCGTCGACGACCTGCGCGCCGAGCGGGACGAGACGGTGACCTGGCTGCGCACGCTCGGCCTGGAGGTCGCCGACAGCGATGCCAACTTCTGCCTGTTCGGCAGATTCGAGGACCGGCACGCGGTCTGGCAGGGTCTACTGGACCGCGGGGTGCTGATCAGGGAGACCGGGCCGGACGGCTGGCTGCGCGTCTCCATCGGTACGTCGGAGGAGATGGCGGCCTTCCGGGCTGCCACAAGAGAGGTGCTGCACCGATGAGTAGCCGGACCGCACGCGTCGAGCGGGAGACCGCCGAGTCCAAGGTGACCGTGGAGATCGACCTGGACGGCAGTGGCCGTGCCGAGGTGTCCACCGGCGTGGGCTTCTACGACCACATGCTCTGCTCGTTCGCGCGGCACGCGCTGTTCGACCTGACCGTCTCCAGTGCCGGTGACCTGCACGTCGACGCGCACCACACCGTGGAGGACACTGCGATCGCGTTGGGCGAGGCGCTGCGCTCCGCGCTCGGCGACAAGGCCGGCATCCGCCGGTTCGGGGACGCGCTGGTGCCGCTCGACGAGACGCTGGTGCAGTGCGCGGTGGACGTGTCCGGCCGGCCCTACTGCGTGCACACCGGTGAGCCGGAGGGCCAGGAGTTCGTGACCATCGGCGGGAGCTATCTCGGCTCGCTGACCCGGCACGTGCTCGAGACGCTGGCCTTCCATGCGGCGGTGGCGCTGCACGTGCGGGTGCTGTCCGGGCGCGACCCGCACCACGTCGTCGAGGCGCAGTTCAAGGCGGTGGCGCGGGCCCTGCGGGACGCGGTCGCGCTCGACCCGCGGGAGACCGGGGTGCCGAGCACGAAGGGCAGCCTGTGACCGCTCCCCGGGTGGTCGTCCTCGACTACGGCTCGGGCAACACCCACTCCGCGGTGCGCGCCCTGGAGCGCGCCGGTGCGGCCGTGGAGCTGACCGCCGACCGGGTCGCCGCGACCGAGGCGGATGGGCTGGTGGTGCCCGGCGTGGGCGCGTTCGCGGCCTGCATGGAGGGACTGCGCGCGGTGCGCGCCCCGGAGCTGATCGGCCGCAGGTTGGCCGGTGGCCGGCCGGTGCTCGGGATCTGCGTGGGCATGCAGGTGCTCTTCGCGCGCGGGGTCGAGCACGGAGTGGAGACCGCCGGCTTCGACGAGTGGCCCGGGGTCGTGGAGCGGCTGCAGGCCCCCGTCGTACCGCACATGGGGTGGAACCAGGTGGAGGTGCCCGAGGGCAGCACCCTGTTCGCCGGCGTGGAGGGGGAACGGTTCTACTTCGTGCACTCCTACGCCGCCCGTGACTGGACCCTGCACACCGACGGGCACACCCGCGCGCCGCTGGTGACCTGGTGCACGCACGGCGAGGACCGGTTCGTCGCCGCCGTCGAAAACGGGCCGCTGTCCGCGACCCAGTTCCATCCCGAGAAGTCCGGCGACGCGGGCGCCGCGCTGCTCGCGAACTGGGTGAGGTCTCTATGAGCAAGCACTTGGAGCTGCTGCCCGCGGTGGACGTCGCCGGCGGGCAGGCCGTGCAGCTGGTGCAGGGTGTGGCCGGGTCGGAGAAGCGGTTCGGGGACCCACGCGAGGCCGCCCTGAACTGGCAGCGCCGCGGCGCCGAGTGGATCCACCTGGTCGACCTGGACGCCGCGTTCGGCCGCGGGGACAACCGCGCGCTGCTGGCCCGGATCGTCGGCGAGCTGGACGTCGCGGTGGAGCTCAGCGGCGGCATCCGCGACGACGACTCCCTCGAGGCCGCGCTGGCCACCGGCTGCCGCCGGGTGAACATCGGCACCGCCGCGCTCGAGGACCCGGAGTGGTGCGCGGCGGCGATCGCCCGGCACGGCGACCGGATCGCGGTGGGCTTGGACGTGCGCGGCCGCACGCTGGCGGCCCGCGGCTGGACCCGGGAGGGCGGCGACCTGTACGACGTCCTGGCCCGGCTGGACGCCGAGGGCTGCGCCCGCTACGTGGTCACCGACGTGAACAAGGACGGCATGCTGCAGGGGCCGAACCTGGAGCTGCTGCGTTCGGTGTGCGCCGCCACCGACCGGCCCGTGGTGGCCTCCGGGGGGATCACCGAGCTCGCCGACCTGGACGCGTTGCAGGGCCTGGTCGACGACGGGGTGGAGGGCGCGATCATCGGCACGGCCCTCTACGAGGCGCGGTTCACCCTCGAAGAGGCGCTCGCGCTCACCCGGCCGGGGCAGTCGTGACCCTCGCCGTACGCGTCATCCCGTGCCTGGACGTGGACGCCGGCCGGGTGGTCAAGGGCGTCAACTTCGCCGACCTGCGCGACGCCGGCGACCCCGTCGAGCTGGCGCGGAGGTACGACGCGGAGGGCGCCGACGAGCTGACCTTCCTCGACATCTCCGCCTCGCACGAGCAGCGGGCGACGACCCTGGACGTAGTGACCCGCACCGCCGAGCAGGTGTTCATCCCGCTCACCGTGGGCGGAGGAGTGAGCGGTGTGGACGACGTGGTCCGGCTGCTGCGCGCCGGAGCGGACAAGGTCGCCGTCAACACCGCGGCCGTCGCGCGGCCCGAGCTGGTGGCCGAGATCGCTGACCGGTTCGGCAGCCAGGTGCTGGTCGTGTCGGTGGACGCGCGGCGGGCGCCGGGGACCGACAGCGGCTTCGAGGTGACCACGCACGGCGGCCGGCGCGGGACCGGCACCGACGCGCTTGCCTGGGTGGAGCGGGTGGCCACTCTCGGGGCGGGCGAGATCTTGCTCAACGCGATGGACGCGGACGGCACCACCGCCGGGTTCGACCTGGAGCTGCTCGGCCTGGTCCGCGCCCGGGTCGGCGTGCCGGTCGTGGCGAGCGGCGGAGCGGGCACCGCTGAGCACTTCGTGGAGGCGGCCGAGGCCGGAGCCGACGCGGTGCTGGCCGCCAGCGTGTTCCACTTCGGCCGGGTCGGCATCGGAGAGGTCAAGCGGCTGCTCGCCGACCGGGGCCACCCGGTGCGGCTTCCGCGAGCCGGGATACTGGAACGGTGACGTCGACTCCCGGCCGGTCGCTCGACCCGGCGATCGCCAAGCTGCTCAAGCGGGACCCCCAGGGTCTGGTCCCCGCGGTGGTCCAGCAGCACGACACCGGGGAGGTGCTGATGCTCGGCTGGATGGACGACGAGGCGCTGCACCGCAGCCTCACCACCGGCCGGACCACGTTCTGGAGCCGGTCGCGCGGCGAGTACTGGGTGAAGGGGGAGACCTCCGGCCACCGCCAGTGGATCCGCGAGGTGCGCCTCGACTGCGACGGCGACACCCTGCTGGTCAAGGTGGACCAGGAAGGGCCCGCCTGCCACACCGGCGCCCGGACCTGCTTCGACGCGGTGACGCTGCCCGTGGGGGAGCGCCGTGGCTGACCCGCAGGCGCGTCGTACCCGCCGGACCTACGCGCTCATCGTCGTGATCGGTCTGGCGGCGGCCGCGCTCACTGCGGTGGGCGGCTCGCGGACCTGGGCGACCGGGCACGCCTCCGCCGCCGGGATGCGGGTGTCGGCGACCGTGCCCGGCTCCCAAGCGGCGCCGCTGGTCGCCGCGCTCGGCCTGGTGGCGCTCGCCGGCTGGGGAGTGGTGCTGGTGACCCGGCGCCGGGTCCGCCGGGCCGTCGCGGTCATCGGGCTCCTTGCGTCGCTGGGCGCCGTCGCCGCCGCCGCGCACGGCCTGACGACCGTGGGCGGCGACGTGATGTCCGCGCTGCTCGACCAGGGAGCCGGCCAGGGCCCACTGACCTCGCAGACGACCGGCTGGCCGTTCCTCGCTCTGGTGATGTCCGTGGTGGCCGCCGGCACGTTCGCGGTCGCCGTGCTGCGCCTGCCCGGCTGGCCGGAGATGGGCAGCAAGTACGACGCGCCGACCGCCCGACAGGACACGTCCGACCGGGAGCCGGACATGTGGCGGGCTCTGGACGAGGGCAAAGACCCGACTTCGTAGAATGACCCGAGGTACACGCCTGCGGCCGCGCGGCGACCGATACCGTGTGCCTGTCGACGACCAACCGCCCGAGGAGTACGCCCAGCATGCATGCACACCACGGCAACACCCCCGCCGCGTGGACCGGGGTCACGATCATCCTTGCCGGGTTCCTCGTCGGCGGGATCGGGCTGATGGTGCACAGCCCGGTCGTGTTCTGGATCGGTGTGGCGCTGGCGCCGATCGGCGTGATCGTCGGCAAGATCATGCAGAAGATGGGGCTGGGAGCCGACCCCATCGGCAGATGAGCGCATGACCACCGTGCGGGTGCCGGCGCCGCCACGCGCCGGCCGGTGGCCCGGGGTCAAGGCACCGGTGCTGCTCGCCGCCGCCGTGCTGCTCGCCAGCCTGACACTGCACCTGCGCGACCCGCACCGCAGTGGAAGCTGGGGCTTCTGCCCCTGGCTGGTACTGACCGGAACGCAGTGCCCCGGCTGCGGCGGACTGCGCGCCGTCAACGACCTCACCAACGGGAACTTCGCGGCCGCGGCGTCGTCCAACCTGCTGGTGGTCAGCGCGATCCCGGTGGCCGTGGTCCTCTGGGTGCGTTGGTTGCGGGACTCCTGGCGCGGCGTGACCCGCCGGGTCAGCACCCGCAGGACGCTGGTCTGGTGCGGCCTGCTGGTGGTGCTGGCGGTCGGGTTCGCGGTGCTGCGGAACCTCCCCGTCGGAAGCTGGCTGCTCGCGTAGCGGTCAGCCGCGCGGTCAGCCGCCGAAGGTGCCGGTGAACGCGCCGGTGCTGATCTCGAGGATCAGCGCCACGATCGTCCACACCACTCCGATGATGCCTAGCACGAAGCCGGCCACCGCCATGCCGCGGCCGGACTGCAGCCCGCCGGAGGCGTCGATCTCGCTGCGCGCCATGTTGCCGAGGATGATCGCCGGGATGCCCGCGAACAATCCGCAGCACACCAGGGAGAGGATGCCGAGCACCAGAGCCCAGATCGCCTTCTTGTTGGTCTGCTGCTGGACGTACCCGTAGCCGCCCGCGCCGGGAGGCGGTGGCGGTGGTGGCGGGTAGCTCATGGGCGGTTCTCCCCCCGAGTCCGGTGGCCGGCGAGTCCGGCGTGCGGTCCACGAGCCTAGCGGCTCGGACTCCGTCCGCGCGGGGAATTGTCCGGTATGTCAGCCGTACTGGTTGAAGGTGCCGCCGCTGGTGCGGGCGAGGGCGATGGCGATGACGACGAGCGCGGCGAGCCCGATGACGGTGGCCACCGCGCCGGTGATGATGCCAGCGAGCGCGAGACCGTCGCCCTCCTGCCGTCCGTCGCTGCGCGCGATCTCGGTGCGGGCCCGCGCGCCGAGCACGATCGCCACGATGCCGACCAGCCCGAAGCCGCAGCACCAGGACAGCACCAGCGTGGTGATGCCGGCGACCAGCGCGGCGGTGGCTTTGCCGTTGGTGGTCACGCCCGGCGCGTAGCCGTAGCCGGGTTGGCCGTAGGGCGGACCCGGCGGGTAGCTCATCACGGACCTCCGTGGCTGCGGTTGGCTGTTCGCATGAGAGTCTAGGGACGAGTAACTGTCACCGTCAGGAGGAGGCCGTGATGTCGATCCTCGACGAGATCGTCGACGGCGTCCGCCTCGACCTGGCCGAACGCCAGCGGCAGCTGCCGCTCGAGGAGGTCAAGGCGGCTGCTCGCCGGGCCGCGGACGCGAAGGATCCGCTGCCCGCGTTCCGAGCGCCGGGGGTCAGTGTGATCGCCGAGGTGAAGCGCGCCAGCCCGAGCCGCGGGGCGCTCGCCGAGATCGCCGATCCTGCCGCTCTGGCCGCCGAGTACGCCGCCGGCGGGGCCGCGGCGATCAGCGTGCTCACCGAGCAGCGCCGGTTCGGCGGCAGCCTGGAGGACCTGCGCGCGGTGCGCGGCACGGTCGACGTGCCGGTGCTCCGCAAGGACTTCGTGGTCAGCTCCTACCAGCTGTGGGAGGCCCGGGCCGCCGGCGCCGACCTGGTGCTGCTGATCGTGGCCGCGCTCACCCGCAACGAGCTGGCCGGCCTGCTGGACCGCGCCCTCTCGATCGGGCTCACCCCGCTGGTGGAGGTGCACGACGAGGAGGAGGTGGACCGGGCCCTCGAGGCCGGCGCCACCCTCATCGGCGTGAACGCGCGCAACCTACGCACCCTCGAGGTGGACCGCGACACCTTCGCCCGGCTGGCCCCGCGCATCCCCGGCTCCGTCGTACGCGTCGCCGAGTCGGGCGTGCGCGGCCCGCACGACGTCTTCGAGTACGCCAAGCAGGGCGCGAACGTGGTGCTCGTGGGCGAGAGCCTGGTCCGCGGCAAGCAGCCGCGCACCGCCGTGGCCGACCTGGTCGCCGCCGGCACCCATCCCGCCCTGAGCTCCCGCGGATGACCGACGCTGCCCTGACGAGGACCACCATGACCGCCCTTCCGGACACAGCCGGCCACTTCGGCCGGTTCGGTGGCCGTTTCATGCCCGAGGCCCTGGTGGCCGCGCTCGACGAGCTCACTGCCGCCTGGCAGGAGGCGATGGCCGACCCGGCGTTCACCGGCGAATTCGACCGGCTGCTGCGGGAGTACGCCGGCACGCCGAGCCTGCTGTACGACGCGCGGCGGCTGTCTCAGCGGGCGGGCGCGCGGATCCTGCTCAAGCGGGAGGACCTCAACCACACCGGCGCCCACAAGATCCGGAACGTGCTGGGGCAGGCGTTGCTGACCAAGCGGATGGGCAAGACCCGGGTCATCGCGGAGACCGGCGCCGGCCAGCACGGTGTCGCGGCGGCGACCGCGGCGGCCTACCTGGGCCTGGACTGCGTGGTCTACATGGGAGAGGTGGACACCCGGCGGCAGGCCCTGAACGTGGCCCGCATGCACCTGCTCGGTGCCGAGGTGGTCGCGGTCAGGTCCGGGTCGCGCACCCTCAAGGACGCCATCAACGAGGCGCTGCGCGACTGGGTCGCCACCGTGGACCACACGGCGTACCTCTTCGGCACCGCCGCCGGGCCACACCCGTTCCCCGCGCTGGTGCGCTCCTTCACCCGCGGGATCGGCGACGAGGCCCGCGCCCAGTGCCTGGAGCTGACCGGGGCGCTGCCCGACGCCGTGGCCGCCTGCGTCGGCGGCGGCTCGAACGCCATCGGCCTGTTCACGGCCTTCGTGGACGACCCGTCGGTGCGCATCTACGGCTTCGAGGCCGGCGGCGAGGGCGTGCAGACCCCGCGGCACGCCGCTACCATCCACGCCGGCGAGGTCGGGGTGCTGCACGGGGCCCGCACCTACGTGCTCCAGGACGAGGACGGCCAGACCCGCGAGTCGCACTCCATCTCCGCGGGCCTGGACTACCCGGGGGTGGGTCCCGAGCACGCGCACCTGGCCGCGACCGGCCGGGCGACGTACCTCCCGGTAACCGACGCCGACGCGATGGACGCGTTCGCGCTGCTGTCCCGCACGGAGGGCATCATCCCGGCCATCGAGTCCGCCCACGCCGTCGCCGGCGCCCTGCGCCTCGCGGAGGAGATGCCCGGGGCGACCATCCTGGTCAACCTGTCCGGCCGCGGGGACAAGGACATGGGCACCGCGGTCGACTGGTTCGGGCTCGGCGCGGTGGCCGCCGACGACAGCGCGGGGGAGCCGTCGTGACCGTGCGCGACGCGTTCGACCGGGCCCGCGCCGAGGGCCGCGCCGCGCTGGTCGGCTACCTGCCCGCGGGCTACCCGGACGTGGTCGGCTCGATCCGCGCGATGCAGGTGATGGTCGAGCACGGCTGCGACGTGATCGAGGTCGGGCTGCCCTACAGCGACCCGGTGATGGACGGCCCCACCATCCAGGCAGCCGCCCAGCAGGCGCTCGAGGGCGGCGTGCGCACCACCGACGTGCTGCGCACCGTCGAGGCGGTCGCCGGCGCGGGCGCCCCGGTGCTGGTGATGACCTACTGGAACCCCGTGGAGAGGTACGGCGTGGAGCGGTTCGCGGCCGACCTCGCGAACGCGGGTGGGGCGGGCCTGATCACCCCCGACCTGATCCCGGACGAGGCGGGGGAGTGGCTGGCCGCCTCAGACGAGCACGACCTGGACCGGGTGTTCCTGGTCGCCCCGTCCTCGACCGACGCGCGGCTGGCCATGACCACCGCCCACTGCCGCGGCTTCGTGTACGCGACCGCGGTGATGGGGGTGACCGGGGCCCGCGCCACCACCAGTGAACTGGCCGAGCCGCTGGTCCGTCGTACTCACGCGGTCACCGACCTGCCCGTCGGTGTCGGCCTGGGGGTCTCGAACGGCGCGCAGGCCGCCTCCGTTGCCGCCTTCGCCGACGGCGTCATCGTAGGATCCGCCTTCGTCCGCTGCCTTCTGGACGCGGACGCACCCGACACCGGCCTGGCCGCGCTCGCCGACCTCGCCGAGGACCTGGCCAAGGGAGTACGTGCGTGATCTCAGCCTTCATCCCCAGCCCTGGGCAGGGCGTGTGGCACCTGGGGCCGATCCCGATCCGGGGTTACGCGCTGTGCATCATCGCCGGCGTCATCGTGGCCATCTGGATGGGCGAGAAGCGCTGGGTGGCCCGCGGCGGCCGGCCCGGACAGGTCGGCGACATCGCGATCTGGGCGATCCCGTTCGGGCTGGTCGGGGGCCGGCTCTACCACGTGATCACCGACTACGAGCTGTACTTCCTGCCGGGCAAGGACCCCATCGCGGCGCTGTACGTCTGGCAGGGCGGGCTCGGCATCTGGGGCGCCATCGCCCTCGGTGCGGTCGGCGCCTACATCGGCTGCCGCCGGCACAACGTCAAGTTCCCGCCGCTCGCAGACGCGCTGGCCCCCGGGGTGGCGGTCGCCCAAGCGATCGGCCGCTGGGGCAACTGGTTCAACCAGGAGCTGTTCGGCACCCCGACCACGCTGCCCTGGGGCCTCAAGATCGACCCGGCACACCGCCCGGCCGGCTACGAGCAGTACGCCACCTTCCAGCCGACCTTCCTCTACGAGTGCATCTGGGACCTGGGCGTGGCCGGCGTGGTGATCTGGGCCGACCGGAAGTTCCGGCTCGGGCATGGCCGGGCGCTCGCGCTCTACGTGATGGCCTACACGCTCGGCCGCGGCTGGATCGAGTACCTCCGCATCGACCACGCCAACCACATCCTCGGGCTGCGGCTCAACGACTGGACCTCGATCCTGGTCTTCCTGGGGGCGCTGATCTACTTCGTGATCTCCGCGCGCCGGCACCCGGGCCGGGAGGAGACGGTGTTCCGCCGACCGTTGCCGAGCGACGGTACGACGGGCGTGGCGGCCGGTGAGCCGACGGAGGGTGAGCCCGTCGAGGGCGAGCCCGCCGAGGGCGAGCCGTCCGGGGAGCTCACCCGGACCGACGCCGATGCTCAGCCGCCACCGGGTAGGTGAGCCTGTCCTTCGGTGAAATCGCAGGTGAAACGAGACAAGATCACCTCATGAGCACGGAGCACACGGTGAGCCAGCAGACCCCCGAGGTGGGGCATGAGCACCCGGACGTGACGGGCGGCTGGTTGCGCCCGGCCGTCTTCGGGGCGATGGACGGCCTGGTCTCCAACCTCGCGCTGATCGCCGGTGTCGCCGGCGGCACCCGCGCCGCGACCAACTCGCACGCGGTGGTGCTCGCCGGCCTGGCCGGGCTGGCCGCCGGCGCGTTCTCGATGGCCGCGGGCGAGTACACCTCGGTGGCCAGCCAGTCCGAGGCCGCCGCCCGCGAGATCGAGCGCGAGCGCACCGAGATCGAGCGGCACCCCGAGCACGAGATCCGCGAGCTCGCCGAGATGTACGCCGAGAAGGGCATCGACCACGAGCTCGCGCTCAAGGTGGCCGAACAGGTGCACCGCGACGTCGACAACGCCGTGCGCGTGCACGCCCGCGAGGAGCTCGGGGTCGACCCGGACGACCTGCCCTCGGCGACCCTGGCCGCGGGGTCCTCGTTCGTGTCCTTCGCCCTCGGCGCGCTGGTCCCGCTGCTGCCCTACCTGCTGGGAGCGAACAGCCTGCTGCCCGGGCTGGGCATCACCCTGCTCGCGCTGTTCATCTGCGGCGCCGTGGTCACCCAGCTGACCAACCGGTCCTGGTTCTTCGGCGGTCTGCGTCAGCTGCTGCTCGGTGGGGCGGCGGCCGGGCTCACCTACGCCGTGGGCGCCGCGGTCGGCGCCAACTTCGGCTAGCCGTCTCACACTACGGTTCCGCAGGCAGCCCACCGATATGTCGGTGATGTACGCTGGCGGCTCCGCATGGGCCAACGCTGTCCCTCGCAAGTTCTTCGACAGGCACCGGCCTGCTCTCGGCACGCCGGCGCACGACGACGGGAGAGTGCCGCATGCAATCGTCCCCGCCGCCTCAGGGCCTCTACGACGGTGCCCACGAGCACGACGCCTGCGGTGTGGCGTTCGTCGCGACGCTCACCGGCCAGCCGAGCCACGACATCGTGGCCAAGGCGATCACCGCGCTGAAGAACCTGGAGCACCGCGGCGCCACCGGCGCCGAGCCGGAGTCCGGTGACGGCGCCGGCATCATGCTGCAGGTCCCGGACGCGTTCCTGCGCGACGTCGTGGACTTCGACCTCCCGGCGGCTCACAGCTACGCGGTCGGCACCGCCTTCCTGACCGGGGACGCCGAGCAGGTGGCCAAGACCCGCGAGCGGATCGAGGAGATCGCCGGAGAGGAGGGCCTGGCCGTGCTCGGCTGGCGGGACCTGCCGGTGGACCCGAGCACGCTCGGCGTCACCGCGCACAGCGTGATGCCCACGTTCAGCCAGCTGTTCGTCACCGCGGAGCGCGGCCGGGTCTTGGGCATCGCCCTGGAGCGGCTGGCGTTCTGCCTGCGCAAGCGCTCCGAGCGGGAGACCGGGGTGTACTTCCCGTCGCTGTCGTCGCGGACCCTCGTCTACAAGGGGATGCTCACCACCGAGCAGCTGGACCGCTTCTACCCCGACCTGCGCGACGAGCGGATCGCCTCGGCGGTCGCGGTCGTGCACTCCCGGTTCTCGACGAACACCTTCCCGAGCTGGCCGCTGTCGCACCCGTTCCGGTTCGTCGCCCACAACGGCGAGATCAACACCGTGATGGGCAACCGCAACTGGATGCGGGCCCGGGAGGCACTGCTGGCCAGCGACCTGATCGAGGGGGACCTGGAGCGGCTGTACCCGGTGTGCACGCCCGGCGCCTCGGACTCCGCCTCCTTCGACGAGGTGCTGGAGCTGCTGCACATGGGCGGCCGGTCGCTGCCGCACGCCGTGCTGATGATGATCCCCGAGGCCTGGGAGAACCACGCCGAGATGGATGCGGCGCGGCGGGCCTTCTACGAGTTCCACGCCAGCCTGATGGAGCCGTGGGACGGGCCCGCGTGCGTGGTGTTCAGCGACGGCACCCAGGTCGGCGCGGTGCTGGACCGCAACGGTCTGCGTCCGTCCCGCTACTGGGTCACCGACGACGGGTTGGTCGTGCTCGCCTCCGAGGTCGGCGTGCTGGACATCGACCCGGCGTCCGTCGTACGCAAGGGGCGGTTGAAGCCCGGCCGGATGTTCCTCGTCGACGTCGAGGAGCACCGGATCATCGAGGACGAGGAGATCAAGGGCGAGCTCGCCGCCGAGAACCCGTACGACGAGTGGCTGCACGCCGGGCTGATCCACCTGCACGACCTGCCCGACCGCGAGCACGTGGTGCACACGCACGCCTCGGTCACCCGGCGGCAGCAGATCTTCGGCTACACCGAGGAGGAGAAGCGGGTCATCCTGGCCCCGATGGCGCGGGTAGGCGCCGAGCCGATCGGCTCGATGGGCACCGACTCGCCCATCGCCGCGCTCTCCGCTCGGCCCCGGCTGCTGTTCGACTACTTCACCCAGCTGTTCGCGCAGGTGACCAACCCGCCGCTGGACGCCATCCGCGAGGAGCTGGTCACCTCGCTGGCCGGCACCATCGGGCCGGAGTCGAACTTGCTGGAGCCGGCGCCGGCCTCGTGCCGGCAGGTGCTGCTCCCGTTCCCGGTCATCGACAACGACGAGCTGGCCAAGATCCGGCACATCAACCGCGACGGCGACATGCCCGGGTTCATCACCCACGTCGCCCGCGGGCTCTACGACGTCGAGGGCGGGGGAGCGGCACTGGCGGCGCGCATCGACGAGATCTGCGCCGAGGTGTCCGCGGCCATCGCGGACGGGGCCCGGATCATCGTGCTGTCCGACCGGCACTCGACCGCGGACCTGGCGCCGATCCCGTCGCTGCTGCTCACCGGCGCGGTGCACCACCACCTGGTGCGGGAGAAGACGCGCACCCAGGTCGGGCTGCTGGTGGAGGCCGGCGACGTCCGCGAGGTGCACCACGTGGCGCTGCTCATCGGGTACGGCGCGGCCGCGGTCAACCCCTACCTCGCGATGGAGACCGTGGAGGACCTGGCCCGCGACGGCCACTTCGTCGACATCGACCCGGAGACCGCGGTCGGGAACCTGGTGCACTCCCTCGGCAAGGGCGTGCTCAAGGTGATGAGCAAGATGGGCGTCTCGACCGTCGCGTCGTACACCGGCGCGCAGATCTTCGAGGCCGTTGGACTCTCGCAGCAGCTGGTGGACCGGTACTTCACCGGCACCACCAGCCGGCTGGGCGGCATCGACCTGGACACGGTCGCCGACGAGGTGGCCCGCCGGCACCGCACCGCCTACCCGGTGGACGGGCTGCCGCCCGCGCACCGGACGCTGGAGATCGGCGGGGAGTACCAGTGGCGTCGGGAGGGGGAGCCGCACCTGTTCGACCCGGACGCGGTGTTCCGGCTCCAGCACGCCACCCGCACCGGCCGCTACGCCATCTTCAAGGCCTACACCTCCCGCGTCGACGAGCAGTCCGAGCGGCTGATGACGCTGCGCGGGCTGTTCCGGTTCCGCACCGCCGAGGAGCTCGGCCGCACCCCGGTGCCGCTGGAGGAGGTCGAGCCCGCCGCCGAGATCGTCAAGCGGTTCTCGACGGGAGCGATGTCCTACGGGTCGATCAGCCAGGAGGCGCACGAGACGCTGGCGATCGCCATGAACCGGATCGGTGCGAAGTCCAACACCGGCGAGGGCGGTGAGGACCCGGATCGGCTGCACGACCCCGAGCGGCGCAGTGCGATCAAGCAGGTCGCCTCGGGACGGTTCGGGGTCACCTCGGACTACCTGACCAATGCCGACGACATCCAGATCAAGATGGCGCAGGGCGCCAAGCCCGGCGAAGGCGGCCAGCTGCCCGGCCACAAGGTGTACCCGTGGATCGCGAAGACCCGGCACTCCACGCCGGGGGTGGGGCTGATCTCCCCCCCGCCGCACCACGACATCTACTCGATCGAGGACCTCGCCCAGCTGATCCACGACCTGAAGAACGCCAACCCGTCGGCGCGGGTGCACGTGAAGCTGGTCGCCGAGGTCGGCGTGGGGACCGTGGCGGCCGGTGTCTCGAAGGCGCATGCCGACGTGGTGCTGGTCTCCGGGCACGACGGCGGCACAGGTGCCGCACCGCTGACCTCGCTCAAGCACGCGGGCGGTCCGTGGGAGCTCGGGCTCGCGGAGACCCAGCAGACCCTGCTGCTGAACGGGCTGCGGGACCGGATCGTGGTGCAGACCGACGGCCAGCTCAAGACCGGCCGTGACGTGGTGGTCGCCGCGCTGCTGGGCGCGGAGGAGTTCGGGTTCGCGACCGCGCCGCTCGTGGTGTCCGGCTGCATCATGATGCGGGTCTGCCACCTGGACACCTGCCCGGTCGGCGTGGCCACCCAGAACCCGGTGCTGCGCGCCCGGTTCACCGGGAAGCCGGAGTTCGTGGAGAACTTCTTCATGTTCCTGGCCGAGGAGGTCCGCGAGCACCTGGCCGC
>DASTWW010000151.1:0-38556 GCA_035765755.1 Nocardioidaceae bacterium
ATGCGGGCAGCCTCCAGGGCGTCGCGGGGGATCGCCGCCATCCCGGCGGCCAGCAGGACCATGGCGAACCCGGTGTAGATCCACAGGTAGGAGACCATGATCGCCGGGGTGATGAGGGCCTTGCCCAGCCACGACACCCCGCCGTACGGCGCGGCGAAGTCGCTGTGCGGCAGCGCGAGCGTGTAGCTGCCGGACGTCAGTGACGGGAAGCTGAACGTGCCGTCGGCGGCAGTGCTGGTCGTGGCGACGACCTTGCCACCCTGCAGGGCCTGGACCTGCATCCCGGGGATGCCGAGCTCGCCCTTGTCGATGAACCCGGACTTGCCGCCGCCGCCGAGCTTGAAGTCGTTCCACACCACGCCCTTCAGGCCGCTGCCGGTCGGCTGGGCGGCCTGCTGGGCGTTCGGCGGCGGCGAGGTGAGGTCCAGGCCGGTGACGGGGAGCAGCGCCGCCGATCCCGCCGACACCGGCTTGACGGTCTGGTAGCCCTTGGCGCCGCTGCCCTTCAGCACCGTGTTGTTGAGCGGGCGCAGGTTCGGGTTCGACGTGCTCGGTGAGAACGTGTCGTGGATGCCGGTGAGCACGGCGTTCCCGAGGCCCTGGCTCGGCTGGTCGACGTAGATCAGCGACCAGGTGATACCAGCGGCCAGGAACGAGATCGCCATCGGCATGAACAGCACGATCTTGAACGCCGAGGAGAACCGCACCCGCTCGGTCAGCACCGCGAAGATCAGCCCGAGGATGGTGACCAGGGCGGGCACGATGAGCACCCAGATCACGTTGTTCCGGAACGCGATCCACGAGTCCGGCTGGGTGAAGATCGCGACGTAGTTCCCCAGCCCCGCGAAGCTCGTCGCCTCGCCGCTCGGCCCGTCGTGGAAGAGGCTGCGGATCAGCGTGTACACCAACGGGTAGAACACGATACCCAGCAGGAACACCGCCGCGGGCAGCAGGAAGAGCCCCGCGATCCACCGCGACTCGCCGGGAAGCGGCTTACGCCGCCGCCCGGTGGCCCGCCGGCCCGCCGGCGGAACCCCGACCGGAGGGGTGGTGCCGCCCTCGACCGGCACCACCGCCTCTTCGGTACGGGTGCCGGCCGGGGGCAGCTCCGCGTCCTTGGTCACCTCGGCCCTCGCCTTCGGTCAGCCCCAGTTGGCGGCGCTGGCGTCCTTCTCCAGCTGCTGCTGTGTCGCCTTGACGTCCCCGGTGGTCAGGAAGGTCTGCAGGTCGCCCCACATGCCCTTGTTCGGGGTGCCGCCGAACTCCGCAGGCGCCTGGTCGGACATGTCGAAGCGGAAGTTGTTGCCGACCTCGACCATCTGCTTGGCCAGGTCCGCCGACGTGGAGTCGTTGTAGGCGGAGGAGGGCACGTTCTTGTTCACCGACAAGAACCCGCTGCCCTCGGTGCCGACCAGCAGCTGGGCCGCGTCCGACGAGGCCAGGTAGGCCAGGAACGGCTGCGCCGCCTTGTTCTTGGTGAACGCGCAGGCGAAGTCACCCGAGGCCTCGACGACCGGCTGAGAGCCGTTGACGGACGGGAACGGGAACACCTTGGCGTCCACGCCGACCTTGGCGGGCAGCTTGTCGCTGGGGATCGTGGTCGCCACGAAGCTGGCCTCGTAGACGATCGCCGAGGTCGGGTTGGACTTGAACACGTTGTCGACCGACGAGGTGAACGGCACCTTCACCGCCTGCTGCGGTGAGCCGATCAGCTGCGAGTCGCCCCAGATCTGCTTGAGCGTGGTGAGCGCCGTGGCCACCGACGGGTCCGTGTAGGGGATCTCGTGGTGGGTGAGCTGGTCGTACTTCTGGATGCCGGCGGTGCGCAGGTAGACGTTCTCGAACCAGTCCGTCAGCGTCCAGCCGTCGCCGCCGCCCACGGAGATCGGCACCTGGACGCCGGAGGCTGACAGCGTCTTGCCGTCCTTGATCAGGTCGTCCCAGGTCTTCGGGGGTGAGGAGATGCCGGCGTTGGAGAACAGCTTGGCGTTGTACCAGACCGTCGACTTGTTCGCGGCGTCCACGGGGACGCAGTACATCTTGCCCTTGTAGGAGCCGAGCTGGCCCCACTCGGAGGCGAAGTTCGAGTTGACCGCGGAGACCACGTCGGAGTCGACCGGGAACATCTTGTTGGAGGTGGCGTACTGCGCGATGGCGCCGGGCAGGGACAGGATCGCGATGTCGGGCGGCGTACCGCCGGCGACCTTGGTGCCGAGCACGCCGGCCTCGTCGCCGCCTGCTGCCGGGGTGTAGTGGCCGGTCGCACCGGTCTGCTGGTCGAACGCGTCGATGACAGCCTGGAACGCCTTCTGCTCCCCGCCGGTCCACTGACCGAGGATGTCGTAGGAGGCGCCTTGCAGGTTCGGTCCACCGGACGGCGATCCCCCGTTGGACTGCGACGACTTCGGGGTGCTCGAGGACCCCCCGCCACATGCGGCGACCGTCAGCAGGGAGGCCACGGCGAGCGTCGTGACCGCCAGTTTCTTGCTCTTCATTCGCACGGTGTGTCTCCTCTGGTTGGGGAGTTTCAGTCGGCCCACAAGGCTGTGCCCGACGAAGGATCGAAGAAGTGCAGCCGGTCGGCGGCGAGCGCCATGGTGACCTGGTCACCGATCCTGACCTGGCTGCGCGGGTCGAACCGGGCGACCACCGTCGATCGGTCCGGTGCTGAAGCAGGAGCCTCGACCTCGCTGGCCAGCTCCTCCATGCCCTCGCTGTGCGCCGGCGGCGCCTCGGTCGTGACGTGCACCATCAGGTCGGACCCGAGCGGCTCGACCAGCTCGGCGCGGCCGGTCATGGTGTCGCCGTCGGTCCCGCCGCGCACCAGGGCGGCATCCTCGATGTCCTCCGGACGGATGCCGACCACGACCTCGCTGCCCACCCTGGCCTTCAGGGCCGGGCGTGCCGACACCACGGACTCCGGGATACGAAGGGCTTCCTCGCCGACCAGCACGGTGTAGTCGCCGGCGTCGTCGCGCTGCAGGGTGCCGGTCATGAAGTTCATCGCCGGCGACCCGATGAAGCCGGCCACGAACAGGTTGTCGGGGTGGTCGTAGAGGTGCTGGGGAGGCGCGATCTGCTGGAGCAGCCCCTTGCGCATCACCGCGACCCGGTGGCCGAGGGTCATCGCCTCGGTCTGGTCGTGGGTGACGTAGATGGTGGTGACGTTCAGGTCCCGCTGCAGCTTGCCGATCTCGGCGCGCATCTGGACACGCAGCTTGGCGTCGAGGTTGGACAGCGGCTCGTCCATCAGGAACGCCTGGGGCTCGCGGACGATCGCCCGGCCCATGGCCACCCGCTGCCGCTGGCCACCGGAGAGGTTGCGCGGCTTGCGGTCGAGGTACTCCGCCAGGCCGAGCATGGCCGCGGCCTGCTCGACCCGCTTGTTCAGCTCTGCCTTGGGCACCTTGCGCAGCTGCAGCCCGAAGCCGATGTTGTCGCGCACGCTCAGGTGCGGGTAGAGCGCGTAGGACTGGAAGACCATGGCCACGTCGCGGTCGCGGGGTGGTACGTCGTTGACCAGCCGGTCGCCGATGTGCAGGTCACCCTCGGTGATCGTCTCCAGGCCGGCAACCATGCGGAGCGCGGTCGTCTTGCCGCAGCCGGAGGGGCCGACGAAGACGAGGAACTCCCCGTCCTCGACGTCGATGTTCAGGTCGGTGACCGCTCGGGTGCCGTCGTCGTACACCTTGCCCACGTGCGACAGAGTGATGCCGGCCATGTGGTCCCCTCCAACCTCGTGCACGGGCGCGAGTCGCGTGAAAGTCACGATAGCCACTTGGGTTGCCAACGGTAAGAACCCGAGCAGCACGGTCACATATTCGTTACTTGTATCAGCCCTGGACCGGAGAGTCGAACGCCTTGGTTATCTCACCACCGCCGACATTTCCGCGAATGGGCGACAAAGTCCCTTTGCAGGCGGGACCTAGCGCACCTGCTTCAGCGCGTCGTCGAGGGCGGCGAGCACCAGCAGCGCCCCGTCAGGGCTCGCATTGGGCCCCATCAGGCCGATCCGCCACACGGTCTCGGCGAACTCCCCGGAACCGGCGCCGATCTCCAGGTTGTGCCGCTCCAGCAGGCAGCGTCGTACGGCGTTCGCGTCCACCCCGTCGGGAACCCGCACGGTGGTCAGCTCGGGCAGCCGGGCACCTTCGGCGGCGAACAGCTTCAGGCCCCTGTCCTGCAGGCCGTCCTGCAGGATTCGGCCGGCTTCCGCATGCCGGGCCCAGACGTTCTCCAGTCCCTCGCCGAGGATCCGACGCAGCGCCGCGTGCAGGCTGGCCACCATCGCGACCGGCGCGGTGTGGTGGTAGGTCCGCTTGCCGCGGCCGGCCGCCTCTCCGACGTACCCGCCGAGCAGGCCAAGGTCGAGGTACCACGACCGGGGCCGCTCCACCCGGCGCTCGAAGGCCCGGTCGTTGATCGTGAACGGCGCCAGGCCGGGCGGCACGCCCAGGCACTTCTGGGTGCCGGCGTAGCCGACGTCGACGCCCCAGTCGTCGGCGCGCAGCTCGATGCCGCCGATCGAGGTGACCGCGTCGGTGACCAGCAGGGCGTCACCCTTGCCGGCGCCGAGCGCCGCGATGTCGGAGCGCACGCCGGTGGAGGTCTCGGCGTGCACCGCGGCGATCACGGTCGGGTTCGGGTGCGCCTCGAGGACGCGATCCGCGTCGACCGGGGTGCCCCACTCGAGCTCGACGGGGACCACCTCGGCTCCGCAGCGGCTGGCCACCTCGCACATCCGCTGGCCGAACTGGCCGTTGACCGCGACGACCACCACGTCGCCCTCGGAGACGGTGTTGACGAACGCGGCCTCCATGCCGGCGGACCCGGTGGCCGACAGCGGCAGAGTGCGGGCGTTGTCGGTGCCCCACACCTCGCGCAGCATCGCGCAGGTGTCGTCCATGATCTCCAGGAAGACCGGGTCGAGGTGACCCAGCAGCGGCAGCGCGAGCGCCGCGGTCGCCTCCGGGTAGGGGTTGCACGGACCGGGTCCGAACAGGTGGCGCGCGACGACCGGCTGGTTCTCGAGAAGGGGCATGCCTCCGAACCTACAAGACCGCGCCGGGGTTCAAGATCCCGTCCGGGTCGAGGGCGTCCTTGACCCGGCGGCTGAGCGCCATCACCTCCGGACCGAGCTGCTCGGGGAGCGCCGACCGCTTGGCGCGGCCCACGCCGTGCTCGCCGGTGATGGTGCCGCCGAGCGCGATGGCCGCGCGCATCACCTCCGCGAACGCCTCCCGGGCTCGTCCCTCGGCCTCGTCGTCGGTGGGGTCGTAGACGATGATCGGGTGCGTGTTCCCGTCGCCGGCGTGCGCGACGACCGGGATCTCCACGTCGTACTTCGTCGCCACCTCCGCGATCGCCTCCAGCAGCCGCGGCAGCAGCGGGATCGGCGCGCCGACGTCCTCGAGCAGCAGCGCGCCGCGTGCCTCGATGGCGGGGAACGCGATGCGACGTGCCTCGACGAACATCTCGCCCTCGTCCGCGTCGTCGGTCACGAAGATCTCCCCGGCGCCGGCGGTCTCGCAGGCCGCCCGCATGATCTCCAGCTCCTCGGAGCGGGCCAGGCCGGGGGAGTCGGACTGCGCGATGAGCATCGCGCCGGTGCTGCGGTCCAGGCCCATCGAGCGGAAGTCCTCGACCGCGTTGATCGAGGCGTTGTCCATCAGCTCCAACATCGACGGCCGGAGCACCCGGCGGACCGCGACGACTGCCTGCGCGGCGGCGGTCACGTTCGCGAAGGAGGCGACCATCGTGGAGCGCGCCGCCTGGGCCGGGACCAGCCGCAGGATCGCCCGGGTGACGATGCCCAGGGTGCCCTCGCTGCCCACGAACAGCTTCAGCAGCGAGAGGCCGGCCACGTCCTTGATCCGCTTGCCACCCAGGGTGATCAGCGTGCCGTCGGCGAGCACCACGTCCAGGCCGAGCACGTAGTCGGTGGTGACGCCGTACTTCACGCAGCACAGTCCCCCGGCGTTGGTGGCCACGTTGCCGCCGATGGAGCAGATCTCGTAGGACGAGGGGTCGGGCGGGTACCACAGCCCGAGCTCGGCGGCAGCAGCCTTCACCTCGCGGTTGAACGCGCCGGGCTCGACCACCGCGACCTGGCAGTCGGGGTCGATCTCGATGGCCCGCATCCGCTCCATGCTGATCACGATGCCGCCGTCGACGGCCGACGAGCCGCCGGACAGCCCGCTGCCCGCGCCGCGGGGCACGACCGGGACCCGGTGCCGGGCCGCCCAGCGCACCGCGGTCTGCACCTGCTCGGCGTCCTGGGCGCGGACCACCGCGTCGGGAGTGCCGGCGTACTTGTCGTGCGACCAGTCGTAGCGGTACTTCTCGATGGCGTCGGGGTCGGTGGCCACCACACCGGCCGGGAGCTTCTCGACGAGCTCTCGCAGAACCTCGGGCTGCATGGCCCCACTCAACCACGCCCGCCGGCGCTAAGACAGTGAGCGATCGTTAACCGGACTGTTCTAGGCTGCGGGGGTGAGCACCGGCCGCACCCAAGGCAGCAACCGCCGCGAGCAGATCCTGGCCACGGCCGCAGAGCTGTTCGCGGTGCGGGGGTTCCACGGGGTGTCCGTCGCGGAGCTGGGCACGGCGTGCGGGGTCTCCGGCCCGGCGCTCTACCGGCACTTCCCGTCCAAGGACGCGATGCTCGCCGAGATGTTGGTCTCCATCAGCGAGGAGCTGCTCGAGGTCGGCGAGGAGCGCGTCGCGGAGGCCGACTCACCCGGGGAGGCGGTGCGCGCCCTGGTCGGCTGGCACGTCGACTTCGCGCTGCACAACAAGGCGCTCATCGTGGTGCAGGACCGCGACTGGTCCTCCCTGCCCAACGACGCGCGCGAGCGGGTGCGCGAGCTGCAGCGGAAGTACGTCGAGCTGTGGGTCGGTGCGCTGCGAGCAGTTCACACCGACCTGACCGCCCGCAAGGCGCGGGCGATGGCGCACGCGGCGTTCGGGCTGATCAACTCCACCCCGCACAGCGCGATGCTCGGCGAGGCCGAGATGCGCGACCTGCTCGAGGAGATGGCGCTGCGGGCGCTGGACATGGCCGACCGCGCCGCTGGGTAGCCTCCAAGTCATGGACCTGCTCGAGACCTCGATCGGCCGCCTGGACGGCACCCACTCCACGCTCGGTGAGATCACCGGCCACCAGCCGGCGCTGCTGGTCAACGTCGCCTCGAAGTGCGGGCTCACGCCGCAGTACACCGCCCTCGAGCAGGTGCACGAGCGCTACGCAGACCGCGGCTTCACGGTGGTCGGAGTCCCCTGCAACCAGTTCGGCGGGCAGGAGCCCGGCAGCGCCGAGGAGATCCAGGAGTTCTGCTCCACCTCCTACGGCGTCACCTTCCCGATGACGGAGAAGGTCGAGATGAACGGCGCCGGCCGGCACCCGGTGTACGACACGCTCGTCGAGGTCGCCGACGCCGAGGGCCACACCGGCGACATCCGGTGGAACTTCGAGAAGTTCCTGATCGACGGGGACGGCCGCGTCGTCGCCCGGTTCGAGCCCGGCGTCGTGCCCGACGACCCACAGGTCATCGAGGCGATCGAGTCGCTGCTGCGCTGAGGCGCGTCACCAGATCCGGACGCGGTCCTCGGGGTCCAGCCACAGGCCGTCGCCCGGCTCGGTCCCGAACGCCTCGTGGAACTCGTCGAGGTTGCGGGCGATGTTGGCCCTGAACTCCTCGGGGCTGTGCGGGTCGATGGTGAGCAGCTGGAGCTGCTGCTCCTTGCGCCGCTTGCACCGCCACACGTGCGCGTAGTTCAAGAACAGCCGCTGCACGCCGGTGAGCCCGTCCACCACCGGCGGCTCGGCGCCGTCGAGGCTGATCAGGTACGCCTTGTAGCCGATAGTCAGTCCGCCCAGGTCGCCGATGTTCTCCCCGACGGTCAGCGCGCCGTTGACGTGCTCCCCGGGAAGCTGGCGCGGCTCGAACCCGTCGTACTGCGCGATCAGCTTCGCCGACCGCTCCTGGAACGCCGCCCGGTCGGTCTCGGTCCACCACTCGTTCATGTTGCCGCGCTCGTCGTACTGCGAGCCCTGGTCGTCGAAGCCGTGCCCGACCTCGTGGCCGATCACGGCACCGATCCCGCCGTAGTTCTCGGCCGGCTCCGCCTCCGGGTCGAAGAACGGCTTGCGCAGGATCCCGGCGGGGAAGCAGATCTCGTTGGTGACCGGGTTGTAGTAGGCGTTCACCTGCTGGGGAAGCATCAGCCACTCGTCGCGGTCCACCGGTCCGCCGATCTTGCGCAGCTCGCGGTCGGTCTCGAAGGCGGCGGCCCGGCGGGCGTTGCCGACCAGGTCGTCGGGCACCGCCTGCAGCGCGGAGTAGTCGCGGAACTTCGTCGGGTAGCCGATCTTGGGCAGGAAGGTCTCGAGCTTGTCGTAGGCCCGCTTCTTGGTGTCCTCGCTCATCCAGTCCAGGTCGGCGATGCTGCGGCGGTAGGCGCGCAGCAGGTTCTCCACCAGGTCGTCCATGATCGCCTTCGAGGACGGCGGGAAGTGCCGGGCGACGTACTCCGCACCCACCGCCTCGCCGATCGCGCCCTCCACGAAGGACACGCCGCGCTTCCAGCGCTCGCGCAGCTCGGGAGTGCCGCTGAGGGTCTTGCCGTAGAAGTCGAAGTTCTCCTTGACGAACGCCGAGGAGAGGTACGGCGCGAATGCGCGGATCACCCGGGCGGCGGCCCAGGCCCGCCAGTCCTCGAGGTCGGCCTCCGCCAGGACCGTGGACAGGTGCTCCAGGTAGCTCGGCTGCCGCACCACCACCTCGGCCAGCGTCCGTTCGCCCCCACCGAGCGCCTCGGCCCACGCCGCCCAGGCGAACGTCGGCGTCAGCCGCTCCAGGTCGGCGGCCGTGGTCAGGTTGTAGGTGCGCAGCACGTCCCGGGTCTCGGCGCGGTCCCAGTGCCCCTCCGCCAGCCGGCTCTCCACGGCCATCACCCGGTCGGCGGCGGTCCGCGCCTCCGGGTAGCCGGCCAGCGCGAACATGTTGGCCAGGTGCGACTGGTAGGCCTGCCGCACCTCCGCGAACTTCTCGTCGGTGTAGTAGCTCTTGTCGGGCAGCCCGAGGCCGCCCTGCACCACGTTGAACAGGTACCGCTCGGAGTTCTTGTCGTCCGGCTTCACGTACGCCCCGAAGAACCCGGACCCGCCGTCCCGCTCCAGCCGGCCCATGAAGGCGACCAGCTCCTCCTTGGAGGTCACCGCGGCCAGCGCGTCCAGGTCAGGCCGGATCGGGTCCGCGCCGAGCTGCTCGACCCGGTCCTCGGCCATGAAGCTGGTGAAGAAGTCGCCGATCTTCTGCGCGTTGCTGCCCGGCTCCGCCTCACCGGAGGCGAGCTCCTCGATGATCTCGCGGACCTGCTTCTCAGCGCTCTCGGCGAGGATCACGAACGATCCCCAGCTGGACCGGTCCTGCGGGATCTCCACGGTCTGCAGCCACCGACCGTTGACGTGGCCGAACAGGTCGTCCTGGGGCCGGACGGAGGGGTCCATGCCCTCCTTGGCGTCGTCGAGGATCGTCATTGGGTCACCTTAGCCGGGCCGATCCGGGGTAGAAGTGGGACATGGCTCGTGCAGGCAGCGCCCCTCGCGAGGAGCCGCTGGCGACGTACCGCCGCAAGCGGGACTTCGCGCGCACGCCCGAGCCCTCCGGCGCAACCACGGCGGCGGCCGAGCCCCGGGCGCTGCGGTTCGTGGTGCAGCGGCACCGAGCCCGCCGGTTGCACTACGACCTGCGCTTCGAGGTGGACGGGCTGCTGGCCAGCTGGGCGGTGCCCAAGGGTCCGACCCTGGACCCGGAAGTACGACGGATGGCGGTGCACGTCGAAGACCACCCCATCGAGTACCTCGACTTCGAGGGCGTCATCCCGTCGGGGGAGTATGGCGGAGGCGATGTGATCGTCTGGGACATCGGCACCTGGGAGCCGCACGACACCGACGACCCGGCAGCGGCGATCGCCGCCGGCGAGCTGCACGCCGACGTGCACGGCCAGAAGCTGACCGGCCGGCTGGTGCTGATCCGCCGGGGGGAGGCCTCCGACAAGGAGCAGTGGCTGCTGGTGCACAAGCACGACGACGCGGCCGTGGACGGCTGGGACCCGGGGGACCACCCGCGCTCGGTGCTCAGCGGCCGCACCAACGACGAGGTGAAGGCCGACCCGGAGCGGATGTGGCGCTCGGACCTGCCGGCCGCCGTGGCGTCGGTCGCGCTGCGCGCCCCGGCCGTCGAGGGCCCGGGCGAGGACGAGCTCGCCGCGCTGGACGGGCTCGGCGCGGGCGGCACCTGGGAGGTGTTCGGCCGCAGGCTGAAGGTCACCAACCTGGACCGGGTGCTGTTCCCGTCCGCGCCACACCGGCCGCAGGTGACCAAGCGGGACCTGCTCCGCTACGGCGCCCAGGTCGCGCCCACCGTGCTGCCCTACCTGGCCGGCCGGGCGCTGAACATGCACCGCTTCCCCAATGGCGCGGGGGAGAAGGGGTTCTGGCACAAGCAGCTGCCCGCGCACGCCCCGAGCTGGGTGCCGCGCTGGGACAACCCGGAGGCCGACCCGGGGGAGACCACCACCTATCTCGTCGTGGACGAGCCGGCGGCGCTGGTGTGGGCGGCCAACTTCGGGGCGCTGGAGTGGCACCCGTGGACCTCGAAGGTCGATGCACCGCACCGTCCGTCGTACGCCCTGGTCGACATCGACCCGGGCACCAAGACCTCCTGGGAGGAGGTGCTCACCCTGGCCCGGCTGCACCGCACCGCGTTCGAGCACCTCGGCGTGGTCGCGCAGCCGAAGGTGACCGGCCGGCGGGGCATCCAGATCTGGGTGCCGATCGGCCGCGGGCCCAGCTTCGACGAGACCCGCGGCTGGGTGGAGCGGCTGTCCAAGACGGTGGGCGCGGTGATGCCCGAGCTGGTCAGCTGGAAGTGGGGTGTCGACGAACGCCGTGGGCTGGCTCGGCTCGACTACACCCAGAACGCCATCAACAAGACACTGGTGGCGCCCTACAGCCCGCGGGCCGCCGCCGGTGGGCCGGTGTCGGTGCCCATCGAGTGGCACGAGCTCGACGACCCGGACCTGCGGCCGGACCGGTTCACCGTGCACACGGTGCTGGACCGGATCGCCGAGCGCGGCGACCCGTTCCGTGCGCTGCTCGGCGTGGAGCAGGCCGTCCCACCGATCACCTGACGCGCACCACCGACTTGCCGAGCGTGCGGCGCTCCTCCATGTCGGTGAGCGCCTGCCCGATCTCGTCCAGGGCGTACGTCGCACCGATCGGCGGGTCGACCACGCCGGAGCGGATCATCGGCAGCAGCTCCTCCCACTGCCGGCGCATGAACCCCTTCTCCGCCGAGGCATGGGCTCCCCAGCCGACCCCGCGCACGTCGGTGTTGCCCAGCAGCAGCCGGTTCACCTTGACCTGCGGGATGGTCCCGGAGGTGAAGCCGAGCACCAGCAGCCGGCCCAGCGGCGCCAGCGCGCGCAGCGAGTCGGTGACGTCACCGCCGACCACGTCGACCACCACGTCGACCCGCCCGGTGAGCTGTTTGACCGCGGCGAGGAACCCCGCGCGGAGCACGGTCTCGTCGGCCCCGGCGGCGCGCGCGACCTCCGCCTTCTCCTGGGTGGAGACCACGCCGATCGTCCGCGCGCCGTACCCCTTGGCGACCTGGATGCTTGCAGTGCCCAGTCCGCCGGCGGCGCCGTGCACCAGCACCGTCTCGCCCCTGCGCAGCCCGCCGCGGGTGGCCAGCGCGAACTGGGCGGTCAGGTAGTTCATCGGCAGCGCGGCGCCCTTCTCGAAGGACACCCCGTCCGGCAGCGGGAACACCACCTCGGGGTCGACCGCGACGGTTTCCGCCCCTCCGCCGTACGGCAGGCAGCAGGCCGCCCGGTCCCCGGCGGCGAAGCCGGACCCCGGCGGCGCCTGCCGGACCGTCCCGGCGAAGTCGACGCCGAGGCAGAACGGCAGCTCGGGCTTGAGCTGGTACTCGCCCCTGGTCTGGAGCAGGTCGGGCCAGCTGACCCCCAGCGCGTGCACGTCGACCAGCAGCTGCCCGTCGGCGGCGGTGGGCTCCGGTACGTCGACCAGCTGCACGCCGCGCGGACCCTCCAACGAGACGACCTGAACTGCGCGCATGCGGTTCCTCCTGGGAGCGACGGGGTACCGTCCGAGTATGCCCGGCGGCAACCCCGGGGGGACCCACGTGGTTGCGCCACCTGTGATGATGGAGTTGCGCGCCTTGAGCCGTGGGGTGGCGCAGCTTGAGCGAGAGCGAGGAAAGGCTGCGCGCCAGCCCAAGGATCATGGTGAATGCGGACAAAGACAGCGGGCCCGCGACGCTCTTCCGTGCCCTGGCTGAGGTCGTGTACACGTGCGACGACTTCGAGGAGACCTACACCGCCATCTGCAAGGCGGCCCCGACCCTCGTCTCCGGGTGTGACCACGCCAGCCTGATGCTGGCGGGCAACGGGAGCCGCTACCAGACCGTCGCGGCCAGCGACGACATCGCGGCCCGGGTCGACGAGCTGGAGCGCGAGCTCGGCGACGGGCCGTGCGTGGATGCCATCGAGGACGAAGCGGCCGCGCTCGAGCCCTCGCTGCTGACGCCGTCGCGGTGGCCCCGGCTGGCGGCCCGGGTGATCGAGGAAACGCCGGTGCGGGCCATGGCCGGCTTCCGGCTGCTCGTCGACGACCACAAGGTAGGCGCGCTCAACCTGTTCTCGGACACGCCGGGCGGGTTCACCGAGGAGTCCGTGAACGAGGGCGCGGTCGTCACCTCCTTCATGTCCGTGGCGCTGCTCGCCGCGCACAAGAAGCAGGCGGCCGCCTCGCTGCGCGCCGGGTTGGAGAGCAACCGGGAGATCGGCAAGGCCGTCGGCCTGATGATGGCCTTCCACAAGGTCGACGACCAGGCCGCCTTCGACATGCTGCGCAAGGCCTCGCAGGACATGAACATCAAGCTCGCCGAGGTCGCCCGGCAGTTCGTCGCTCACCACAACTCCCGCCGACCGTGACGGTCGACCTGCTTTCCCGCAACCGCTCCCGCGTGGGCACCCGGCGGCGGTGGGCGTGGTGGCAAGAGATCGCGTTCCTGGCGGTGCTGGCGGTGGTGATCTCGCTGCTGCTGAAGTCGTTCGTCGTGCAGATGTTCTTCGTGCCGTCCGCGTCGATGCGGCCGCTGTTCGTGCACGACGACCACATCCTCGTCCAGAAGATCTCCTACGAGACCGGTTCGGTGCACCGCGGCGACGTGGTCGTCTTCGACGATCCGGGCGGCCGGTGGCTGAGCGCGGAGGGCACCACGACGCTGCCGCCGCTCCAGCGGATGCTGGCCAGCCTCGGGCTGTTCCCGACCGACAACCACCTGGTGAAGCGCGTCATCGGCGTGGGTGGGGACCACGTGAAGTGCTGCGACGCCAACGGCCGGATCACCGTCAACGGCGTGCCGCTGCACGAGAAGGGCTACCTCGTGCACGGCGCGCAGCCCTCGCGGCAGCCCTTCGACGTGGTCGTCCCTGCGGGCCGGCTGTGGGTGATGGGCGACAACCGCCCGGACAGCGCCGACTCCCGCTACCACCAGGAGCTTCCTGGCGGTGGGACCGTCCCGGTCCACGACGTGGTCGGCAAGGTCTGGGCGATCGTCTGGCCGCTGGACCGGGCGCACCTGCTGCACCGGCCGGCCACCTTCGAGCAGCCCGCCCTGCAGGCCTCTCACTGACCTCTCCCGACCCGGTCGCATTGTTGGGACACGTCCGGAAGTGTCGGGTGACCTTCAGCGGATCGGCCGATGACCTACGTCCCTTTTGGCCAAAGGTGCGTGCGGCGAGAGTTGAACCGTCAAGAACAAGCCGCCTGAGGGGGCGGCCATCAGACGGAGAGGTGAATCAAGATGCGCCGCAGAACGCTTGACGCGCTCCTGGCCACAAGCGGCTTGATCGTCGCCGCCATTCTTCTGGCGGCTGGAGGGCTGCTCACCTGGGCCCACAGCTTTGTCGACAACCAGGTTTCCACCCAGCTGTCGTCCCAGCAGATCTTCTTCCCGGCGAAGGGCAGCGACTCGCTGAACGACCCGGCCATCAAGCCCTACCTGGAGCAGTACGCCGGGCAGCAGATGACCAACGGTGCGCAGGCCAAGGCCTACGCTGACCACTTCATCGCCGTGCACATCAACGAGATGACCGGCGGCAAGACCTACGCCGAGCTGAGCTCTGCCTCGCTGGCCGACCCGAACAACACCGAGCTGGCCGGCCTGGTGCAGACCGTGTTCCGCGGCGAGACGCTGCGCGGCCTGCTGCTCAACAGCTACGCCTTCTGGCAGATGGGCCAGATCGCCCTCTACGGCGCGATCGCCTCGTTCATCGGCGCGGGCGTGATGCTGCTGCTGAGCATCCTCGGGTTCCTGCACATCGGACGGGTCTCGGAGGTCGAGGAGGTCGTCCCGGGCCGTCGGGCCCAGCAGCCGGCCACGGTGTGACCATGTGACGCACCCGCGAAGCTGGAGGCCCGGACCAGGCGGTCCGGGTCTCTGTCTTCGGCGTCCAGTGCGCGAGGGGGTTGAACCAGAGGTTCAGCCACCCAAACGGCGGCTTTCGGACACGCCGAGCGTGAGCTCGCGTCCACCTGCCGTCCGATTTGCGCTGTATTCCCAGGCGGCGTGCTACACGGTGGGCCGTCGCTTGAACCATCAGGTGCCCTCTCGCGTGAGTTGTGAGCCGGCCGGAACAAATCCCCGTCGAAATGCAGTCGGAATCGAACCCAAACCCCGTTTCCGACGTACGCATAAGGCCAGCAGGGGGCATCGGATGGAGATCTCCATGGCAAGACATGCTCGGCAGTCCGCGTCCGGGCGTCAGGCTCCCGGTCAGGGGACGACCCACCCGGCCACCGGCCGCCGCGCCGATCTGGACTTCATGCGCTCGTTTGTGGTGGTGGGACTGGTGCTCTTCCACTCGGCGATGGTTTTCGCACCGGGAGCTTCGTGGTTCGTCAAGAACCCGCAGACCAGTGTCGGGTTCGCGGCCTTCCTGCTGTGGGGCTCGTTATGGGGAATGCCGCTGCTGTTCGCCGTGTCGGGAATGGGCGCTCGGTATGCCCTTCGTAACCGTCCAGCCGGCGCATTCGTGCGCGAGCGTCTGGCCCGGTTGCTGGTCCCGTTCCTGACCTGCCTGGTCCTGCTGGTACCACCGATGTTCTATGCCGCCAGGCTGGTCCAGCCCGGCTTCCACGAGGCGTACTGGCGGTTCTGGGCCGACTTCATGAATGTTCCCACCCTCGCCACCGGGCTGCTTCAGCACAATTCCTGGACGTATGCAGGTAACGAATTTGACCCGGCGCATCTCTGGTTCCTATACGTGCTGCTGGTGTTCTCGCTCATGCTCCTGCCGCTGCTCCTGTTCCTGCGCGGCCCGCGCGGCGCACACTTCCTCGAGTTGCTGGCCCACTTCGTGGAACGGCGGCCGCTGGTAGCTGTGGCCACGGCTGCATTGCCGGTCATGGTGGTGGAGGCGGTGTTCGGTCCCGACGTCAATACCGGCGGCTGGGAACGGCTGACGTATGTTTTCCCGTTCTTGTATGGATTCCTACTCGCCTCCGACGCCCGGATTGCAGGAGCACTGCAACGTACCCGTTGGCCCGCGCTGACCTGCGCCGTTACGACGAGCGCGGCACTGCTCGGGTGGGCAGGCATGCTGACCGCACACGGGGCGGGCATCCCGACTGGGTGGGGCGCACTGCAGGGCCTCGCTGGTTGGGCCTGGCTAGCGACGATCCTCGGGTTCGCTGGGTCGCTGACAGCCCGGAGGAAGGCCGCGCCGGCGCCCGCAGGCAGCCTCCCGGCCCCCGCAGTCGCGCCGTGGCGGCACCGGGCCGCCTGGTACGCGAATCAGGCGGTACTGCCGTTCTACCTACTGCACGAGCCGGTCATCGTGGCGGCTGCCTGGTTCATCACCCGATGGCAGGCACCGATCCCCGTCAAATATCTCGCTCTCGTGACGGTGTCCCTCGCAACCACACTCGCGCTCTACGAACTGCTGGTCCGCCGATTCCGCGTCCCTCGACTGCTCCTCGGCATGAAGCCTCCGCCACTAAGAGCCGCACCGAGCACCACCCTTCTTCGCCGATGGGTCGTGTCACGTTCACGTTCACACCGCGTAACGACTTCGGGGTCCTGGACCACGACGTCACGCTTCCTTCCGGGCAGACCGTTCACAACCCGCTCAGGGTCATCAGCGACGGCGACCAGTGCGAACTGGTTTTCACCCTCCGCCAACGTCCCGAGATGACCGATGAGGACTTCGCGCGTGACGCGGACGCCGTGGCCAAGGACCTGGCCACGTTGAGCGCTTCCCGCACCTAGTGTCGGCCCGTGGGTTTCAAGGAGGACCTTGAGCGGGTGCAGGCGTCTCGCACGGCCGAACGCGAAGAACTGTCACGGCTTCAGAAAGAGCTCGCGCGGCTACTGGACGGTGCAGCTGTCCGTCTGCACCAGGCAACAGAGGTGCTGGCTGCTGCCCGCGTCCCGACCGCAGAGGCCGGCCTCGCACACAAGCAACGCCAAACTGGCAATGGCCGGCTGGACGATCAAGAATCCACGGTTGGGTCCTCGACTGCGGAGACCAGCCCACGATGTTGCGAAGCGACGGATGGCTGGCTGCGGTACATCATTGCAGCGACGCGAAGCGACGCTCCGCGCGTGCGCGTTCCAGCACGCAACTGATCGCCTGCCTCGGCGAGCAATGACTCTCGTGAGAGGGGGCCGACGGGGAGGCGCCCAGCAAGGAGAACGCAGAACTGCTGTTAGCCATCCGTACGAAAATGCGAGGCGAACCGACTGACCTCCCTTTCGACGGCCGGCCGATCGAGCAGGTCGCAGAGCTACTGGGCCACGCAGCGAAGAGCACTCGATCGCGCCTGCGTCATAACGCCGCATCAGTTGATCGGTTGTTGGGCGCAAACGCTAAGCGGCATTAGGAATAGCGATGGCTCTTTGCTGCATGACCCTGCTCGCGTGTACACGTGCGCCCGTTCATCGAACGGTGTCCACACAGCGTGTCAGGAGCCGCACCGGGGGCGGCGGAGCTGGCGGCCGGGAGCGTCGCGGGCCGAACCGCCGGTCTCGCCGGTGTCGTGCTGGCGGTTGACCCAGCTGACCTCTCGGCATATCGCGCCTCGCGCATCGCCCGCATTGCCGCTTCCTTGCTCATCGTGCATTCACTCCACGAACTCTAAGCGTGCATGCCGGCGACTGGCTGCAGGCGCGGCGACGATCACGAGTTCGCCTCCGATCGTCGGCGCCTACGGAGCAATCGTTCGCCAAACGACATGAGGGCGTCGTCCCGCGTAGGGTCGACTCGTGATCATGGGCAGCCACGTCATCGTGTTCAGCAGCGATCCCGAAGCGGATCGCAACTTCTTCGCTGACGTGCTCGGGCACCCCCACGTCGACGCTGGCGGTGGCTGGCTGATCTTCAAGCTTCCACCCGCGGAACTGGCCGTGCACCCGTCCGAAGGTCCGACCGGGCACGAGTTGTACTTCATGTGCGACGACCTGGAGGCCACGATGCGGGATCTCCAAGCGAAGGGCGTCGAGTTCCCCCACGACATCTCCGAGGAGCGTTGGGGACGGCTGAACCGCTTTCGGTTGCCGGGGGGCGGCGAGGTCGGAATCTACGAGCCGCGCCATCCGCTCGCCATCGACCTGTGAGCACTCCAGCAGCATCGTTCTGATTGACCACGACCGGGGCCGGGGAGCGCTGCAGCAGCGGCAGGAAGGCGTGGGTGACGCGGACGACGCCGAGCGTGTTGGTCTCGAACAGGGTCCGCATCAGGTCCGCGGTGGTGTCCGCGGCGCCGACGACGCCGCCGTCGGCTGTGCGTCCTTCGATGCCGGCGTTGTTGACGAGTGCGTCGAGGCGGCCATCGGCCGCGATGGCTTTCGCCGCGGCGTGGACCGACTCGTCGTCGGTGACGTCGAGCTGGACCAGCCGGGCAGCCAACTCGTCAGCGGCCCGGCGGCCGCGCTCGGCGTCGCGGCAGCCGATGTAGACGGTGTGACCTGCGGCGATGAGTTGCCGGGCGGTCTCGAAGCCGAGGCCCTTGTTTGCTCCGGTGATCAGTGTTGTTGTCATGCCCCCAGGTTTGCCGCTGGCGGCGGTGCCAACCAGGCGTCTAGTCTTCCTGGGACTTTCGGTACCAGGCAGCCCTTGGTGGTGCGCGGGAGACTGGAGCGATGGCCACCACTGAGTTCGGATCGACGGTGCGTCGGTGGCGCGACCGGGTCTTGCCCGGTCTTGCCCGAGATGGCGGGGCTCCCCCCGGGCGGACACCGTCGCGCACCCGGGCTTCGCCGTGAGGAGCTAGCGTTGCTGGCCGGGATCTCGGTGGACTACATCACCCGGTTGGAGCAAGGTCGGGCGGCCAGCCCGTCCTCGCAGGTCGTCGAAGCCCTGGTCAGGGCCCTGCGGTTGTCCGGAACCGAGCGCGAGCATCTGTTCCGGTTGGCCGGGCTGGTCCCACCCGGTTCCGACACTGTCCCCGCCTACATCACCCCGAGCGTGCAGCGGCTGCTGGACCGGCTCACCGAGACTCCCGTCGCGGTCTTCGACGCGTCCTGGACGCTGCTGGTCGCCAACTTGCCGTACGCCGCCCTGATGGGCGATCCCTCCGGCTGGCACGGGCGAGAGCGCAACGCCGTGTGGCGGCAGTTCCTCGACACCCCCACACGAGCCCGGTCCACCCCGGACGCCACGCGAGCGCTGGAGGCAGCATTGGTCGCCGACCTTCGCCAGGCTGCTGCTCGCTATCCCACCGACCAGCAACTCCGGCAGCTGATCCGTGAGTTGCGCGCGAACAGTCGGCGGTTCGCCGAGCTGTGGGACACCGGCACCGTCGGCCCTCACGTGGCCGCCCGCAAGACCATCGACCATCCCCAGGTGGGACCCGTGACACTGGACTGCGACATCCTGTCCGTCGCGGGCAGCGACCTGCGGATCATGGTCTACACCGCCGAGCCCGACACCCAGGACGCAGAACGCCTGGCCCTTCTCGCCGTGCTCGGCACCCAGACACTCACAGGCTGATCGACGCCGGCTTCCCAGCCGCCAGACGGCAGCGCGTTGAACCGCCACTGCACCCTTGGGCGAAGGTCATCAAGCCGCCACGGCGCGCCTAGCCGTTTCCGCGTCGGAGCACGCTTAGTCCTGGCAGCGAAGTCCAGCGAGGAGCAGGCCGACCATCGGGCGTGCGTCGTAGCGGGCGTCGCTGTCCGCGCCGATGCACAGGTTGCCGACGCCGCGCATCAGCTGGTACGCGTCGATCCCGGGGCGGACCTCGCCGGACCGGTCGGCCGCGTCGAGCAGCCCGGCGCATACCGGAACCAGCCGCTCCACGAAGTGGGCATGCAGCGCCGCGAAACCGGCGTCGTCTGAGCGCAGCGCAGCAGCCAGGCCGTGCTTGGTCACCAGAAAGTCCACGAACAGGTCGATCCACTCCATCAATGCGGTGTACGGGCTGCTCGCGCTGGCGAGCAGGCCGGGGCCGGCCTCGGCGCAGGCCTCCACCTGGTGCCGGTAGACGGCAACGACCAGGTCCGCCCGCGTCGGGAAGTGACGGTAGATCGTGCCCACCCCGACGCCTGCCTGGGCTGCGATGTCCCGCACCGGCGCATCGACGCCGGAGCGGACGAACACCGTCGCCGCCGCGTCCAGCAGCGCACTCCGGCTGCGTACCGCGTCAGCTCGCCGACCATCGGCAGTTCTCGGCGCCTGCACTCCCATCCGAGCGACCTCCGTTTGCTAACCGGAACACTGTTCCGTATGCTTCGGAACGACGTTCCGTTTCGCCTTCCGACCGAGCCTAACCCCCCAGGCCCGGGGGCGACGAGCTCGCCCCCGCGATCCGGGCGTCGCATCACCGCCTCCTATCGAAACGGCCCACGCCCTCCGGTGTCGGCTCCCGTGAAAGGACCCCTGCCTCGATGAGCACCACGACCACGCCAGCCACCCGGATCGTCTCAGTGAAGCCGGTGACCCTCCCCGCCCTGGGCCGCGGCGAGAATCTCCCAGTGCGCGTCTCTGTCCCCGACCGCGGGGATGACCTGCCCGTCCTCGTCTTCTCGCACGGCTTCGGCTGGTCGATGGACGGCTACACCCCGCTGGCCGACTACTGGGCCGCCCAAGGCTTCGTGGTGATCCAACCCACCCACCTCGACGCCCGAACGCTGAACCTCTCCGCCGAAGACCCCCGCTTCCCACACATCTGGCAGATCCGGGTCCAAGACCTCACCGCGATCCTCGACCAGCTCGACCTCATCGAAGCCACCACCCCGGGCCTGACCGGACGCCTCGACCGCAACCGCATCGCGGCCGCCGGCCACTCCTGGGGCGGCCAGACGGTGAGCATGCTGCTCGGCGCCCGAGTTCTCGACCCCAACGGCGAACCGGGACCCGACATGTCCGACCCCCGCGTCAAGGCCGGCGTCCTGCTCGCCACCACCGGCACCGGCGGGGCCGAGCTCACTCCGTTCGCAGCCGAGCACTTCCCCTTCATGAACCCGACGTTCGCCGCCATGACCACCCCCGCCCTGGTGGTCGCCGGCGACCACGACCAGTCCGCACTCTCCACCCGAGGACCGGACTGGTTCACCGACCCCTACACCCTGAGCCCCGGCGACAAGAGCCTGCTCACCCTCTACGGCGCGGAACACACCCTCGGCGGGATCGCCGGGCACGCCGTCGCGGAAACCACCGACGAGAGCCCCGATCGGGTCGCCCTGATCCAGCGGGTCACCTGCGCCTACCTCCGCACCGCGCTCGACCTCGACCACACCAGCTGGGCGACAGCCCGCGCCGAGCTGCAGAAAGATGCCAATCCCCTCGGAGACATCCAGGCCAAGTGACGTCTGCTCGAGACTGACCCATGGCGACAGCCGCCTGGCCAGTGCCCCTGTCAGTCGAATCGGATGTCGTAGGTCGCGATGACGCTACCGTCAGCCAGCAGGTCAGCCGGCTCGCATCAGGATCACCCGGTCGCGGTCAGCGGCGAGCACGCCGGGGCAGCGTAACGACCCCAGGGTCGCCACCGGGTGCCGAACATCCGCAGGCTGGGGCCGACAAGGCGAACTCGCTTGTGTCGGCCCCAGCCCCCGCACCACCCTGCAGCGGTGGAGGCACTCGTCGCCGAGGGCGATCACCGTTCTGTGACGGCCGCGAGGGCCTCTGACCCGACCCCGTCGGGCCGGCCGGTCCCGCGCCTCGGTGAGTAGACATGGAACCGAAACAACCAACAGAAGGCGCGTCACACCGCCGCCGATGGCGCGACGTTCGCACATGCCGTTCCCGGGGCCCCCTCATTCCCGGCGAAGCTTGACCGTCGCCCAGGAGTCCGACTCTTGCGCCCGGGTGACGCGTGCAGCGAGCGCTGGTGGCAGCACGGGCTGGAGCGCCGTCGAGGTGCCATCGGCTCCTAGATCTGGTGGAGGCGTGCATGGGACGGTAGGACAGATGAGACGAGACCTCCGGCGCTATTCCGCCAGCGACGTCGGCGAGGCGCAGAGCACGCGGCTGCGTCGCCGCCGACGGTTGTACTTCGCCCTAATGGGCACCTGCCTGGCACTGATTGTGCTGGCTTGGAACGTGGTCCGGCTGTGGTCGACGACAGCGGCTGTCACCATGTCTGTCGTGGCCGCGTTGCTTCCGCCGGTGGCCGTACTGATCGCCAATTGGGGCGAGGACCACTAGCCAACGCCGGACCTCCGAGCCCGCCACGCAAGGTGTCCCATTCCGCCGCGTATCGGCTCCTGCAAATGACGGCGCCTTCATGGTGCGGCGGGCACCAGCGCAGCGTCGAACTCGACGCCGACCTCGTCGGCAAGCTTCAGTGCGCCGAGGAACGCAGAGTACGGTTTGATGCCCCACCGGGTCTGCTTCACGGTCGTGGCGCCGCGTACCCGGTCACCGACGATCACGGAATTGACCGTGACCGGCTGGATCTGACCGCGGATAGTGAGGTCACCCTCCACCGTCCATGACTCAGCAGAATAGGTGATGCTCGTGGAGTGGAATGTGATCTTGGGATTGGACTTGCTCTCCAGGATTCCGCGTAGCGTCTTCTTGATCTCCGCGCGGTCGTTGTGAGTGAGCGGCTTGACGCCACCAAGACCTTCCCGCACCTCGAATGAATCCACGTCGACCTCGACCGACACAGTCGAGTCCTCCGGCTTGTCAGTGTCGACAATGACGTCGCCCTGCCAGCGGGTGACCTCGAAGACGAGATCATGTCCAGCCCGCCGGCCCATGCCGGTACGTCCAGTCTTGACGAGCAACTCGCCGGACTCAGGAGTGAGCCGGTAGGTGCCGCCAGCTATGGCCATGTCCTGAGCCTAGTCCTCACCGTGCGCACCCAGGCTCTATCGCCATGCGCTCCGATGCGTGTTAGCCGCGTGCCGGCCCTCAAGGTTCTCCCGACATGCGCCAGTGGGCACTGCTCTGACGCCTGGATGCTCGGTGCCGCACAATCAGCCGACACCGGACTGTCCTCCCTGAACATCAAGGGGCGCGCCTCAACGTATCTGGTGCTCAGCGCCTCGAAGCCGCGACAGTAACCTCCCCGAGGTCCCAGCCCATCGTCGTGGCGATGGGCTGGGCTCTGATGCCACGCACGCCGCGACGAACCGCACTGCCATGCCGATGCGAGGCTGCGTGCGGGTAGGTTGGCGGCGACGCGGTCTATGTCGCCGCCCGGTACTTGAGGTGCGCGACGCCGGGGGCTTCAGCCGCACGGACCTGCTCAAACTGCACCTCGGCGTCCCCGAGGTTGTCGAAGAGACGAGCCCCGCTTCCGGGCAGTACGGGAACGACGTGGAGCTCGAGCTCGTCCAGCAGTCCCGCTGCCAAGTACTGGTTAGCGACCTGAGCGCCACCCCAGAGCATGACGTCTTTGCCGTTGGCGGCCCGCCTTGCCTGGTCCAGCGCGGACTCTATTCCCTCGGTGACGAAGTGGAAGGTGGTCCCTCCCTCCATCTCCGCGGGACCACGCTGGTGATGGGTGAGGATGAATACGGGGTAATGGCAGGGCGGGTTCTCGCCCCACCAGCCCGTCCACTCCTCGTCGCCCCAGGGGCCGCCATCGACAGGGCCGAACATGTTCCGGCCCATCACCGCAGCGCCGATGTTTTCGCGCGATTCCTCGACTACCCGTGCGCTCTCGTTGACCTCCCCGCCCTGGTGGCCATGGGCCTCGCGCCAGGCGGCCAGCGAAGTCGCCCAGCCGTGCAGCCGCTCACCGCCCTCGCCCAGCGGGTGCTCCTGACATCCAGCGAGATCGAGATGTGACACCGAAGCTTGCTCATCGCTCCTCCTCGGCGGCCGCCCGCGTCGACTGCGAAGCTAACCGCTGCGTAGTAACTACCTGAGCGTGTTGTCCGGGGCGTGAGCGCATCCCCCTGATGGGGTTTGACGGGCTTGGTGTCCCAGACCACTCATCAGGAGGATGCATGTCCAACGGTAGTCGGCTTTCGCGTGGGGATCGCCGTCGCAATGACAGGTTGGCTCGGCTGCGCGCGGTGGTTACCCGTGAGACCGCGGTGCTCGCGTTCGATCTCGCCGCTGAGAAGCAGGTGTGCGCGCTGACCGACCAGGACTCCCGGGTGCTGGCCCGACGCACGGTCAAGGCGAAGGCGTGGCAGCTGAGGGAGGCGGTCGAGTGGGGGCTGGTCCGAGCCGCCGCGGCCGGGTTCTCCTCGGTGGTGGTCGCCTGCGAGCCGACCGGGCACCGCTGGCGGGTACTGGACCAGATCGCCGAGCAGGCCGGCGTGCGGCTGGTCTGCGTGCAGCCGCTGCTGGTGCACCGCGCCCGGGAAAGCGAGGACTTCACCCGCAACAAGAGCGACGAGACCGACGCGATGATCATCGCCCGGCTGGTCACCGAGCTGCGTTGCTACCTGCCCGAGCGCGCCGAGCCGGCGTGGGCGCGGTTGCGGCACCTCGGTGCCCGCCGGGCCGGCCTGGTCACCGACGCCACCGCCGCCCGCCAGCAGATCACCGACCTGCTCGAGTGCGCCTGGCCGGCGGCGCTGCAGGCCAGCGGCGAGCCGTTCAAGTCCAAGAGCTGGCTGGCCGCGCTCACGGTGGTCTTGGACCGGGTCGGGGCCAGCGGCGACCTCACCGTGATCCGCCGCTGGGGCTGGACCCGGTTCGCCACGGCGGTCCGCCGCGAACTCCCCCGGCACGGCACCACCCGCTGGTACTCCAAGATCGTGCGGGCCGTCTTCGACGCCGCCGCCGACCCGGCCCGGGCAGAAGCCGGGGTGGCCGACCAGCGCGACGGCGCGCTGGAGCGGACACGGTTCGCGCTGACCGACCTGGCCCGCGCCCGCGCCGACATCTCTGTGGTCGAGACCCGGATGGTCGAGGTGCTCGATGAGTTGGGCATGACCGAGCTGGTGACCAGCATCCCCGGGCTCCGCGGTCGGCGCCGCCGCCATCCTCGCCGAGACCGGCGACCCCACCCGGTTCTCCAGCGCCCGCGCGCTGGTCAAGCACGCCGGACTGTGTCCGCGCGACAACGCCTCGGGCACCTATCAGGGCAAGACGGGCATCAGCGGCCGCGGCCGTCCCCAGCTGCGCCTGGCCGCCTGGCGGGCGGTGTGGCCCGCAGTGCGGAACAATCCCGTGCTGGCCGCCCGGTACGCGCACCTGACTGGCCGGGCCGACAACAAGCTCACCAAGACCCAGGCCCGGGTCGCGGTGGCCGGCAGTCTGCTGCGCCAGCTGCACGCGGTGATCACCACCGGCACCGCCCGGGACCCCGCCATCGCCGGCGGTCTCAACCCGCAAGCCCCTGCCAGCCCGAGGGGGCCGCCGCTGCCGCCTAACTCCAAGGCGCCGTAGCCGACCGGACGGGGCGAGCCCGCACGTGCGTCGGGATCACATCCCGCGAGTGACCATGGGCAGCCCCGCCCGTCTCCAGCAAAGCCCGGATGAAGGCTGTCGGGAAACAACCCGCTTGCACGCTACGTAGGGCAGTCGACGGGCGCGTGGCCCCCGACCCACGACATCGGCGCACCCCTCACACCCGAAAGCCAAGCCCACCGACGAACCCGGTGAGCCGACTTCCCCTGCACCAATCAACAAGACCAAGCCCTTGACTTCGTCCCGATAGGCTGGTCACTCCGCCGCCTATGACTGTCAAGCGGCGAGGTGGCCGTCGGTCTCGACAGGACCCCCGTAGACGTGCGACCTTGCCCTCCCGTTCTCCCCTGCTTGGCTCGCGCCAACACGCAATAGGGAGATGCTTAGCGATGCCGCGAACCGACGCAGCCGGAGTGGGTGGTGTCCGAGGATCGCGTGGCTGTCTTAGCTCCAGGCACCGAGAAGCGCACCGGGCTTGGCGGCTGGCCAAGTCACTTGTCCGGGGGGTCGCCGCGCTGGCCGCAGCTCGGCGGAGGGCAGCCAGTAGGCCTGCATCTGGCGCCCGTTGCAGGTCGGCATGTGAAAGAGCGGTCCGACGTGGCCTCGGGGCAACGCCTCCTCTACGGAGTGGCCTATCGGGTCGGTTCGAGGCAGGTCGCGGCCCACGTCGTGGTTGAAGCCGGACCGGCCGACCGGATCTGGTTCAGGCTGTCGACGGCCCTGAATCCCCGGGGGCGAGGCCGTCCATCACGAGATCTAGCATGCGCGCGGTTCGCGCCGCCCACTTGTCATCGGTTTCGATGCGCCACAGGAACCCCACCAGCAGGAGCACTTCCTCTGGCTCCACGTCTTCCCGGGTCTCGCCATTTGCTTTGCAGGCGTCGAGCAGCGTGGCGATTGCCCCGAGTATCGGTCCGTAGCCTTCGCCGGCCAGTTGCTTGTGCGTTGCCTGGAATGCAGTGGCCAGCCCTCGCTTGATCTGCCCGTAGAGAGCCAACCGATCGAGCCAGAGTCGGAGCGCCACCCGAGGCGGATGACTGGCGACGAGCGTTGGGGCAGCCTCTACCAGCTCGGCGACATCCTGTCGGTGGACCTCGAGGACGAGGGCTTCCCTGGTTGGGAAGTGGCGGTACATGGTGCCGGGGCCGATACCGGCTCGCTTTGCAATGGCTTGCATGGATGCATTCCCGGATTCAGCGAGGCTCGATCTGGCGGCGTCCAGGATGCGGGAGCGGTTCAGTTCGGCGTCGGCCCTGCGAGCCGGACGCTCGCCCTGTGCAGACGTCTTGGACGGCATCTTCCACGCAGCTTCCTGGGGCAGTTTGCTAACCGGAGGGGTGTCCGGTAGGTTCCAAACTCGCAACCGGATGGGTCTCCGCTTAATTTAGCGGGTGTCGACCTCTGCTGCACCACCATTCACCAACAATCCGATCGAGGAGCAACGGCAATGTCAGTTCAGCCCGCAGACCACATGCGGCTCGACGGTAAGGTCGCCGTGATCACCGGCGGCGCGCAGGGGGTCGGCCTGGGAATCGCCCAGGAGTTCGTCGACTACGGCGCGAAGGTGGTCATCGCCGACATCAACGAACGGACCCTTGCTGAGGCGAGTGCCTTGCTCGGGCCCGAGGTGATGGCACGCCCCGTCGACGTCACCAAGCTCGACCAGATGCAGGCGCTGTACGACAAGGTCATCGCCACGCACGGCCGTCTGGACGCAGTGGTCGCTAACGTCGGCGCCGGCAACAGCAACCCCGTCCAGTCCATCACCGAGGACCAGTTCGACTTCGTCTTCGGCGTGAACGTGAAGGGCGTGCTCTTCACCGTGCAGCCGGCTATCAACCTGATGAGCAACGGCGGGACCGTCGTCATCATCGGATCGACCGCCTCGATCCAGCCGCCGACCGGAATGAGCCTTTACGGCGGCGCCAAGGCTGCGCTGCGGAACATGGTCCGAGCGTGGATCCAGGAGGTCAAGGGCAAGGGCATTCGAATCAACGTCCTCAGCCCCGGTGCGGTCGATACCCCGTCCCTACGCTCCGCTCTCGCCGGTGCCTCCGGCGCCGACGCGGTCGACGGGCTCGTCGCGAAGATGGGCGAGGGGAACCCGCTCGGCCGACTCGCAGACCCGCGCGAGATGGGCACCGCCGTCGTCTTCCTCTCAAGCGGCGCGTCCAGCTTCATCACTGGTGTCGAACTGTTCGCCGACGGCGGCATGGCGCAGACCGGCTGACGACAGATCGCCCGCACGGGGGCCGCCATCCGGCGGACGCCCGGGACCTAGCGCACCGTCACAAGGAACCCAGGCAGGGAAAGGACAACGGGTCATGAACCCCATTGAGGGCAAGGTCGTCATCATCACCGGGGCCGGAGGCGGCATCGGCGCAGCGACCGCTCGCGTCCTCGCCGACCGTGGCGCCAAGGTGGTGCTAGCCGACCGCAACCTCGAGGCCGCAGAATCGGTCGCTCGCGAGATCGAGGCCGCTGGCGGAACTGCTGTCGGAATGCCGGTCGACGTCACCAACCGCTCCGAGGTCGTCAACCTGGTCAACGCCGCGACAGACCGATACGGGCAGCTCGACGTGATGGTCAACAACGCCGGCGTCGGCCCAGTCTCCTTCCTTCACGAGTTGAAGGTCGAGGAATGGGACCTCATGGTCGACGTGAACCTTCGGGGAGTGCTGAACGGCATCGCCGCCGCACTGCCGTTGTTCCGTCAGCAGGAGTTCGGACAGTTTGTGAACGTCGCCTCCACCTCCGCCTAGACCTCGACGCCGACCATGGCCGTCTACTCGGGTGTGAAGAGTGCTGTCCGCGCCATCTCGGAAGGTCTCCGCAAGGAGGCTGGCCCAAGGCTGCGGGTGGCGGTCGTGTCACCCGGGTTTGTAGCGACTGAGTTCGTCCAGACCGTAAGCGTCGAGGAAACGCGTCAGCAACTGCCCAAGCAGAGGGACACCGTGGCGATTTCGCCGGACGCGATCGGCCGCGCAATCGCCTTCGCGATCGAGCAGCCCGCCGACGTTGATGTGAGCGAGATCGTCATCCGCCCCACTGCGCAGCCGTGAGCACCGCGACTCAATCGAGGACTGCAGAAGCCTTCAGGCCGGAACCGACTACAGGCGGGGCGGCGGCTTGAGCGGGGCGGCGGCTTGAGCGGGTCGGCCTCCCAGGAGGGCCGGACGAAGCCCTCGCCCGGCACCCAGCCGGCCGGCCAGTGCTGTCCGGCCGCCTCGACCATCTCCTTGAACCCGTCGGCCCGGGCCAGGTTCTGCGCGTCGCTGCCGATGCTGAAGGTCTCCGCCTGGTAGGCGCCGTGCCGGCCGCCGCCCTCGCGCCAGACCACCCTTGCGGAGACGCCCCAGAGAAGCAAGAAGCCCCAGGTCAGAGACCTGGGGCTGGTGGTGCGCGAGGGGGGAGTTGAACCCCCACGCCCTCTCGGGCACACGGACCTGAACCGTGCGCGTCTGCCTATTCCGCCACTCGCGCGAGAAGCGGGCTCAGGCTATCCCACCTCCCCGCGATGGCCCAAACCGGTGCGTCGGCGCTCTGGGGCAGCCCGTTACGATTCACTGCAGGCCGATCAGCCCGGCCTTGTCGGCATGCACGGAAGGAGGGTTGCGTGGGTGTGCTGAACCGCTTCGAGAACCGCCTCGAGCAGCTGGTCTCGGGTGCCTTCGCGCGCGCCTTCCGGAGTGCCGTGCAGCCGGTCGAGCTGGCCGCCGCCCTCCAACGCGAGGTCGACAACTCCGCGCAGATCCTGTCGCGCGACCGCCGCCTGGTGCCCAACAGCTTCCACGTCGAGCTCTCCCCGGCCGACTACGAGCGCCTGTCGCCGTACGGCACCACGCTCGCCGACGAGCTCACCGACATGCTGCGCGAGCACGCGCACGAGCAGAGCTACGTGTTCACCGGCCCGGTCTCGATCGGCTTCGACCGTGCCGAGGACCTGAGCACCGGCCGGTTCCACGTGCGCAGCGCCGCGATGGCCCGGGTCACTCCCGCCGACGAGCGCAACGTCCGCGACACCGCCGTACGACGGGCGCAGGTGGTCCTCGAGGTCAACGGCATGCGGCACACCCTGGAGCCGCCGGGCCTGGTGATCGGCCGGGGAACCGCGGCCGACCTGCGGGTCAACGACCCGGGGGTGTCGCGGCGGCACGCCGAGATCCGGGTGGTGCCCGGCGGCCTGGTGCCGCAGGTCAGCGTCGTGGACCTCGGCTCGACCAACGGCGTGTTCGTCAACGGCCAGCGGGTCAAGCAGGCCACCCTCGAGGACGGCTCGGAGGTCCGGGTCGGCAACACCACGATGACCGTCCGCCACGTCGCCCGGCGAGAGGACGAGGATGTCTGAGCTGACGCTCACACTGATCCGCTTCGCCTACCTCGCGATCTTGTGGATCTTCGTGCTGGCCGCCATCTCGGTGGTCCGCTCGGACATGTTCGGCGCCCGCGTCGAGCAGAGCCCGCGCGCCGAGCGACGCGCCCAGAAGCACGCCCAGCGGCAGGCCGAGAAGCGGAACCGCCAGCCCAAGCGCGCCCGCGGCGCCCCGACCCGGGTGGTGATCCTCGACGGCGGCAACGCCGGCGAGAGCGTGCCGCTGGACGGCGCGCCGCTGCTCATCGGCCGCGGCCCCGACGCGGCCATCCGGCTCGACGACGACTACGTCTCCACCCGGCACGCCCGCATCGTCGGGTCCGGTGACCAGTGGTACGTGGAGGACCTCGGGTCCACCAACGGGACCTACCTCGGCTCCCGCCGACTCACCCAGCCGGCGGTCGTCTCGACCGGCAGCCAGATCCGCATCGGCAAGACCACGCTCGAGCTGAAGAAGTAGCCCGTGCCGATGACCGCGCCAGCTCTGAGCCTCCGGTATGCCGCGCTCTCCGACGTGGGCCGGGTGCGCAAGGACAACCAGGACTCCGGCTTCGCCAGCCAGCACCTGCTGGTGGTGGCCGACGGCGTCGGCGGCGCCGTGCGCGGCGACCTGGCCAGCAGTACGGCGGTGCAGAGCATCCGCCGCCTCGACGGACCCCCTCCCGAGGACATGGTGGAGGCGCTGGCCGGCGCGATCCACCGGGCCCACGACCGGATCGCCGAGCTCGTGGAGGCCGACCCAGAGCTGGACGGCACCAGCACCACGGTGACCGCTGCACTGTTCGACGGCGGCCGGCTGGCCGTCGGCCACGTCGGCGACAGCCGCGGCTACCTGTACCGCGGCGGTGAGCTGCGCCGGCTGACCAAGGACCACACCTTCGTGCAGACCCTCATCGACGAGGGCCGGATCACCGAGGAGGAGTCCCGGGTCCACCCGCACAAGAACCTCATCCTCCGCGCCGTCGACGGGGTGCACGACGCCGACCCGGACCTCTCGCTGGTCGACCTCGAGCCCGGGGACCGGATCCTGCTGTGCAGCGACGGCTGCTCAGGAGTGCTCGACGACGACCGGATCGGCGACATCCTGGGCACCGGGTCGGTCGACTTCGCGGTCGTCGAGCTGGTGCGCGCGTCGCTGGAGACGGGCTCCACCGACAACATCACCTGCGTCGTCGCCGACGTGGTGGCCGCCGACGACGAGGAGCCGGTCGCGCCGCCGCCGGCCGGTCAGCGGTCGATGCTGGTCGGCGCTGCCGCCGAGCAGCCGCGCCGGGGCGGCGCGATCTCCAAGAGCTTCTTCCGCGGCCACCGCAGCGGCGACACCGGTGAGCTCGAGCCGGTGCGCGACGAGGACTCCCGCGGCGTCGACCCGGAGGAGCTGCGCTATGCCCCCCGGCCGCCGCGCCGGTTCGTCTGGCTGCGCCGCGTCGTGGTGCTGGTCGTGCTCGCCATCCTGGTGTGGGTGCTCGGCACGCTCGCCTACCGGTGGACCCAGGACCAGTACTACGTCGCCGCCGACGGCCCGAACGTGGCCATCTTCAAGGGCGTGCAGGCCGACGTCCCGGGGATGCGGCTCAACCAGCTCTACGAGGAGACGCGGGTGACGCTGGCGTCGCTGCCTGACTACCGTGCCGACCAGGTACGCAGCGGGATCAGCGCGGAGAGCCTGATCGACGCGCACAGCATCGTCGCCCGGCTCACCGGGCTGGCCCGGGTCTGTCCGACGCCGACGCCGACTCCCTCACCGTCCCCGAGCGGGAAGGCCACCCGGCACCACCACAAGAAGGCCGGCCAGGCGGGCGCTCGGCCCCAAGCCAGCGCGGGGCCGTCTCCCACGGCGTCGTCGGCGCCCAGCCCGTCGTCCAACCCTCCGGCGGGCGCCTCCCCGAGTGCTGGGGTGCCCAGCCCGGTGCCCAGCCCCACCCTGGCGCCGCCCGACTGCATCAGGGCAACACCATGAGCGCGGCCATCCCGCAGGGATTCGTGCACCGTCGCCGCCGCGGTGCCGAGCTGTTCCTGCTCATCATCAGCCTGGTGGTCGGCATCGGCGCCTACGCCGCGGTCGGCCTCGGCGTGAAGGGCCGCGTTCCGGCGGACATCTACACCTACGGCGGGTGGCTGGTGGTGCTGCTCGTCGTCGCTCATTTCGTGGTCCGGTACGCCGCGCCGTACGCCGACCCGGTGCTGCTGCCCGTGGTCGCGGCGCTGAACGGGGTCGGCCTGGCCGAGATCCACCGGCTGGACCTGAGCGGGACCGCCGGCACCGGGAACCTGGCCTCCAAGCAGCTGGTCTGGATGACGATCGGGGTGGTGCTGTTCGCTGCGGTTCTGCTCGGGATCCGCGACCACCGCCGGTTGCAGGCGTTCACCTACTCGTTCGGGCTGGCCGCGATCGTGCTGCTGCTGCTGCCGATCCTGCCGGTGATCGGGGAGAGCATCAACGGCGCCCGGATCTGGATCCGGCTGGGCCCGCTGAGCTTCCAGCCGGGCGAGGTGGCCAAGATCGCACTGGTGCTGTTCTTCGCCGGCTACCTGGTCGTGCACCGCGACGCGCTGGCGCTGGCCGGCCGCCGGTTCGGCGGCATCGACTTCCCGCGCGGCCGTGACCTCGGCCCGATCCTGCTGATGTGGCTGGTCAGCATGGCCGTGCTGGTCTTCCAGAGCGACCTTGGCTCGTCACTGCTGTTCTTCGGGCTGTTCGTGGTGATGCTCTACGTCTCCACCGAGCGTCCGGGCTGGCTGGTGCTCGGCGCGGTGCTGTTCGGCGTCGGCTCCTACCTGGCCTACCTGGTCGTCGCCCACGTGCAGGTGCGCGTGGTCGCCTGGCTGCACCCGTTCTCGTCCAGCGTGGACTCCTACCAGCTGGTCCAGGGGCTCTACGGGATGGCCTGGGGCGGCCTGGTCGGCCGGGGCCTCGGCCTCGGGGACCCCGGGCTGACGCCGCTGGGCTACTCGGACTTCATCATGGCCTCGCTCGGTGAGGAGCTCGGGCTGACCGGGGTGATGGCGCTGCTGGTGCTCTACGGGCTGATCGTCGAGCGCGGCCTGCGCACGGCGCTGATCTGCCGTGACCCGTTCGGGAAGCTGGTCTCGACCGGTCTGGCCATCGTCTTCGCGCTGCAGGTGTTCGTGGTGGTCGGCGGCGTGACCCGGCTGATCCCGCTGACCGGGCTGACCACCCCGTTCCTGTCCTACGGCGGGTCCTCGCTGGTCGCCAACTGGGTGATCATCGGCCTGCTGCTGCGCATCTCCGACCACGCCCGCCGGCCGACGCCGGAGCTCTCGACCGGCCCCTCCGACAGCGACGCCACCCAGGTGGTGAAGCTGCGGTGAACCGACCCATCCGGACCATGTCGATCTTCTGCATGCTGCTGTTCGTGGCACTGCTGGCCAACGTGACCTACCTGCAGTACTTCCAGGCCAGTGCGCTGAACTCGCACAACGACAACAAGCGGGTCCGGGACGCCGAGTACTCCCGCAAGCGGGGCGCGATCCTGGTCGCCGGCCGATCCATCGCGGAGAGCAAGCCGGTCAAGGACCAGTACAAGTACCTGCGCTACTACCCCGAGGCGCGCAAGTACGCCCACCTGTCCGGCTACTACTCCTACATCTACGGACGCAACGCGCTCGAGCTGACCCAGAACGCGATCCTGTCCGGCAGCGACCCCCGGCTGTTCGTGAACCGGCTCGGCGACCTGCTCGGCAACAACGCGCCGAAGGGCGGCAGCGTGACGCTGACCATCAACCCTAAGGCGCAGGACGCCGCGTTCAGCGGGCTGAAGAACCTCGGCCCGCGCACCGAGGGCGCCGTGGTCGCGCTGAACCCGTCGACCGGGGCGATCCTGGCGATGGCCTCCACCCCGAGCTACAACCCGAACAAGCTCGCCTCCCACGACTTCAACGCCGTGGAGAAGTCCTGGAAGAAGCTCACCGGCAGCCCGCGGCAGCCGCTGCTGAACCGGGCGATCCAGCAGGTCTATCCGCCCGGCTCGACGTTCAAGCTGGTGACCGCCGCGGCCGCGCTGTCCAGCGGCCAGTACACCCCCAAGTCGCTGGTGCCCGGCGGCACCCACCTCGACCTGCCGCAGACCACCACCGACCTGGTCAACGAGAACGGGATGTCCTGCGGGGGGGACAAGATCACCCTCACCCAGGCCCTGGTGGTCTCCTGCAACGTCTCCTACGGCTATGTCGGGCTCGATCTCGGCGACGACGTGATCCGCCAGCAGGCACAGAAGTTCGGCTTCGGGCAGCACTACCTCGACGACCTCAACGGCCAGGTGCCGAGCCAGTTCCCGAAGAACCCCGACCCGCCGCAGACCGCGCTGTCGGCGATCGGGCAGTACGACGTGGCGGCCACGCCGCTGCAGATGGCCATGGTGGCTTCTGGGATCGCCGACAACGGCACCGTGATGAAGCCCTACCTGGTCGACGAGGTCCGCGCCCCGGACCTGTCCGTGCTGGACAAGACCAGCCCGGAGCCGTTCCGCAGCAACGTGGTCAGCCCGTCGGTGGCCCGCGACCTGACCAAGATGATGGAGGCGGTGGTCCAGTACGGCACCGGTACCACCGCGCAGATCCCCGGCATCAAGGTGGCCGGCAAGACCGGAACCGCGCAGACCACGCCGTCGCGTCCGCCGTACGCCTGGTTCGTCTGCTTCGCGCCCGCCGACAACCCGCAGGTCGCGGTGGCGGTGCTGATCCAGAACGCGCACATCACCCGCAGCGAGATCTCCGGCAGCCACCTGGCCGCGCCGATCGCCAAGGCGGTCATGCAGGCGGTGATCAAGTGAGCCCGCGCATGCTCGACGCCGCCGAGCGCTACCGGCTGGAGAGCCGGATCGCCACCGGTGGCATGGGCGAGGTCTGGCAGGCCACCGACACCGTGCTGGAGCGCCCGGTCGCGGTGAAGGTGCTCAAGGACGAGTACGCCGGCGACGCCACGTTCCGGGAGCGGTTCCAGGCCGAGGCGCGGCACGCCGCCGCCCTGCACCACCCGAACGTGGCCTCGGTCTTCGACTTCGGGGAGACCGCCGACGGCGAGGACGGGTCGCGGCCGTTCCTGGTGATGGAGCTGGTGCCCGGACAGCCGCTGTCCGCGCTGCTGCGTCCGGGAGAGCCGATGCCGCCGGAGCGGGCGGCCGCCCTGGTGGCCGAGGCCGCCGACGCGCTCGCGGCCGCCCATGCGCTGGGCATCGTGCACCGGGACGTGAAGCCGGCCAACCTGCTGGTCACACCCGAGGGACGGGTGAAGATCACCGACTTCGGCATCGCCCGGGCCGCCGGCAACGTCGCGCTCACCCAGACCGGTCAGATCGTCGGCACCCCGCACTACATCTCCCCGGAGCAGGCCGAGGGCCACGCGGCCACCCCGGCCAGCGACATCTACGCGCTCGGCGTGGTGCTCTACGAGTGCCTCAGCGGCCGGCGGCCGTTCGAGGGCGACTCCCCCATGGGCACCGCGATCGCCCACCTGCTGCAGCCCACCCCCGAGCTGCCGGCCGAGGTGCCGGACCGACTGGCCGGGGTGGTGGCCACGGCGATGGCCAAGGACCCCTCGGACCGGTACGCCTCGGCCGCCGAGATGGCCGCCGCCCTGCGCGGGCAGGGCGCGGAGGCGCCGCCGCCCACCCAGGTGCTCACCGCCCCACCGGCGGCACCGCCGACCACACCGCCGACCACACCGCCGACTGTGGCCTCCCGCCGGGAGCTGCCGGGCTGGCTGCCGTGGGCCGGGGCCGGGGTGGGCATCCTCGCGGTGATCTTGGTGCTGGCCCTGCTGGACGGGCCCTCGCAGCCGGCGTCCTCGCGGACCGGGCCCGCGGCCTCTCCGGCGGCGGGATCGAGCCGGGCACCGTCTCCGTCGCCCAGCCCCAGCCAGGTGCGGGTGAACCGGGCCGACTACGTGGGCATGGCGGCCGGCGAGGCCTCCGACGTGCTGACCCGCCGCGGGTTCCGGGTCACCCAGAGCCCGGTCGACAACCCGGGCGACCAGGTCGGCGGCACCGTGGCCGGTGTCCACCCGCACGGCATGGTTGACCCCGGAAGCACGCTCACCCTGCGAGTCTGGGGTCCTGCCCCCGCTCCTCCGCCGGCGCCCAAGCCGGGGAAGGGCGAACCCCACCACGACCACGGACACGGACACGGCAAGGCGAAGGGCAAGAAGAAGCCATGACAGACGAGAACAACGGCGGTCCGGGCCCGAAGGGCCGGAGCGCCGGCACGGGCCTCCGCGTCGGCGACCGCTACGAGCTCGGCGAGCTGCTCGGCCGCGGCGGCATGGCAGAGGTCCGCAAGGGCAACGACGTGCGGCTCGGCCGCGTCGTCGCGATCAAGCGGCTGCGCACCGACCTCGCCAGCGACGCCACCTTCCAGGCCCGGTTCCGCCGCGAGGCGCAGTCCGCCGCCTCCCTGAACCACCCGGCCATCGTCTCGGTCTACGACACCGGCGAGGAGTACGACGTGGAGGGCAGCGACGTCCCGCAGCCCTACATCGTGATGGAGTACGTCGCCGGGCGCACCCTGCGCGACATCCTCCGGGAGGGCCGGAAGATCCTGCCCGAGCGCGCCCTGGAGATCACCTCCGGCGTGCTGTCCGCGCTCGACTACAGCCACCGTGCCGGAATCGTGCACCGTGACATCAAGCCGGCCAACGTGATGCTCACCCCGTCGGGTGACGTCAAGGTGATGGACTTCGGGATCGCCCGTGCGGTGGCCGACGCGTCCTCGACGATGACCCAGACCGCCGCAGTGGTCGGCACCGCGCAGTACCTCTCCCCGGAGCAGGCCCGCGGCGAGACCGTGGACTCGCGCAGCGACGTCTACTCCACCGGCTGCCTGCTCTACGAGCTGCTCACCGGCAGGCCGCCGTTCGTCGGGGAGAGCCCGGTGTCGGTGGCCTACCAGCACGTGCGCGAGCAGGCCCCGCCGCCGTCGTCCCTGGACCCCGACCTTCCTCCGGAGGTCGACGCGATCGTCATGAAGGCGCTGGCCAAACGGGTCGAGGACCGCTACCAGAGCGCTGCGGCGATGCGCGCGGACATCGAGCGGTTCCTGGCCGGCAAGCCGGTCACCGCCGCCGCCGTGCCCGCCGACGACTCGACCGCGTTCATCCCGCCGGCCCCCGCGACCGAGACGACCTCGGTCTTCGGCGGTGGGCCGCCGCCCGAGGACGAGGAGGACGAGCGCCGCAAGCGGTGGCCGTTCGTGCTGCTCGGGCTCGCCGTCCTCGCGCTGATCGTGCTCGCCGTGGTGTTCTTGCCGAGGCTGTTCGCGTCGGCACCCCAGCAGAAGTCGGTGCCGACGCTGCTGCACCTGACCCAGGCGCAGGCCTCCAAGAAGCTCCACCAGTCGGGCCTCAAGCTCGGCTCCGTGGACCGCAAGGCCTCCCCGGACTACAAGAAGGGCCAGGTGATGGCCCAGGACCCGAACCCCGGAGACACCATTCCGCCCGGGTCCAAGGTCGACATCACCGTCTCCACGGGCAAGCCGAACGTGGTGATCCCCTACGTCACCGGTGAGGACAAGGACGTCGCGAAGGCGAAGATCGAGGACCGGGGGCTACGGGTCAAGCTGGTCAAGCAACAGTCCGACTCGCCCCGCGACACCGTGATCGGCACCCGCCCGAACCAGGCGGAGTCGGTGAGCAAGGGCACGCTGGTCACGGTCTTCTACTCGGCGGGCCCGCACAAGGTTCCCAACGTGGTGGGCATGACCAGGAAGCACGCGATCAGCACGCTCAAGGCGGCCGGGTTCAGCTACAGCGTCACGCACGACTCACAGACCCCGTCGCAGACCGGCACCGTGCTGGCGCAGAGCCCGCAGGCGTACTCCCGGCAGCCGCAGGGCACCACCGTGGTGATCACGGTGTCGTCCTACGAGGAGCCCACGCCGACCCCGACGCCCACGCCCACCGAGACGCCGACCGAGACCCCGACACCGACGCCGACCGAGACCAGTAGCCCGGAGCCGAGCTCGCTGATCAGCCCGTCGGCGCGCTGATCGGGGTCAGGTGGGATTCTGCCCGTTGCCGCCGACGGTCGTGCCGGTGCTGCCGGCCGGCCGGGCGTAGCTGAGCTCGACCGAGCCGGAGAAGCCCGGCAGCCGCAGCTGCTCGCGCGGCGCCACGGAGTAGCCGAGCTGCCAGCGCTCGACGTACTGGCGGTAGATGATCAGGTACGGGTTGTTGTTCAGGCTGGTCAGCATCGCCTCCGGGTCGCCGATGGCTGAGATGACGTACGGCGGGGAGTAGGGAACGTCGTGGAGCACCACGGTGTTGCCCACGCACTTGATGCCGGTGGTGGCAATCACCCGCTGACCCTGGATGGTCATCGCCTCGGCGCCTCCGGCCCACAGCGCGTTCGCGACCGCCTGGATGTCCTGCTGGTGCACGACGAGGTTGTTCGGGTTGGTGTCCGCCGACGCGATCACGCCGCTCGGCGCGTCGTCGAGGGTCACGGTCATCCCCGGCCCGGTCACCGGGTCGAGACCGACCGGGCCACGCAGCGCGAGCGTCTCCTGCCGGGCCTTGCTCACGTGCTGCGCCCCCACCTTCCCCGACAGGGCGTTAACGTGCTCGTTGAGGGTGCGGGCCCGGGCACGCAGCGCCTGCACCTGCTGGCTCTGCTGGTTGACCAGGGAGGCGAGGTCGCTGAACCGGCCGGCGCGCAGGTCGGTGCCGCCGGAGCTGATCGCGCTGGTCACGAACAGGACGCCGGCGAGCACGCAGGTCACCGGCACCAGGAGCCGCCACGTGGGAGGACGACGGGCCGCCATGGATGGATGCGCTTTCGTGTGGGGGGCTTGCCGCCGACTACGCTACCTACAATCTTGCAGGCGACCTTCGTCAACCGCACCCCGAGGAGTGGAGAACGTGCCCCAGTCGAGCCGCAACCGGCCCACCAAGGCGAGCCCCCTGGAGCACGACCCCCGTGGCACGGCTGCGCCGCGGTCGCTGACCCGCACAGTGGCCTGCGCCGTCCTCGTGGCGATCGGCATCGCCTGGATGGCCGTCTACCTCAACGTGGCCGCCAGCGGCGGGACGCTGGGCTGGATGGCCGACCTGGGGCGGTGGAACTTCCTGATCGGCTTCGGGCTGGTCTTCCTCGGGCTGGCCGGCGCGGCCAACCCGAGCACCCCGCTCGGCCGCGGGCAGGGTGTGGTGGTCGGCATGCTCGGCTGCTTCCTGATCGGGCTGGCGTGGATCGTCGTGTACTACGTCTTCGGGCAGAGCGGCTCGGTGCCGCTGCTCCGCGACCTGGGGCAGT
>DASTWW010000152.1:0-11951 GCA_035765755.1 Nocardioidaceae bacterium
TCGACGCGGCTGGGGCGGCCGTGCCGGCGAACGCATCGAGCAAGGAGAGCAGAACGTGACGCGACCACGACGGCTGAGCAGGTTCACGGTGCTGGCCGCGGCCGGAGCCCTGGCACTGACCGGTTGCGGCTCCGTGCACCCGGGCGCTGCGGCGGTGGTCGGGCACGACACCATCACCGAGGGCCAGGTCAACGCGCTGGCGCAAGGGCTGTGCTCGGCCAACGGCGCCAGCGGCCACCAGCTGCCCAGCCGCGAGGCCCGCCAGGGTGCCCTCCAGGTGCTGCTCGACACCGAGCTGTCCCAGCAGTTCGGGCAGAAGCGCGGCGCCAGCCCGAACCAGCAGCAGATCTCCCAGGCGCTGGCGCGCAGCGGCAGGACCATCGCGGCCCTGCCCAAGGACGAGCGGCCGGCGTTCAGGGACGCGCTGGTGCGCTACTGGGAGGGCCAGCTGATGCTGATGGACATCGGCCGGAAGTCCCTCGAGGCGCAGGGCAAGACCCAGGTCACTCCCGCGCAGGCCACCGCCGAGGGGAACCGGCTGCGCCAGCAGTACGTCAAGACGATCTCCGTCTCGGTGAACCCGTCGCTCGGCGGCTTCCGACGCGGCACGTTCCAGCCGGCCACCAACAACGGCTCGCTGTCGGTTCCGGCTTCGGAGAGCGCTCGGCAGGGCAACTCCGCCAACCCCGACGCGTCGTGGGTGGCCTCGCTGCCGGCCTCGCAGCAGTGCGGCTGACCCTGCTGCTGACCAGCCCCCGGGTCGCCCCGGGGCTGCTGACCCGGGACGCCTGGGACGCTCTGGCGTCCGCGGACCAGGTGCTGTGCTCCGACCCGGGTGAGTCGCTGCCGCACGTCGTGGCCGGGACGGGGCTGTCCGTCGACGTACTCCCCGAGCCTTCGGCCGACGCGCTGCTCGCCGCCGTCCGCTCCGGCCGCGTGGTCTGGCTTGCCTCCGACGAGGAGGCGTCGCGGCTGCCCGGTGAGCTGGCCTCCGCGATCGTCACGGCGGGGGAGAGCGGCCGGGAGCTGCCCGAGGTGGAGGTGCTGCACGGGTCGTACGACGTGCCGGGTGCTCGGCTGCTCGACCTGGTGGCCGTCATGGACCGGCTGCGCACCGAGTGTCCCTGGGACCGCGAGCAGACGCACCGGTCACTGGCGAGGTACCTCCTGGAGGAGACCTACGAAACCCTCGAGGCGATCGACACCGGCGACGAGGCCCACCTGCGCGAGGAGCTCGGCGACCTGCTGCTGCAGGTGGTGTTCCACGCCCGGGTCGCCTCGGAGTCTCCGTCGTCCGCTGGAGGAGCCGGCTTCACCATCGACGACGTCGCCGGCGGCATCGTCGACAAGCTGGTGCACCGGCACCCGCACGTGTTCGCCGGCCTCGACGTCGCCGACCGGGACGAGGTGGAGGCGAACTGGGAGACGCTCAAGGCGGCCGAGAAGGGCCGGGCCTCCGTGCTCGAGGGAATCCCGGCCGCGTTGCCGGCCTTGGCGCTGGCCGACAAGGTGCTCGGCCGGGCGGCGAAGGTCGACGTGACGGTCGATGCGCAGGACGAGACCCTCGGCGACCAGCTGCTCGCCCTGGTGGTGCGGGCCCGGGAGGACGGCCTGGATCCGGAGCAGGAGCTGCGCGACGCCGTACGGCGGCTGGCCGACGCTGTCCGCGCAGCCGAGTCCTGACCGCTAAGAGCGTGCGCCCGCCCGCCGTGACCGCCCCGGTCCGGCCCGGTGAGCGAGCGCCGCGGCGAGCGACCGTCCGATTCCCGCCCTGCCCGGACGGTCGCGTCGCCGCAACGCGGAACGGGCGCGTTGTCGCTCGTGTCCCATGCCCACCCGTTCTCGGCCCCCCGACCGTTCACTCGTTGACGTGCCGGGTCGACGCTAGGAGGATCGGCCGCCGCTGTGGAGGCTCTGGAGCCCCCCAGTGAGCAACGCTTCGGTTAACCCCCTACGTATCCCTACGTACGTCATTCGGGCCACACACGATGTCCATCGCGGTTAGCCTCGGTGCCGATGGATGCCATCGGTCACCCCGGCTCCGACCCTTTGGTGGGACGCGACGAGCTGCTCAGCAAGCTCGACATCCTCACCAACCGGTACACCGGGGTGCTGCTCGTCGGCGAGGCCGGAGCCGGGAAGTCTCATCTGGCTCGGGCGTACGGTGAGCGGCTCACCGCCCGCGACCAGCCGGTACGACGGACGGCCGCGCTCGCTGTCCTGCAGGACCGGGCCCTGGCCGCACTGCGGCCGGTCATCGGACCGCGTGGCATGCCCACCGACGATCCTGTGGGGATGGCCTGCGACGAGCTGTGTCGGATCCTCCCCGATGGTCTGCTGGTCGTCGACGACGTGGACTGCCTCGACGATCTCTCCGCGGCCGCCCTGCACCGGGTTGCCGAGCTGCCCCGCCGCCGCGAGGCTCCGAAGCTGCTGTTCACGATGCGCAGCGGACGTTCCCTGCCCGCTCCCCTCGAGCGTCTGCTCACCGAGGGCCGTTTGGCCCAGGTTCCGGTGCCGCCGCTGACCGACGACGCGGCGGGCGAGCTCGTGGAGACGCTGCTGGGCGGACCGGTCGACCCGTCGGCAGCGCGTGAGCTGGTGAGGCAGTCGCGTGGCAACCCGTTGTTCGTGCGCGAGCTGGTGCTGGCCGGGCAGGACGAGAACGCGTGGGTACGTCGTACGGGCCACTGGTTCCTGCGCCACCCGGTCACCGGCCGGAACCGGCTGCAGACTCTGGTCGAGAGCCGGATCGGCGCCCTGACCGGCACCACCCGTCGGCTCGCCGACACGCTGGCACTGCTCGGCCCGGTGCCGCCGGTGGTGCTGCTCCGGCTGGGTCTCGTCGACGCGGTCGCCGACCTGGAGGCCGCCGGACTCCTGCACATCGAGCAGGCCGAGATCGGGCTGCGTCACCCGTTGTTCGCCGACTGCCTGAAAGCCAGGGCGGCCGCCGACGAGATGGCCGAGACGGTGGCCAGCATGCTGGACATCGCCCAAGAGGTCGACCTGCCTGGACGGCTCGTCACGCGGATCACGGCGCTGGCGCTCGAGCGCAACCACCGGGTGGACGGTCCGCGGCTGCTGGCCGCGGCTCGGATGGCGCTCGGGCTCTACGACCTGCCCCTCGCTCGCGACCTGGCCGATGCCGCCTGCGCCATGGTTCCGGACTCCGAGGCAGCCGTGGTTTCCGCGCAGGCGGCCAGCATGCTCGGCGATCCAGGCGCGCTGGCTCGCCTCGCCCGGCTGGCGGACCGCGGCACGCCGGACCAGCGCCAGGCGGCAGTCCTCGCGCTGGGCCGCGTCCAGGTGTCCGGCGAGAGCGGCTCTCGCAAGGCGCTGGAGAACTTGCCTGTCGAGGGCTCATCGGCGGTTGCGACGCTGCGCGCCGTCGCGTTGATGCGGGTGGCGAGCTGGCGGGCCGCGACGGACGCGGCCCTGGCCGCCGTGGAGCGGGCGGAGGGCCCGGGCCCGTGGCTGGAGGCCGCGGGAGTGCTGACCATGCTGCAGGTGTACGGCGACGACGTGGTCGGGGGTCTTCGGCTGGCTCGCCGCGGGCTGGCGGCCCTGGACGACGGTGCGGTGGTGAACCCGCACGTCCGGTTCGCGCTCGCGCACGCGGCTGCGACCGGTGCCGTGCTGGACGGACAGCCCGACCTCGCCGAGGAGCTGGCCACGTGCGCGGCCGGCGGCGGCGTCGACCAGCCGGCGTTCGCGTCACATGTCTCGATGCGGCAGGGCGTCGTGCGCCTGCTGACCGGTCGAGTCGCCTCCGCCGAGCGGCACCTGGCTGCGGCGATCCGGCTGCTCGCCGAGGATGACCCCCTGGACAGCCTGTGCTGGACCTACGCACACCTGGCGCTTGCCCAGGCCATGCGCGGTGACACGGTGGCCGCGACCGAGTCCGTCACGGCCGCGCGCGCAGCGCTTCCCACGGGACAGGCCACCGGTGCCTGGGTGCTCGCCCGAGCGCAGGCGTGGGTGCACGCCGTACATGGCGAGGTGCAGCCCGCGTCCGACCTACTGCTGGAGCTGGCCGATCAGTGGTCGGAGGCGCCAGCCGCCCAGGCGCTGGCCGCGGTCGACCTGGCTCGGTGCGGCGACGTGCAGGGCGCTGCGGAACTGCTGCACGGCGCGGGCAAGGCGACGGGCAGCCGCGTGCTGGGCGCCGCGGAGCGAGCCGTGCTGGGCACCGCTGCGGGCGTGGAGGACGAGGTGCTGGCCGGGGCCGCCGAGCTGCAGCGTCACGGGCTGAACCTGTGGGCCGCCGACCTGCTCGCCCTCGCCGCACGGGCAGCGGACGAGTGCCGGGCCGGCCGGCTGAGGTCCGCGGCGTTCGCGGCCAGCCTGGCGTGCGGGGACACATGCACCCCTGCGCTGGCGGATCTGGACGTCCGGCTCACCGGCACGCAGCGCCGGGTCGCCGAGCTCGCCGCGCAAGGACTGTCCAACCGGCAGATCGGCGAGGCACTGGGCATGTCGCCGCGGACCGCGGCCACCCATCTCTACCGGGCGTACAAGGTGCTCGGCGTCAACGAGCGCGACCAGATCGGCTCGGTGCTGGGCAGGCCGGCCCGCTGAGTCCGATCGCGCGCCGCCGAAACCCACCACCCAGGCGAGCCGTGCAAGGAGACGGAGCGGTCCGCAGCTAGGCTGACCCATGGGCCAGCCGGGCACCGGCACGGGCCGCAAGAAACCAGCAGCCAATGAGCAAGGAGCAGCTGTGGCGTCCATCGAGGCCGTCGGCGCCCGCGAGATCCTGGACTCGCGCGGCAACCCCACCGTCGAGGTCGAAGTGGCCCTCGACGACGGCACGATCGGCCGGGCGGCCGTCCCCTCCGGTGCCTCGACCGGTGCGTTCGAGGCCGTCGAGCTGCGTGACGGTGGCGATCGCTACGGCGGCAAGGGCGTGCAGAACGCGGTGACCGGGGTGCTCGACGTGATCGGCCCGGAGCTGGTCGGCTTCGAGGCGTCCGAGCAGCGGCTGGTCGACCAGCGGCTGCAGGACCTCGACGGCACCGCGAACAAGGAGCGGCTCGGCGCGAACGCGATCCTCGGGGTTTCGCTGGCGGTGGCCAAGGCGGCCGCGGAGTCCGCGGACCTGCCGCTCTTCCGGTACGTCGGAGGGCCCAACGCGCACCTGCTGCCGGTGCCGATGATGAACATCCTCAACGGCGGCGCGCACGCCGACACCGCGGTCGACGTGCAGGAGTTCATGATCGCTCCCGTGGGCGCGGCCACGTTCGCCGAGGCGCTCCAGCACGGCGCCGAGGTCTACCACGCGCTCAAGGCCGTGCTGAAGGAGAAGGGGATGTCCACCGGTCTCGGCGACGAGGGCGGCTTCGCGCCGGACCTGGCCTCCAACCGCGAGGCGCTGGACCTGATCGGCGAGGCGGTCGGCAAGGCCGGGCTACGGCTCGGCGAGGACATCGTGCTCGCCCTCGACGTCGCCGCCACCGAGCTGTTCGGCGAGGGTGGCTACCGGTTCGAGGGCCAGCAGAAGTCGGCCGACCAGATGCAGGCCTACTACGCCGACCTGGTCTCGTCGTACCCGATCGTCTCGATCGAGGACCCGCTCGCCGAGGAGGACTGGGCCGGCTGGGCCGGCCTCACCGCGGCGCTCGGCGACCAGGTGCAGGTGGTCGGCGACGACCTGTTCGTGACCAACGTGGAGCGGCTCGGCCGCGGCATCGCCGAGAGCTCGGCGAACGCGCTGCTGGTGAAGGTGAACCAGATCGGCTCGCTCACCGAGACCCTCGACTCCGTCGACCTCGCGCACCGCAACGGGTTCCGCTGCATGATGAGCCACCGCTCCGGGGAGACCGAGGACACCACCATCGCCGACCTCGCGGTCGCCACCAACTGCGGACAGATCAAGACCGGCGCACCTGCCCGCTCGGAGCGGGTCGCGAAGTACAACCAGCTGCTGCGGATCGAGGAGGAGCTCGACGACGCCGCGCGCTACGCGGGCCTCGGTGCGTTCCCGCGGTACCGGCGGGGGGCCTGAGGGCCGATGGCCAGCCCGAGTGGCCGCGCGGGCACCCGCCCCAGCAGCCGTTCCAGCGTCCGAGCCGCAGCTCGGCCCGTCGGTCGGCCGTCCCCGCTCCCGCCGCGACCGTCGCGGTTCACGGGGCGGGCCGCCGTGCTGGTGCTGGTCGTCGCGGTGCTGGTGGTCTCCTACGGCTCCAGCATGCGGGCCTACCTGCGCCAGCAGCACCACCTCGCGGCGCTGCACACCAACATCCACCACGCCAAGGCCCGGATCGCCGCCATGCAGCGGGAGAAGGAGCGGTGGTCTGACCCGCACTACGTGGAGGCACGGGCCCGGGCCCGGTTCGGCTGGGTGATGCCCGGCGAGATCGGCTTCCAGGTGATCGGCAAGAACGGGAAGCTGCTCGACCACACCGACAGCCTCGGCGACGTGGCGACGACGCACGCCGCGCAGGAGGCAGCCTGGTGGCAGCAGGCCTGGGGCAGCGTGGTCGCCGCGGGTGACCCGCCGACCAAGGAGTCGGCCACCAAGCAGCCCGCCCCGAAGCTGAAGATCAGGCCGCATCGTTGATCCCCGCGGCCGACCAGGCGGTGATCGGTGCGCAGCTGGGCCGGCCGCCGCGCGCGATGCACGAGGTGGCCCACCGGTGCCCGTGCGGCAACCCGGACGTGGTGGCCACCCTGCCCCGGCTGGAGGACGGCACCCCGTTCCCGACCACGTTCTACCTGACCTGCCCGCGGGCGGCGTCGATGATCGGCACCCTCGAGGCGTCCGGCCTGATGCGTGAGATGACCGACCGGCTGGCCGACGATCCGGAGCTGGCTGCGGCCTACCAGCGGGCGCATGAGTCCTACCTGGCGTTCCGCGAGTCGCTGGCCCACGTCCCGGAGATCGAGGGCGTCTCCGCGGGCGGCATGCCGACCCGGGTCAAGTGCCTGCACGTGCTGGCCGCGCAGGCCCTCGCCCAGGGCAGCGGCGTCAACCCGCTCGGAGACGAGGTGCTCGGCCGGCTCGGCGCGTTCTGGGCGGCCGGCCCCTGCGTCGTACCTCCCGAGGAGGAGCGGTGACCCGCGCCGCCGGTATCGACTGCGGCACCAACACCATCCGGCTATTGGTCGCCGACCTGGACCCGGCCACCGGCGCTGAGACCGAGCTGGTGCGCGAGATGCGCGTGGTCCGGCTCGGCCAGGACGTGGACCGCACCGGCCGGCTTGCCGACGGGGCGCTGCAACGGGTGTTCGCCGCGGTCGAGGAGTACGCCCGCGTCATCGAGCAGCACGGCGCCGAGGCGGTCCGGTTCTGCGCAACCTCCGCGGCCCGGGACGCCGAGAACGCCGACACGTTCCGCGACGGGATCCGGGAGCGGCTCGGCGTGGAGGCGGAGGTGGTCACCGGGGCCCAGGAGGCGGCGCTGACGTACGACGGGGCGACCCGTTCGCTCGGGCCGGAGGTGGCCGCGCCGCTCCTCGTGGTGGACATCGGCGGCGGCTCCACCGAGCTGGTCCTCGGCAACGGGCACGGCAAGGTGCAGGCCGCGCAGTCGCTGGACATCGGCTCGGTGCGGATGACCGAGCGGCGGATGCCCTCGGACCCGCCCACCGGGGCGGAGGTGGCCGCCGCGACCGCCGACGTGGACGCGGCCCTCGGGGGCTGCCGGGTACCGGTGGGCCAGGCGGCCACCGTGGTCGGGGTCGCGGGCACGGTCACCACGGTGGCGGCCATGGTGCTCGACCTGCCGGGCTACCAGCGCGAGCGCGTGCACCATGCCGTGCTGCCGGTCGAGGACGTGCACCGTGGCACCGCCGACCTGCTGGCGATGACCGTCGACCGGCGGCGCGCGCTGCCGTTCATGCACCCCGGCCGCGCGGACGTGATCGGCGGGGGCGCGCTGATCCTGGACCGGGTGCTGCGCCGCACCGGGGTCGGGTCGCTGCTGGTCTCCGAGACCGACATCCTCGACGGCATCACCTGGTCGGTCGCCTGATGTCCGACCTGCTCCCGCATCCGGTGACCGGGCAGGCGTTCGCCTCGCCCGTGCCACCGGGCACCGGCTGGCCCGACGACCCGGCCGCCGCCGGGACGCCGGTCGCCGAGACCGCCGCCGACGTCGCCCGGCTCGCCGCCGGAGCCGACCTGTCGGCCCTGGACGCGGCGGTGTCGGTCTGCCGGGCCTGCCCGCGGCTGGTGACCTGGCGCGAGAACGTGGCCGAGACCAAGCGGGCCTCGTTCGCCGACCAGCCCTACTGGGGCCGGCCGGTGGCCGGCTGGGGCGACCCGCAGCCGGGGGTGCTCGTCGTCGGGCTGGCCCCGGCCGCCAACGGCGGGAACCGGACCGGCCGGATCTTCACCGGGGACCGGTCCGGGGACTGGCTGTTCGCGGCGCTGCACCGGGTCGGGCTGGCCAGCCAGCCGCACTCGGTGCACGCCGGCGACGGGCAGCGGCTGCTGGGCTGCCGGATGGTGGCCACCGTGCGCTGCGCCCCGCCGGACAACCGGCCCACGGTGACCGAGCGGGACACCTGCGCGCCGTGGCTGGTCCGGGAGGTGGCGCTGGTCGCGCCGTCGGTGCGGGCGGTGGTCTGCCTCGGGCTCTACGGCTGGGATGCCGCGCTGCGCACCTTCCGTTCCCTGGGGTACGACGTGCCGCGGCCCAAGCCGCGCTTCGGTCACGGGTCGGAGACGGTGGTCGTCTCGCCGGACCGGGACCGGGTCACCGTGCTGGGCAGCTACCACCCCTCGCAGCAGAACACCTTCACCGGCAAGCTCACCGAGCCGATGCTGGACGCGGTGCTGAGACGGGCGGCCGACCTCGCCGGAGTCCTGGGAGGATGACCGCCGTGACCTCACTGGCCATCACCGTCCTCGGCCGCGACCGGCCCGGGATCATCGCGCAGACCACCAGCATCCTCGCCGAGCTCGGGCTCAACCTCGAGGACTCCTCGATGACCCTGCTGCGCGGGCATTTCGCGATGACGCTGATCTGCGCCGGGTCGGTGTCGTCGGGCGAGATCGCCCTGGCGCTGGAGCCGATGGCCCAGGACGGGTCGCTGACCGTGACGGTCCGCGAGGTCCCCGACGAGCCGGAGCACGGGCCGGTCGCCGCGTCGTACGTCCTGACCGTGCACGGCGGCGACCGGCCCGGCATCGTGTCCGCGATCGCCGCGGAGGTGGCCTCCGTGGGCGGCAACATCACCGACCTGACCACCCGGCTGGCCGGAGACCTGTACCTGCTGGTGGCCGAGGTCGACCTGCCCACCGGTGTGGACGCCACCGCGCTGGAGGCGTCGCTGACCGGGGTGGCCGCCGGCCTCGGTGTGGACGTCGGGCTGCGACCGGTGGAGAGCGACGAGCTGTGAACCCTGGCCTCGTCGACGACGCGGTGGGCCGGTGGACCGAGGGTGCGCTGCGAACCCAGGGCAGCGTGCTGCCCGTCGTACGCGCTCCCGACCCGGTGCTGTCCCGGCCCGCCGACTCGGTGGACCCGCGTGCCGCGGAGGTGGTGCGGCTGGCGGCCGACCTGGTCGCCACCATGCGCACCTCACCGGGCTGCGTGGGGCTGGCCGCGCCGCAGGTCGGCGTGCCCTGGCGGCTGTTCTGCGTGGACGTGTCCGCGCACCCCAAGACCCGCACCCACCACGGCACGTTCGTGCTGTGCAACGCCGTCGTCGAGGAGGCCTCACGCAACGAACGAGCCCGCGAGGGCTGCATGAGCGTGCCGGACCTCACCGGCGACGTGAAGCGAGCCACCCGGCTGACGGTGTCCGGCCTCCTCCCCGGGTCGGGGGAGCAGGTCACGGTCACCACCGACGCGTTCGAGGCCAGGGCCCTGCAGCACGAGATCGACCACTGCGCCGGGCTGCTGTTCCTGGACCGGGTGGCGGGTGCGCACGCCGTGCACCCGCGCAAGACCTATCTTTGAGCGCGGGTCCGCCCGTGTACACGGGCAGACCGCCGCCCCCGTATCCCAACGGCAGAGGAAGAGGTCTTAAACACCTTTCAGTGTGGGTTCGAGTCCCACCGGGGGCACCGTCAGCCGAGCGACGCGACCACCTGCGGCGCGAGACCGGTGTGCTCCTTCATGTACTCCTTGCGTTCCTCCTTGAGCTTGCCGACCAGGTCGGCGTACTCCTCGCCGCGGCCGAGCCGCTCGTAGAGCTTGCGCGGCGCCAGCAGCTCCGGGTCGTCGAAGTCCGGCACCTCGGAGGCGATCAGGTACCCGAAGTCCGGGTCCTCCTCCCAGCGGATGGTGCCCTCGGCGATCGCCTTCACGATGGCGGAGGTGTGCGGGATGGTCACCTTCTTCGAGCCCTCGACGTCGTCCCCGCCACCCACGCGGCCGGTGCTGAGCACGTAGACCTCGAAGTTGTAGTCCATCGACTCGATCATCTCGCCGAGCCGGTTGCCCTGGTTGTACTGGTGCCCCATGAAGAACGGGTTGGTGCCGGGGACCCGCAGGAACTTCCCGGCCTCGGCCTTGCCGCCGGCGGACGTGCCCTTGGTCTCGCCGAGCATGTAGTAGGCGACGGCCTGGTCCACGCTCTTCATCTTCGCGACCGCGGGGATGATCGACTCGTTGCGGTTGAGGATCAGCAGGAAGTCGGCCTTGCCGAGCTTGCGCGGGTCGTGGTGCGGGATCTCCGACAGCGAGAACGTGCCGCGGCCGTTGGCGGTGTAGGAGTCGTCGAAGAAGTCGACCTTGCCGTTCTCGTCGACGGCGACGTTCTCCAGCCAGCCGCTCGGCTTGGTCAGCGCGCCGTAGATGGTCGGCTCGTCGTTCGGGTCGAGGCCGATGGTCTTGGCGAAGCAGCCGTTCTCGGTGGCGAAGCAGTCGCCGCCCTTGACCAGGGCGACGATGTCGTCCTGCACCGGCAGCGAGTCGTTCTGCCGGGTGAACGTGGTGGTGGTCTTGCCGGTGCCGGACAGGCCAACGATCAGCGCGGTCTTGTCGCCGTCCGGGGTGGGGATCACCTTGGCGCCGGCGTGCATGGCCAGCGCACCCTGCCGGTAGACCCACTCCATCCACATCCGCAGGCCGCCCATCTTCGACTCACCGAAGTAGTCGATGTTGAAGACCCGGGTGACCTCGTTCTCCAGGTCGATGGTGACCAGCCGGTCGTCGGGGAAGCCTTCGGCCGGGCAAGTCGGCGTGTAGATGACGGTCAGCGCCTTGGACTCGTCCCACTCGGAGTCCTTCGGGTAGTACAGCTGCTGCTGCATCCCGGGGATGTTGGCGGCGGTGGTCTCGATGTAGAGCCGGGCCGGGCGGCGCAGCGGGGAGTTCTCCGGGCCGATGTAGCCCTCGATGAGGATCATGTCCTGGTCGGCGATCCACTCCTCCTGCCGGCGCGCGACCTCGGCGTACTTCTCTGGGGTCATGGTCGGCTTGGAGTACTTGGACGGGTCGTCTGTGACGATGAAGGTGGAGCCGGCGGAACGGGAGGTGACCCGTGCTTTGACGTGCCAGTTGCCGAACTCGGTCCGCTCGGCGTTGGGCATCTTCGACACCAGTTCCTTGATCTGGTCCTGGGTCGGGTTCGCCGTCACGGACTTCGCTCGGGGTAGTGCGATCGCCACCTGTCTTCTCCTTCGGTCTGACCTGGGTGTCCTCGAAGGTTATCCCCAGGTTTTCGGGCCGCAACTGCGGGGCGGGACGAACCAGACATCGCCGGCATCACCACCATGTGGGAACGGCGCGGCCACCGCACACGTTGAACCAGCCGGGTGCCCCTAGACTGGCGAGACAGTCGCCCCGGCCTCCAAGGAGGAGACCACAGTGCAGAGCAGCAACCCGGTGTTCACCCGCTCCGCCGGCTTCAACGGCCGGGCGGGCACCAACGTCTACGGCAACCGGACCTACCCCGGCAACGGCATTACGTACCCGGCGTACGGCACGGCTTCCGGCAGCGGGACGTACGGCGGACCGTCGGCTCCGTCGTACGTCGACGAAGGGCCGATGACG
>DASTWW010000153.1:0-12482 GCA_035765755.1 Nocardioidaceae bacterium
TGGAGCTGAGGGGACTCGAACCCCTGACCCCCTCCATGCCATGGAGGTGCGCTACCAGCTGCGCCACAGCCCCGCCGCCCGAGCCGTGCCGGGCAACCAGGGAATCTTAGCCAACGCCCCCGCCGGACGCGAAATCGGGCAGGCTCACACGTCGTCGGGGCGGCCGGCCGGCGCGTGGTGACCGGGGCGGACCGACTCGTTGTAGCCGACCAGCCGCAGACCGCCGATGGCGTCGTACTCCTCCAGCGTCGTCCACCCGCAGTTGTCCATGCCATGAATCGTGGCGTAGGCGGGGGCCGGCCAGCCGAGCAGCGCGAGCAGCGCGACCTTGATGCAGGCGCCGTGCATCACCACGATGCCCGTCTCGCCGTCCCGCAAGGTCTCCAGGGCCTCGCGCAGCGCCGGCACGACCCGCTCCTCGACGTCGGAGGCGACCTCCGCGCCGGGCACCCGCGCGGTGTCGTCGCCGCGCACCCAGGAGGCGAACTCGGCCGGGAACCTCTGCTCGAACTCGGCGAACGTCATGCCCTGCCGGGCACCGACGTCGAACTCGCGCAGCCGCGCGTCGTACTTCGCGGCCAGCCCGGTCGCCTGCTCCAGCGGCGCGCAGGTCTGCCGGGCCCGGGTCAGGTCCGAGGACCACAGCGCCGCCGGCTGCAGCGAGGAGAGGTACGGCGCGGCGGCCGCCGCCTGCTCCTGTCCCACCGCGTCCAGCTCGACGTCGGCATGTCCCTGCGCGCGGCCGGTGTCGTTCCAGGCGGTGCGGCCGTGCCGGAGCAGGATCAGCCGTCGGCCGCTCACCCGTCGGTTCCCGGGCCGCGTCCGGACGTCACCGACTCGGGAAGCTCGACCAGCGGGCAGTCCCGCCACAGCCGCTCGAGGGCGTAGAACGCCCGGGCCTGCTCGTGCTGCACGTGCACCACGATGTCGGCGTAGTCGATGAGCACCCACTGCCCGTCACGTTCGCCCTCGCGTCGTACCGGCTTCGCACCGATGCCGCGCAGGCGGTCCTCGATCTCGTCGACCACCGCCCGCACCTGCCGGTCGTTCTGGGCCGAGCAGAGCAGGAACGCGTCGGTGATCACGAGCTGGTCGGACACGTCGAAGGCCACGATGTGCTCGGCGAGCTTGTCCGACGCGGCCTCCGCCGCCGTGCGGACAAGCTCGAGCGCACGGTTCGTCGCGGTCACGAGCCTCCTAGGGTGTAGTCAGGCTTGGGCTGGGTGTAGAGGGAGTACTTGTTGATGTACTGCACCACCCCGTCCGGGACGAGGTACCACACCGGGTCCCCCCCGGCCCGGCGCTTGCGTACGTCGCTGGAGGAGATCGCCAGCGCGGGGATCTCCACGATGGTGACCCGGTCGTCGGGAATGCCCTCCAGGGTGGACGCATCCATCTCGTAGCCGGGGCGGGTACAGCCGACGAAGTGTGCCAGCGAGAACAGCTCCTCGGCGTCCCGCCAGGTGAAGATGTCGCCGAGCGCGTCCGCGCCGGTGATGAAGTACAGGTCGGCGTCGGCCATCACCGCGTGCAGGTCGCGCAGCGTGTCGATGGTGTACGTCGGACCCAACCGGTCGATGTCCACGCGCGACACCCAGAACCGGGGGTTCGAGGCGGTGGCGATCACCGTCATGAGGTACCGGTCCTCGGCCGGCGACACCTCACGGGAGGACTTCTGCCACGGCTCGCCGGTGGGCACGAACACGACCTCGTCGAGGTCGAACCAGGCCTGCACCTCGCTGGCGGCGACCAGGTGGCCGTGGTGCACCGGGTCGAACGTCCCGCCCATCACCCCCACGCGGCGTCGCGCGTGCCGTGGCGGGCTCCCGATCTCGGTCACGCCGGCTCAGCGAGGCCCGGTCGGGTCACGAGTGCTCGCGTCCCCTGCCGATGGTGAGCAGCACCAGCATGGCGAGCAGGAACAGCCCGATCATGATGCCGCCGACGATCCACTTGTTGATGCCACCTTGGGACGCTTCGGCGAGCGTCGTGATCAGGGGGGTGAACAGCATGGGGATAGCCTACCGTGCCCGGCCGTCCGGCTGAGCCGGTCGGTCGTGGTTCAGGCGAGCAGCGTCGCGTGCACGCCGCCGGGGAACCGGGGGGTGAACCGGGTGCCGCCGAGGAGCCGGGTCAGCGAGGAGACCCGCTCGTCGAGCATCCGCTGGTGCGCGCGTCCGAGCCGGGTGAACAGGTGGGTGCGGATCTCACCGTCCGGACGCTGCCCCCAGGCGCCGACCACCCGGCCGTCTGCCCACACCGTCGCGCCGGCGTTGCCGTTGCGGTCGAACACGTCGGCGCACTGCGCGTCGAGGTACCACTCCCGCCCCTTCCAGCCCATCGTCGTCGGGTCCAGGGACGGCAGCAGCGCCACCGAAGCCTCATCGTCCGCCGGGCCCTCGTCCCCGGCGGCCACCCAGCCCGGGGTCCCGTTGAGGTCGACCTGCACGGCGCCGCAGTCGGCCAGCGCGGTGCGGACCGTGGTCACCGGCAGACCGGTCCACCACTGCACGTCCTCGCTGGTGACCGGACCGAACCCGCTCAGGTAGCGGTTCACCAGGTCGCTCGCCGCCGCGCGCGGGTCCAGCCCGTCGACGCCTCCGGGCAGCCAGGTGTCCATGGCCGCCCAGGTGTAGGCACCGTTGATCCAGGTCCCGGTCGGCCGGGTGCGCACCAGCACGCCCTCGAAGCCGAGCTCGAGGAGCACCCGGGTGTGCGCGGAGACGGTGGCGGCGTAGCTCTTGCCCGGTGCCAGCTCCAAAGGCTGCCGGAGCGCCGGCACCTTCTCGCCCAGCGCCCGGGCGGTCATCGGGCCGTGCTCGTGCAGCGCGGCCAGCACCTGGTCCCGGGCGTCGTCCAGCCAGGCCGCCGGGTCGGCCACCCCCGACGCCTCCAGCAGGCCGAGCGTGCGCCGACGCTCCCGCCCGACCAGCCGGCGGGTGGTGGCCGCGTGCATGGCCCGCAGCGCACCCGGGGTGGCCACCCACAGCGTCCGGCGCATGGCGTGGTGGCGGACCAGGTCGCGCTGCTCGTAGAGCGCCTTCTCCACCGCCTCGACGTCCGGATGCTCCATCCGAGCGGCCGCGGAGAGGAAGACGCTGACCGGGTCGCTGGAGTGCAGCGCGACCAGGTCCTCGACCAGCGCGGGCACGTCGTCGGTGCGCCGGCCGGCCAACAGCCGGTGCCGGGTCGCGAGTCGGGCGCGGCGCTCCTCGGCGGTGATGGTACGGGTCACGCGGGACAGTCTGGCACCACGCACCGACCGGTTCGGACCGCCAGGTCCAGGACGGCAGCCTCAGAACGGCAGCCTCAGAACGGCAGCGGCGTCACGTCGGAGAGATCGGCCACGGCGTACTCCACCCCGCGGCCCAGGAACACCGGCCGCTCCAGCACCTCGAGCCCGACCACCTCCCAGCGCGGCAGCCCGGCGGAGTTCCGGTACTCGTTCCAGACCCGCAGCGCCAGCGAGGAGGCGTCGAGCAGGCTCTCGGCCTCCTCCCAGTACTGGATCTCCGCGCGCGAGGCGGAGTACTTCAGGGAGTGCAGAAAGGGACGCTGGTCATTGAGCCGGCGCAGTCCCCCGCGGACGATCAACGGCTCGACCGCGTCGCCTGCAACCGTGACGGTCACGTGCCAAAGCCTGCAGGGCTCGCGCACAGATCACCTCTTGTCCCGGGGGCGGTTCGTGTAGTGCCAGTGTGACCTGATGTCCGGCCGGCTACTCGGGGAATGCCGAATGTTTTCCAGGTCGTGCTGCCGTCCCGCCCCGAAGTCCGTTCGAGGCCCCCTGCGCAAGCGGCAGCAGCACCAGGTCGTCGCGGTGCACGACCTCGCGTTCGTACGACGCGCCGAGCTCGCGAGCCAGGTCACGGGTGGACCGGCCGAGCAGCCCGGGCAGCTCCTCGGAGTCGTAGTTGACCAGCCCGCGCGCGACGGGATGGCCGTCGGCACCGACCAGGTCGACCGGGTCGCCGCCGGCGAACCGGCCTGCGACGCCGGTGATCCCGGCCGGCAGCAGCGAGGCCCGCCGGCCCGCGATCGCCTGGGTGGCGCCGGCGTCCAGGAACAGCCGGCCCTTCGGCTCGGTGGCGTGCGCCAGCCACAGCAGCCGGGTGGGCCGGCGCCGGCCGGTCGGGTGGAACAGGGTGCCGGACGGTGCCCCGGCCAGCGCGGTGGCGGCGTGCCCAGCGGAGGTGAGCACCACCCGGATCCCGGCCTCCGTGGCGATCCGCGCCGCCTCCACCTTGGTGGCCATCCCTCCGGTGCCCAGCCCGGAGGAGCCGGCCCCGCCGATGTGGACCGGTTCCAGGTCGGCCGGCCCGGCGACCTCGGTGAGCAGGGTGGCCCCGGGTCGTCCCGGGGGCCCGTCGTACAGCCCGGCGACGTCGCTGAGCAGCAGCAGCAGGTCGGCGTGCACCAGGTGCGCGACCAGCGCGGCCAGCCGGTCGTTGTCGCCGAAGCGGATCTCGGAGGTGGCCACCGTGTCGTTCTCGTTGACCACCGGAAGCACGCCCATCTCCAGCAGCCGCGCAAACGTGCGGTAGGCGTTGCGGTAGTGGGTGCGCCGGGTCACGTCGTCGACGGTCAGCAGCACCTGCCCGACCCGGATGCCGTGGCCGGCGAACCGGTCGGTGTAGGCGTGCACCAGCACGCCCTGGCCCACCGAGGCGGCGGCCTGCTGGGTGGCCAGGTCCCGGGGCCTCCTGCCCAGCCCCAACGGCGCCAGACCCGCCGCGATCGCCCCTGAGGAGACCAGCACCACCTCGCTGCCGTGCTCGCGGGCGCCCGCGAGAGCCTCGACGAGGGCGGCCAGCCGCTCCACGTCGAGCCCGCCGGCGGCAGTGGTCAACGACGACGATCCGACCTTGACCACGACCCGGGCGGGGCGGCTGCTCACCCCTCGTCCTCCTGGTCGTACCGCTCCGCCGCGTCCAGGCGACGGGCCACGTCGGCGCGAGACTCGCCCTCGGCCCGCTGCGGGAAGGCCTCGTCGATCGCCTTGCGGCGCCGGGCCGCCGGCCGCTCCTCCTCGAAGCGCTGGTCCTCGCCGCGCCTGCCGAGGATGGTGGCCCCGGCCTCCACCATCGGCTTGAAGTCGAACACCACCGCGTCGTCCTCCGGCCCGATCAGCACCGTGTCGCCCTCCTCGGCGCCGAGCTCGAGCAGCCGCTCCTCCACGCCGAGCCCGTTCAGCCGGTCGGCGAGGAAGCCGATGGCCTCGTCGTTGCTGAAGTCGGTCTGCCGCACCCAACGCTCCGGCTTCTCGCCGCGCACCAGCCAGCCGTCGGGAGTACGACGGACGGAGAACTCCTCCCGGCCGGACACGTCCGGGGGCCGGATCACGATGCGCGCCGCCTCGGTGACCGGCCGCTGCCGGCGCCGAGCCGCCACCAGCTCGGCCATCGCGAAGGTGAGCTCCCGCAGCCCCTCGTGGCTGGCCGCGGACACCGGGAACACCCGCAGCCCGCGGGCGGCGAAGTCCTCGGCGACGATGTCGGCGAGGTCCCGCCCGTCCGGCACATCCACCTTGTTCAGCGCGACCAGCCGGGGCCGGTCCTCCAGGCCGCCGTACCTGCTCAGCTCGTTCTCGATGACCTCGAGGTCGGAGATCGGGTTGCGTCCCGGCTCCATGGTGGCCAGGTCGATGACGTGCACGAGCGCGGCGCAGCGCTCCACGTGGCGCAGGAAGTCGTGGCCGAGCCCCCGGCCCTCGCTGGCCCCCTCGATGAGGCCGGGCACGTCGGCGACCGTGTAGGTGACCTCACCGGCGGTCACCACACCGAGGTTCGGCACCAGGGTGGTGAACGGGTAGTCGGCGATCTTCGGCCGGGCCCGCGAGATCGCGGCGATCAGGCTGGACTTGCCGGCACTGGGATAGCCCACCAGGCCGACGTCAGCGACCACCTTGAGCTCGAGCACGACAGTGCGCTCCTCGCCCGGCTCGCCGAGCAGCGCGAAGCCCGGGGCTTTGCGCTTGGACGAGGCGAGTGCCGCGTTCCCAAGACCGCCGCGGCCGCCCTGGGCCACCACCACCTCGCTGCCCGCGCCGACCAGGTCCGCCAGCACGTTGCCGTCCTGGTCGAGCAGCACGGTGCCGTCCGGCACCGGCAGCACCAGGTCCTCGCCGTGGGCGCCGTTGCGGTGCCCGCCCTAACCATGGCCGCCGTGGGCGGCGCGCCGGTCCCGGCTGTGGTGGTAGTCGACCAGGGTGGTCACGTCGGGGTCCACGCGCAGCAGCACGCTGCCGCCGGGACCGCCGTTGCCGCCGTCCGGCCCGCCCAGCGGCTTGAACTTCTCGCGGTGAACCGAGGCCACCCCGTTGCCGCCGCGGCCCGCGGCGACCCGCAGCACCACGCGGTCGACGAACGTCGGGACCGCCATGGTGCTCTCCTTCGGGTGCTGTGGAAATGAAAGGAGGGGCGGACCGCCTTCTCGGCGGGCCGCCCCTCACAGAACTGTGATGCGGGCTCTCAACCGGCCGCGGTCACTCCGCCGGGACCACGTTGACGACCTTGCGGCCGCGCTTGGTGCCGAACTCGACGTTCCCGCCGACCAGGGCAAACAGGGTGTCGTCGCCGCCGCGGCCGACGCCGCTGCCAGGGTGGAAGTGCGTGCCGCGCTGACGGACGATGATCTCGCCGGCGTTCACCAGCTGGCCGCCGTAGCGCTTGACGCCGAGCCGCTGCGCGTTGGAGTCGCGACCGTTCCTGGTCGACGCCGCGCCCTTCTTGTGTGCCATGTCGTTCCCTCGGTTTCCCTGCGCTACTGGCTTCTGCGCTACTTGGTGGAGATCCCGGTCACCTTGACCTGGGTGTACTTCTGACGGTGCCCCTGGCGCTTGCGGTAGCCGGTCTTGTTCTTGTACTTCAAGATGGTGATCTTCGGGCCCTTGGCCGCGCCGAGCACCTCGGCGGTCACCGAGACCTTCGCCAGCGCGTCCGGCGCCGAGGTGACCTTGTCGCCGTCGACCACGAGCACGGCGGGCAGGGTCAGCGACTGGCCCACCTCGTGGGCGCCCTTGTCGATCTCGATGACGTCACCGACAGCAACCTTCTGCTGCTGGCTGCCACTGCGCACGATCGCGTACACCGCGGACTCACTTTCCTCGTCGGACTTCTGGTCGGCACGTGCGCGCCTACGAAGGGCACACGGGATGGGGCGCGCTGAGCACACCGAGGAACCAGTTTAGGAGATCGCCCCTCGATCCGCCAAAACATGGCCGTCGGCGTTCTGCTCCTCACCGCCCTGGTCGCCCGTGCTCTGGCCGTCCGCGCCGGCAGCGGCTCCGCTCGGCGGGCCGGCCGGACGGGTGCTGCGCCTGCGTACCCGGGTGACCACCTTGGGGGCGGCCGGCTCGGCGGCCGCTGCCGCTGGGGCCTCCGCCTCCGGCGCCGACTTCTCGGCCTCCGCCGCAGCCCCGTGCGGCTCGGGCTTCACCGGCTCCGCAGCGGCGGGCGCCTGCTCGCCCCCCTGCTTCGTTGCCTTGTCCGGCTCAGCAGCCGCCGGCGCTTCGGCGCCGTTCCGCTTCGTGGGTTCCTGCTTCTCGGCCTTGCCGCTCCCCGCAGCCGACTGCTCGGCCTCGCCCTCGGTCTCCCGCGGCTCCGGCCTCGGCATCGCGGCGATGTCCTTGGGTGACGGCGTCGACGCGGCGGGCTGGCTGTCCTTGCCCTTGCCACGGCCACCGCGGCGACCCCTGCGCGAGTCGTCCTCGGCCTTCTTCTTGGGCTCGACCGGCTCGTGGTGCACGATCAGGCCGCGCCCCTGGCAGTGCTCGCAGCTCTCGCTGAACGCCTCGAGCAGGCCGGTGCCGATCCGCTTGCGGGTCATCTGCACCAGGCCGAGGGAGGTCACCTCGGCCACCTGGTGCCGGGTGCGGTCCCGGCCAAGGCACTCGACCATGCGCCGCAGCACCAGGTCCCGGTTGCTCTCCAGCACCATGTCGATGAAGTCGACGACGATGATGCCGCCGATGTCGCGCAGCCGGAGCTGGCGGACGATCTCCTCGGCGGCCTCGAGGTTGTTCTTGGTCACGGTCTCCTCGAGGTTGCCCCCGGAGCCGGTGAACTTGCCGGTGTTCACGTCGATGACCGTCATCGCCTCGGTGCGGTCGATGATCAGCGACCCGCCGGAGGGCAGCCAGACCTTGCGGTCGAGCCCCTTGGCGATCTGCTCGTCGATGCGGTACTCCGCGAACACGTCGTGGTCGCCGTCGTCGTACTTCTCCAGCCGGTCGGCGAGGTCGGGAGCCACGTGCTCGACGTAGCCGTCGACCACGTCCCAGGCGTCATCGCCGGAGACCACCAGCTTGGCGAAGTCTTCGGTGAACAGGTCCCGGACCACCTTGAGGGTCAGGTCCGGCTCGCCGTACAGGAGCTGCGGGGCGTTGCCCTTCTCGACCTTCGCCGAGATGTCGTTCCACCGGGCCGTGAGCCGCTCGACGTCGCGGGTCAGCTCCTCCTCGCTGGCGCCCTCCGCAGCGGTGCGCACGATCACGCCGGCGCTCTCCGGCACGATCTGCTTGAGCAGGTCCTTGAGCCGGTTGCGCTCGGTGTCGGGAAGCTTGCGGGAGATGCCGCTGGTGGTGCCGTCCGGCACGTAGACCAGGAACCGGCCGGGAAGGCTGATCTGGCTGGTGAGCCGTGCGCCCTTGTGACCGATCGGGTCCTTGGTGACCTGCACCAGCACGGTCTGCCCGGACTTGAGCACCTGCTCGATCTTGCGGTTGCCGTCCTTGCTGCCGAGTGCCTGCCAGTTCACCTCACCGGCGTAGAGCACGGCGTTGCGGCCCTTGCCGATGTCGATGAACGCCGCCTCCATGGAGGGCAGCACGTTCTGGACACGGCCGAGGTAGACGTTGCCGATCAGCGAGGTCTGCGACTCGCGCGCCACGTAGTGCTCGACGAGCACCTTGTCCTCGAGGACGGCGATCTGGGTCAGGTCCTCCTTCTGCCGGATCACCATGGTCCGGTCGACGGACTCGCGGCGGGCGAGGAACTCCGCCTCGCTGACGATCGGCGCCCGACGGCGGCCGGCCTCCCGGCCCTCGCGCCGGCGCTGACGCTTCGCCTCGAGCCGGGTGGACCCGGTCAGGGCCGTGATCTCGTCCTCGGCGGAGCGGCCCTTGCGGACCTTGGTGACGGTGTTCTCGGGCTCCTCGCCGGAGGACTCGCCCTCCTCGCCCGAGCGGCGTCGCCGACGACGGCGACGGCTGCTGCTGGAGCCGCCGGACTCCGCTTTCTCGTCGGCCTCGGGCTTGGCCTCCTGCTCCTGGCCCCCGCCCTTGCCCTCTGACTGGTCACCGTCGCCGGACTCCTGCGCCGTCTCGCCGTCCCCGCCGCTCTTGCGGCGGCGACGCCCACCGCGACGCCGCCGGCGGCGACCGCCGCCCTCGGCGTGTCCCTCTGTCTCGTCCTGGTCCGGCTCCTCGCCGTCCTGCGGTTCGGCCGTCGCCTCCTCGGGCTCGGCGTCCGGCTTGCTCTTCGTCCGCGAGCGCTTGGGCGCCGGCGCGGTCACGGGCGGCTGGAACAGCGGCGCAGCCACTCCCGGTGCCGGCGCGGAGGCTGCTTCGGGCTCGTCGACGGGAGCGTCCGAGGATTCCGCGGGTGGTTCGGCGGGCGCCTCCTCCGGCGCCTCCGCGGCGGTCTTCTTCGCCGCGGTCTTCTTGGAGGTGGTCTTCTTGGCGGTCGCCTTCTTGGTGGTCGCCTTCTTGGCCGTGGCCTTCTTCGGCGCCGCCTTCTTGGCGGTCTTGGCCGGCTTCTCCTCCGGCGGTGCCTCTGCAGCGGACTCGGGCGTCTCGGAAGTCTCCGGCTGAGCCACCTGCTCCGCACTCGCCGCAGTCTTCTTGGCGGTGGACTTGCGGGTCCGCTTCGCCGCCTTCTTCGCCGGTTTGGCGGCGCCGGCAGGCTCGGAGGCTGCCGCGGCGGGGTCGGTCGCTGCCTCGGCGGTGTCGGTCGCTGGCGAAACGGGGGCGGCTGGATCGATGGTGACGTTGTCGTCGTCGAGCATCTGCTCTCCTAGCTCCCGGGGGCTCCTCCATGGGGCCCGCGCGGGGGCGGTGTCGGTCGTCGTACCGGCGCACCGGTCAGACTAAGCCTGCGGTCATGGCTCCGCTGGCGGCGGAGCGGGCGACGACACCCTCCGCCCTGTTACGTCGCCGGGACGGTCGCGCCGGCACTGTCCGCGGTCGGCAGCTCACGAGGACCGTGCTGTCACCATCGGTCAGACTGCGTCGCGGTCGGGTGCCAACGGATCGCCCAACGTGCCGTCCTCCGCGTCGAGCGGGCCCTGCGCCAGCCGCTCGTACAACACTGCGGCGTGGGCCTGCAAGCCCGCTACCTCGCGAAGACCGGCGAGGACGTCGTCGGGTCTCACGGACGGGGTTCCGTGCCGTAGGACCACCTCCAGTATCGCACACGACTGGTCGGTCCCGGGGGCCGGACACGTCCGGAGGCTCACCACCGCCTGCCGGCAGTCGAACTCGCGCATCCCCTTCTTGGTCATCCGGTGCACCCGGACCTCCGCGGCGGCCAGCAGCGCCTCGACCGCGGCCTCCGCCTGCTCCTCGGGCACCCCGGGCAGGGTGACCCGCCAGCGGCTGCCCTCGAGCCGGTCGGCCAGCGACCCCGGGCCGGCCACCACCACGGCCAGCAGGTCCAGGCCGTCGGGCAGCGCCTCGTCGAGCGCGGCGCGCAGCCGGTCGGGATCCACCTTCTCGGCCATCGCCAGCTCGAGGTACTCCGCCTCACTCGCGGACCCGGTCGGCGCGGCGCCGGCGTAGGAGATACGCGGGTGCGGGTTGAAGCCCGAGGAGTAGGCCACCGGAACCCGAGCCCGGGCGACGGCCCGCTCGAAGGCACGGGAGAAGTCCCGGTGGCTGGTGAACCGCAGCCGCCCCCGCTTGGCGTAGCGGATCCGGAGCCGCTGCACCGGAGGGGCCTGCTGCTCTGGCTGCTCACGCACACCGGCACCCTACCGACCGCGGACGCGGAACCGAGCAGCCCGGGTGACCGCCATCCGGACCATCGGAGGGCGGTGTGCGTCCGGTTCGCCCGGTCCGGGAAAATGATGCGGTGAACAACCCCGACGAGCACCGGGACACCCGCGCCGAGAAGATCCTGGTCGTCGTCGGCATCGTGGTGCTCGCCTTCAACCTGCGCCCGGCCGCGGTCAGCATCGGACCCGAGCTGAGTGAGCTGACCGGCTCGTTGGGCATGTCCGCCACGGTGGCCGGGGTGCTGACCACGTTGCCGGTGCTGGCGTTCGCCGGTTTCGGGGCACTGGCCCCGACCCTGGCCCGGATGGTCGGGATCCACCGGGTCACGCTCGTCTCCCTCGTCGCGGTGGTGGTCGGGCTCGGACTGCGCGCGGAGACCTCCTCGGTGCCGGTGTTCCTGCTGCTCTCGCTGCTGGCGCTGTCGGGGATGGCGACCGCCAACGTGCTGCTGCCCTCGCTGGTCAAGCTGCACTTCCCGGACAAGGTGGGCGTGCTCACCTCGGTGTACACCACGGCGCTGGCCGTCGGCCTGACGCTCGCGTCGGTGACCACCGTCCCGATCGCGAGCGCCTTCGGGTCCTGGCGGTGGGGGCTGTTCGCCTGGGCGGTCACCGCCCTGGTCGCGGCCCTGCCCTGGTTCCTGCTGGTCCGGCACGACCGGGCGCCCGAGGACGCGCCGCACACCATCACGCTCGGCGCGGTGGCCCGCACCCGGCTGGGCTGGCTGATGGCGCTGTTCTTCGGCCTGCAGTCCCTGCAGGCCTACTCGGTGTTCGGCTGGTTCGCGCAGATCTACCGCGACGCCGGCTTCTCCCCCGCCACCGCGGGCCTCCTGCTCGGGGTCATCACCGCCATGAGCATCCCGCTGTCGTTCTGGCTGCCCGCGTGGGCGGCGCGGATGGAGCGTCAGACCTGGCTGATCGCCGCGCTGGTGCTGTGCTATCCCGTCGGCTACATCGGGCTGATGGTCGCGCCGGTCGCCGGTGCGTGGCTGTGGGCGATCCTGGTCGGCATCGCCGCGGCGGTGTTCCCGATCGCGCTGATGCTGATCGGGCTGCGCTCACGGACCAGCGCGGGCACCGCCGCCCTGTCGGGCTTCACACAGTCGGTGGGCTACCTGATCGCGGCGGTCGGCCCGTTCGGGGTCGGACTGCTCTACGGCATCACCGGTGGTTGGACGGTGCCGCTTGCCGCGCTCACCGTGCTGGTGGTCCCGCAGCTGGTCACCGGGCTGATGATCGCCCGTCCGTCGTACGTCGAGGACCAGCTCAACCGGGCACCCGCCACCCGCTGAGCGCCGGACGTCCCGGGCCGACGGGACGTTGGCCTCTGCCGGCGGGCCCCGGCACGCCGGGCACCTTGCGTCAGACCACCGACAGCGGGAGCAGCTTCTGGCCGGTGGGGCCGACCTGGATCTCGGTGCCCATCTGCGGGCAGACGCCACAGTCGTAGCAGGGCGTCCAGCGGCAGTCCTCCACCTCGCCCGGGT
>DASTWW010000154.1:0-27357 GCA_035765755.1 Nocardioidaceae bacterium
TAGGAGCCACCCGTGGCGAACGTGGTGATGTCCGGAGCGAAGAACGCCCGGTAGACGATCAGCTGTCGGCGACCCTCGAACAGGTCAAGCAGGGTTGCCGGTCCGTGCGGCCCCTCGAAGTGGTACTCCTTCTCCACGGCCATCCACGGCATGCGCCTGCGTTGCGCCGCCATCGCGTCCCGCGCGCGGGTGAGCTCCTTCTCCTGCACCAGCATTCGCTCCCAGGCCGCTTGCCACTCCTGCGGGGAGACGATCGGAGGTGTCTGCATGAGCTTCCTCCTTCAGCGACGTGCCGGCTCCCGTTGGGCCCTGGCGTCGAGGATCATTCTCACGAGCCCGGGCCTTCTCCTCGCTCTCGAAGACGACCAGCACGAGCACGCGTGCAGGGTCCTTCTGGTCCTGCAAGACGATCGTGCGGAGCAGTCCCGACTCGGGCTGCTCAAAGGTCCGCAGCTCTTCCATCGCCTTGCCGACGGCGTCGGCCCTGCCTTCCTTCACGCGGACGGTGCTCAGCTGGGCCCACATGGCAGGTCCTCTCTTCGTGCCTGAATTCGAGTGTTCTCGCACCAGGAGGCAGCGGCAATGGCCCGCTTGGCCGTTTCGTTGCGGGGCCGCGGTCGACCCGCTGCCATCCCGACTAGTCTTGCTCCGGCGTCAGCGCGGAGAGAGCACCGGTATGTCGGGCCTCATGCGGCGCCGTGTTCACGGAGAGGAAGACGGTTGCGAGCCAAGCACACCGGGCGCACGCCCCGGGCCCCGAAGGCAGCCATGGTCGCTCCCCAGGGTGCGGTCTCGGTCTACACCGATGGCGCGTGCTCGGGAAATCCGGGGCCTGGCGGGTGGGCGTGGGCACTCGATCGCGACACCTGGGCCTCCGGCGCAGAGGCCCCGAGCACGAACCAGCGCATGGAGATCAAGGCGGCGCTCGAGGCGGTGACCGCACTCGACGGACCGCTACTCGTGGTCAGCGACTCCACGTATGTGGTGAACTGCTTCCGCGACCGGTGGTGGGCCGGCTGGCTGGAGCGCGGCTGGGTCAACTCACAGAGGAAGCCGGTCGCGAACCGCGATCTCTGGGAACCGCTCGTCCACGCCGTGAATCAGCGGGGCGACGTCGCCTTCCACTGGGTCAAAGGCCACTCAGGCCACGCGATGAACGACTTCGTCGACCAACTCGCCGTGAACGCCAGCCTCGGGAAGAGCTGAAGTCGGTCTGCATGGTGCGGCAGTGACCCCTCACGAACCGCTGGGCACCACGCGGATGATGCTCGCCCCAGAGGCCCTGCCGCCGTCGGACGCCACCGTGGTCCTCAAGTTGTAGAACCCGGTGACGGCGTCATCGGGAATGACCAACGTGGAAACCGGTGACCCTCCGGCTCGATCCGTGGTGCGGATGGCCTCGGCCATGGAGGCGGGAGCGGCCGCCGGCGCCGCCTTCAGCTTCCCGACGCTCTGGTACGGGCCGGACAACGAAGCCGACAGTCTCGCGGGAACGGGGTCGCCCGACGACGAGGGCGGTCCGGCAGAAACGATCCAGTGAAGGCGGATGACGTCCCCGGGGTGTCGGACCTGGGCTACGTCGGCATGCCTGCAACAGGTGTACGCAAAGGTGGCGTGCCGAACACCGTCGTGTTGATCGGACGGCTGGCTACAGCCGGCGACGGTCATCGAACCCACCATCCCGAACGCCACCAGCAGGCGCCCAGGTAGCACTCTCCCTCGCCCCCTCCCACCGGGCCACGGCACTCTGACTAGCACCCGATCGCGGTGGCTGGGGTCATCGGTGGCAGTGCCCGGGTCCGTGGGGCGACCCGGCCGCGAAACAGCTCGGGGCCGCGGGCGGCCAGCGCCTCCCCGAGGTCGGTGCGTTCACCGTTGCCCCAGAGCCGCGGCCGGCCAGTGGCGACGGCGAGCATCCCGGCGGCAAGCAGCACTTTCGTGGCGACCCCGCGCCGTCGATATGCGGGCTGGACATAGATCTGGTGGACCTGTCCGGTGCCAACGAACCAGCGCACCGCCGCCACCTGCTGACTACTGGGCACCGGCATGCTGGTGAACGCGTCCTGGTCGACGACGGTCCCGTCGGCTGCGTGCGAGGTGTCGAACGCCACCAGGGTCAATGCGGCCGGGTCGGCGGCCGGCTCTTCAATGCTCACGTACCACAGTGCCGGTGCGCGCGGCGTCAGCTGCGGGCCGACCCTCACGTCGACGACCCGGCCACCGTCGTCCACGCGAGCAGCCACCAGCACCTGCTGCTCGTCGACCGGACCGCCGGGCGTAGCCGGGCGGGGCCCGGTCACCGCGAGCAGCTCCACCAGGCCCGGCTCCCCCGCAACCGGCCTGCGCGCGAACCAGTGGTCGCCGGTCAGGCTCACGCCCGTGACGTTCCTCGCCGGGACCGGCTCATCAGCAGCGCCCCGAGCGCGACGAGAAGACCGCCGGCAGCAGCGTCTCCCTTCCCGACCGGGGCACCGGTGTTCGGCAGCTCGCTCGCGGGCGCCACATCGGGTCGGACCGCCGCCTTGTCGACCGTCACCGTGACTCGTGCGGTGGACCCCCCGGGACGCCGGCGTGACGCTACCACCCGCGCAGCTGACGCAAGCCGAATTCTCGATCCAGCAGGAACGGCGTGTCCTCGCGCGATCAGCCCCGGCGCCGCCGGCGCGCCCTCCGTGGTCGCCGGAGGCGGGGCGGCAGCAGCGGCTCCACCACCTCGTCCTCCACGCGTGGCCGCAGGTGCGCCACCGTGGTCGGTGAGGCAAGCGCCTGTCCGCCCTCCTCGAGCCAGGCCTCCAGGTCCGGCTTGCGGAGCCGCGCCCCGCTCAACGCCGGGATCGCGAGCGCGGCGACCAGGGCCACGCCGGCCAGCGCCAGCATCGCGAGCAGCCCGACGGTGATTCCCGCCGAGAGCGTAGAGAGGCTCTCCGCGACGTACACGACCAAAGGCGTGACGGCGTACGCCGCCTCCGACCGGAGCAGCTCGACCAGCGCGAACGCGCGGCCCATCCGGGAGGCGGGCACCCCGAACGCCGCCAGGAACAGTCCCGGCGAGACCGTCGCCCCGGCCCCGAAGCCGAGGAGCAGCGACGCGGCGGTCACCACCGCACCGGTGGAGGAGGACGAGAGCAGGAGCAGCAGCGCGGTGCCGCCGGCGAGCGCGACCAGCCCGGCCAGGACCAGCAGCGCGAGGTACCGGGTGCGCACCAGTGCCCCGAAGATCACCGCGGCGACCAGCAGCCCGAGCGGCATCGGCCAGAACTGCAGGTTCGCGTCCAGCGGTGACTGGCCGGCGACCTCGACGAGGTACAGCTGGGTCAGCTCCAGCACCGTCACGAACACCGCGCCGGCGAGCATCGCCACCACCGTCCCGGTGACCGGCAGCTGGCTGGACAGCGCCCGGACCGGCATCAGCGGGTTCTGCTTGCGGTACTGCACCACCACCAGCGCCACCAGCGCGGCCAGGCCGAGCAGGAACGGCACCAGCACGACCGGTGCGCTCAGCGAGGCGCCGGCCAGCATCGAGGTGGCGAAGAACGGAAGCACGGTCGCGGCCAGCGCCAGGGACAGGGCGGTCTTGTCGACCGGCAGCTCCGGAGCCTGGGGCTCGAACTCGACGTACCCCAGCAGCGCAACGACGAAGCCGGCCGCCCCGAGCAGCGTGATCACCAGCAGCAGCAACCGCCAGGCGCCGAAGGCGGCGGTCACCCCGCCGACCAGCGGCCCGAGCGTGCTGGCCCCGAACAGGCCGATGTTCACGATGGCCACCGTGCCGGGCAGCTTGCCCACCCCGAAGCGGGTGACCAGGGGCGGAAGCGCGCTGATCAGCATGAACCCGGTCGCCGATCCCTGGAGCAGCCGGCCGGCGAAGAACAGACCGATGCCCGGTGCCGCGGTGGCGAGCAGGCTGCCGACCACGAATAGCCCCTCGAACCACAGGAACAGCCGGCGCTGGACGTACCGCTGCGCGAGCTGGGCGGCAAGCACCGCTCCGAAGGCGTAGCCGGCGTTGCTGAGCCCCTCGGCCAGCCCGAGCTGCAGCTGCGAGGCGCCGAGGTCTGCGGAGATGACCTGGCTCAGCGGCAGGAACGCCGTGCTCAGCACGATGTTGGGGCACAGCCCGAGCAGCGCGATCGCCACCGCCATCCCGTAGCGGCCACGGAACCGCTGGGTGATCGGCACGCGGAACTCCCCGGTCAGGCTGCAGGTGGTCAGGGCAGATGGTCAGGGCAGATGGTCAGGGCAGGTGGTCAGGGCAGGTGGTCAGGGTGCAGTTGCGCCCCGTCGTACCCAGCCCCGAGCCACCCCAAGCCCGCCTCTTACCGACATCGTGTCGCTATCGCGACGTATCGGTCGCGGTAGACGCACCAATGTCGTGTCGATAACGCGACGTATCGGTCGCGGTAGACGCACCAATATCGTGTCGATAACGCGACGTATCGGTCGCGGTAGACGCACCAATATCGGTATGGAAGCGGTCAGACCGAGGCGGTGAGGTACGGCGTCAGCTGGCCGGCCAGATCCGCGTGCACTCGACCGCGTACGACGGTCCCGTCGCCGGTGTGCTCGAGGAAGTCGACCTCGCCACCGGAGTGGATCTTGCTGAGCAGGTCCCCGCGCTCGTAGGGCAGCAGCGCCTCGAACTCCACGCTGGGGTGCGGCAGGTCCTTCTCGACCGCGGCCAGCGCGTCCTCGATGCCCTCCCCGGTCCTGGCCGAGACCACCACCGAGTGCGGCTCGCGGGCCCGCAGCCGGGCCAGCACCATCGGGTCGGCGACGTCGGCCTTGTTGATGACCACCAGCTCCGGCACCTGGTCGGCGCCGATCTCGGCGAACACCTCGCGCACCGCGACCAGCTGGCCCTCGGGGTCCGGGTGTGACCCGTCGACCACGTGCACGATCAGATCGGCGTCGGCGACCTCCTCCAGGGTGGACCGGAACGCCTCCACGAGCTGGTGCGGCAGGTGCCGGACGAACCCGACGGTGTCGCTGAGGGTGTACTCCCGTCCGTCGGACGTGGTGGCCCTACGGGTGGTCGGGTCCAGGGTGGCGAACAGCGCATCCTCGACGAGTACGCCGGCCTTGGTCAGCCGGTTGAGCAGCGAGGACTTGCCCGCGTTGGTGTAGCCGGCGATCGCCACCGACGGCACCTGGTTGCGCCGCCGCTCGGAGCGCTTGGTGTCCCGGGTGGTGCGCATGTGCGCGAGCTCGCGGCGAAGCTTGGCGATCTTGGTGTTGATCCGCCGCCGGTCGGTCTCGATCTTGGTCTCACCGGGACCACGGCCACCGATGCCGCCACCCTGCGAGCCGACCCGGCCACCGGCCTGGCGGGAGAGGTTGCCACCCCAGCCACGCAGCCGCTGCTTCATGTAGTTGAGCTGGGCGAGCTCGACCTGCGCTTGGCCTTCGCGGGACTTGGCGTGCTGGGCGAAGATGTCCAGGATCAGCGCGGTCCGGTCGACCACCTTGACCTTGACCCGGTCCTCGAGGTTCCTCAGCTGCGAGGGGGCCAGCTCGCCGTCGCAGATCACCGTGTCCGCGCCGGAAGCCTGCACGATCTCGCGCAGCGCGGCCACCTTGCCGCGGCCGATGAACGTCGCGGGGTCCGGGTTCTGCCGCCGCTGGTACAGCGCGTCGAGCACCTGCGAGCCCGCCGTCTCGGCGAGCAGCGCGAGCTCGGCGAGCGAGTTCTCCGCATCGGCGACCGACCCCTCGGTCCAGACGCCGACCAGCACCACCCGCTCCAGGCGCAGCTGCCGGTACTCGACCTCGGAGATGTCCTCCAGCTCGGTGGACAGCCCGGCCACCCGGCGCAGCGCGTGGCGCTCGGCGAGATCAAGGTCCCCGTCCTCGGGGTCCTGCTCGTCCCACTCGTCGGCGTACCCGGACTCCCAGTCGTCGGCGTCGTCAGTGTCGTCGGGGAGTACGTCGACGGGGCGGACCTCGTCCGGCTCGAAGGAGCCCGGACCGTGCTGAGCGCGGTCCTGTGTCGTGGGGCCCGGGTCATCGGGGCCCAGCTCGTCGGTCCAGCGGTTCGTGTTCTGAGAACTGGTCATATTCACCTGGAAGAACATCGTGCGGCCCGGGAGGATTCCCGAGCCAGCCTGTGGCCTCGATGGTGGCACGCCCCCGCGCGCCCTGCGAGCCAATTACCCACGGTCCTGTTCCCCGTGCCGGACAGCTCAGCCGCCCGACCCCGGATCTCAGTCACCGGACTCCGGGATCACGGACCGGTCGACCTCGCCGGCAGCCACCAGCACGGCCGGTCCGGTCAGCAGTGCGGTCCCCTGCTCGGTAAGCGTGACGGTGACCCTCCCGCCCGGCACGTCCACCCGCCATGCCCCGCCTCCGGACGCGGCAACCTCCGAAAAGTGGCGGGAAGTTGCATCTGAAGCGCCCTCGGAGACGTCGTTTTCCGCCACTCTTCCGGTCCCCGGCAGAGCCGCCGCTCCGATCCCCGGCAAGGCCGCCGCTGCAGCGGCCACCGCACAGGCGCCCGTCCCGCAGGACCGGGTCTCGCCCGAGCCCCGCTCATGCACCCGCATCGCGAGGTGGCGGGCGCCGCGTCGTACCACGAACTCGACGTTCACGCCTTCGGGGAAGTCCGCCGTGGAGTACGACGGAGGCTCGGCCAGCGTCCCGGCGTCGGCAAGCGACTCGACGAACGCCACCGCGTGCGGGTTGCCGACGCTCACCCGGGTGGCCGGCCAGCCGCGCGAGCCGACCGAGACCTTGGTCTCGCCGAGCAGCCGCAGCCGACCCATGTCCACGGTGATCTGCCCGTCGGCCTCGAAGCGCAGCCGCTTCACCCCGTCGCGGGTGCCGACCGGCAGCGGCCGGCTGGTGTCGACGCCCTGGTGCTCGGCGAGGTACCTCCCGAACAGCCGGATCCCGTTGCCGCACATCTGGGACAGCGAGCCGTCGGAGTTCCGGTAGTCCATGAACCACTCGGCGGAGCCCCGGGCGGCCGCGGCGGCCGGGTCGTCGTACGCCTCGCAGCGGACCGCGCGCAGCACCCCGTCCCCACCGATGCCCGCGCGGCGGTCGCAGAGCCACCGGACCAGGGCCGGATCGAGGTCGCCGTGCACGCTGCCGTCGGGGTCCGGCAGCAGCACGAAGTCGTTCTCGGTGCCGTGCCCCTTCAGGAATCCGAAGCGCTCGCCCACCCGGTCAGGCTACCGCCCGGGCCACGTGGGCGTGGCTGACGGAAAATGTCCGAAGCGTCTGGCACTCTCAGCCTCATGGAGAACGCATCCGAGCTGCTGATGTTGCAGGGCGTGTGGGCGCAGTGCGCCGACTGCGGGAGCGAGCAGGTGTTCCTGCCCATCGCCGCCGGCGAGTTCTGCTGCACCGGCTGCGACGCGGCGGTGTTCCTGGTCGAGGTGCTCGACAACACCGGCAGCGCCTCCGCGGCACGGCACGTCGCCTGAGCAGGGCACCGGCTCCCCGAGACCAGCCGACAGGGACCGGTTCACTGCGGCCGGTTCACCGGGTGTCGCCGGTGCCGCCGTCGGTCTGCTGCTGGTCGTGGTCGAGGCGGGCCCGTTCGACGGCTTCGATGTTGGTCTCTGCCCAGGCCTTGATGGCCGCCATCACGGGGAGCAGGGAACGCCCCAGCGGCGTCAGCTCATAGTCGGTCCGTAGCGGCACCGTCGGCGTCACGGTGCGGGTGAGCAGCCCATCGCGAGCCATGCTGCGCAACGTCTGCGTGAGCATCTTCTGGCTGACCCCGTCGATGCGGCGGTGCAGCTGCCGATAGCGCATCGCCCCCGGTGCCAGCGCCACGAGCACGAGGCTCACCCACTTGTCGCTGAGGCGATCGAGCAGCGCTCGCGTCGGGCACTCGGCGACGAAGGCGTCATAGACGGGGGCAGGACGGTCCATGGGGCTCCCTGGGTAGGCACTCAAGGGTACCTACTTCCCAACGGAGAGCGAGATTCGTATCGTCAGCCCACACCGTCGCTAGAAAGGTCAGCCCTATGCGCTCAGCCGTCGTCACGGCGTTCGGGGGAACGGAGTCTCTTGCCATCGTCGAGCGCCCGCTCGCGGATCCCGGCGTCGGCGAGGTCCGGCTGCGGGTCCGCTCTGCCGCCGTCAACCCCGTCGATATCGTCACTCGCGCCGGGCGCCTCAGCGAAGCCGGCCTGCACGGTCCGGCGCCGATCGGTCTGGGCTGGGACGCGAGCGGCACCGTCGATGCCGTGGGCCCGGGAACCCGCCGGATCCGCGTCGGCCAGCCGGTGATCGGGTTGTCGGACCGGCTGCAGTCGCTCGTCAAGACGCACGCCGACGCCGTCATCCTGCCTGAGTCGGCGGTGGCGGCCATTCCCGGCGACCTCGACCTCGATGTCGCTGCGGCCCTGCCGCTGGCCGGCTCCACGGCTCTGCAGGCCCTCGACGCCCTCGACCTCCCGGAGGGTGCGAGTCTCCTGGTGACCGGCGCCGCCGGGGCCGTCGGCAGCCTGACCGTGCAGCTGGCCAGGCTGCGGGGTCTCCGTGTGCTCGCGACCGCCCGCGCCAAGCACGAGGCACGCCTGCGGGAGCTCGGCTCCGATGTCTTCCTCCCGATCACCGACCGGCTGGCCGACGACGTTCGGCGACTCGTCCCGGGCGGGGTGGACGGCGCCGTCGACGCGGCCTCGCTCGGCATCCAGTCCCTGGATGCCGTCCGGAACCAGGGGTCACACGTCAGCCTGGTCGTCACGCAGCGTCCTCCTGCACTGCGCGGAATCCGATCGGTCTCCGTCGCGGTCCAGGCGAACTGGCAGCACCTGACCCTGCTCGCCGCGCTGGCCGCGACGGGATCGCTGCAGGTGTCGATCGCCGAGGTCATCCCGCTCGAGGACGTGGCGAAAGCCCACGACCTCCTGGAAGTTGGTGGGCTCACCGGCCGGATCATCCTGCGGCCGTGAGGCCGCTGCCGGGCCCGGGGCCGCCCGGGACTAGGTTTGAGGCCATGCCCTCGAAGCCTCCGCTGCTGCGCGTGCGCGGGCTGCGCCGCCGGTTCGGGGACGTCGACGTGGTCGCGGACTTCAACCTCGACGTGCGCGCGGGCAAGGCGGTGGCGCTGACCGGCCGCAACGGGTCCGGCAAGTCCACCGTGCTGCGCTGCATCACCGGAGCCGACCGGCCTACCGCGGGCACCGTGGAGCTCGACGGCGTCAAGGTCGACGAGCGCTCCCCCAAGATCCGCCGGGACCTCGCGGTGGTGATGGACGACATGGACTTCTTCCCCGACCTGAGCGTGGTCGAGCACCTGGACCTGTTCGCCCAGGCGCACCGGGTCGAGGACGTCGAGGCGGTCGTCGACGCCGTGCTGCAGGAGGTCGGCCTGGTGCCCCAGTCCGCACAGCTGCCCGGCACCCTGTCGTCCGGGCAGCGCCGACGGCTCGCGTTGGCCAGCGCGTTCGTGAGACCCCGGCGGCTGCTGGTGCTCGACGAGCCCGAGCAGCGGCTGGACCGGGCCGGCCTGGACTGGCTGGCCGAGCGGCTGTCCGCGGAGAAGGCCGCCGGTCTCGGGGTGCTGCTGGCCAGCCACGACCAGACCCTGGTGGACGCCGTGGTCGACAACGTGGTCAACCTGGGGTGAGCGGGGCGACCGAGGTCCGCGAGCTGCGCGGCCAGATCCGGAACTGGCGCCGCGGGCGCGCCGAGCTGTCGCTGGCGGAGGCGATCGGCGACGCGTACATCGCCGTGTTCGCCACCATCATGCTCGGCTCGATGGGGATCAGCGTGATCCTCAACCTGCGCAACGCCAGCGGCGCGCTGTGCACGACGCAGACCTGCAGCACCGCCCGGGACGTGATGCCCTGGCTGTTCGCCGGGGTGGAGGTCGCGGTGTGCCTGGGCGTGGCCCGGCTCTTCGGGCCGATGCTGGTCTCCCCCGCCATCGGCACCTGGCTGCTGTCGGCCCCGGTGGACCGCAGCGCGCTGCTGCTGCCTCGGCTGGCGGGCACCGGCACCGCGGCGTTCGTGGTGGGTGGCGCGCTGGCCGCCGTGGGGGGCACGCTGGCCGGCTTCTCCGCGGGCACGATCGCCGCGTTCGCGGTCTCGACGGCGGCGGTCTGCCTGTGCACGGTCACCCTCACCACCGTCGTACAGGCCCGTGGCGGGCCGGCCGCCAAGATCGCCACCTGGCTGGTGGCCGGACTCGTCTGGGCGGCGGTGGTCGCGCTGGTACTGCAGATGCTGCCGGCCCCCGCGGCGCAGCAGCGGTTCTCCCCCGCCTGGCTGGCCGCGCTGGTGGTCACCGCGGTGCTGGCGGTCGGGTCGGTGGTCCGCGCGGTCGCCGACCTGCCGCGCATCCACCGCGACCGGCTCGCCCCGGGCGGCTCGCTGGTGCCCAGCCTGTCCGGCGCGCTGGCCACCCTGGATCTCGCGCTGATCTACGACATCCTGGTCTCCCGCCGCTGGCTGGCCCGCAGCACCGTGCGGCCGCACCGCGGCGGGCCGAAGGGCGCCGCGGCGCTGGTGTGGCGGGACTTGATCCGGCTGCGCCGCTCCCCGCAGACCGTGGTGGTGCCGGCGGCCGCGATCGTGGTGCCCTACCTCGGCGCCCGGCTCGGCATCGGCGAGGGGCTCGTGCTGCTCATCGGCCTGACCGGGTTCCTCGCCGGACTCGGGCTGTGCTCGGCGCTGCGGGTGCTCAGCCGCACTCCGGGGCTGATGCGCTGCCTGCCGCTGGAGCGCTGGGAGGTGCGCGCGGCCACCCTGGCCGTCCCGGCCGTAGTGCTGCTGGTCTGGGGACTGGCGACCGCGCCGGCGGTGCACGAGGCGATCGTGGGTACGACGTGGGGCACGGCGTGCTGGGTGGCGGCCGCGCTGGGTGTCGCCGCCCTGACCGCGGTGACCCGCTGGATGACCGCGGCCCCGCCGGACTACCTCAAACCGCTGGTGTCCTCGCCGATGGGGGCAGTCCCGACCTCGCTGTTCGGGAGCCTGGCCCGCGGCTTCGACGTGCTCCTGCTGCTCTGCGCACCGCTGCTGCTCGCCTCACCCGCGAACGGCGCGTTCATCTCCCTGGTGCTGTCCGGGGCCGTGCTCACGTTCCTGCTGCACCGGCCCTGACCATCTCCAGCGCCCGCTCCACCCGGTCCGGGTCGTCCCAGCCCACCCAGCCGATCCGCGGGTCCTTCCGGAACCAGCTGTCCTGGCGCCGCGCGAACCGTCGCGTCGCGGAGATGGTGTCCTGCTTGGCCTGCTCCTCGCCGATCTCCCCGTCCAGGTAGGACAGCACCTGCCGGTAGCCGAGTGCGCGGTGCGCCGTACGCCCCTCCCGGAGCCCGGCCGCGGCCAACCGTCGTACCTCCTCGACGAACCCCGCCTCCCACATCCGCTCCACCCGGGCCGCGATCCGCTCGTCGAGCACCGGGCGCGGGATGTCGATGCCGACCAGCTGCGTGTGGTCGAAGAAGAACTCGTGCTCGGGCAGGCTGGCGCTGAACGGCCGGCCGGTGATCTCCACCACCTCCAGCGCCCGCACCACCCGGCGGCCGTTGGTCGGGATGATCCGCGCGGCGGCCTCCGGGTCCACCGCGGCCAGCCGGCGGTGCAGCACCTCCGCGCCCGCCTCGGCGAGCTCCCCCTCCAGACGGGTGCGTACGACGGGGTCGGTGCCCGGGAACTCGAACCGGTCCAGGACCGCCCGCACGTAGAGCGCCGACCCGCCCACCAGCACCGGCACCACGCCCCGCGAGCGGCAGTCCTCGATCACGCCGCGGGCGGAGCCCTGGAACTCCGCGACCGTGGCCGGCTCGGTCACCTCGAGGACGTCCAGCAGATGGTGCGGCACCCCCTGCCACTCCTCTTCGCTCAGCTTCGCGGTGCCGATGTCCATGCCCCGGTAGAGCTGCATCGAGTCGGTGTTCACCGCCTCACCGCCCAGCCGCAGGGCCAGCGCGATCGCCAGCTCCGACTTGCCGGCCGCGGTCGGCCCGACGACGGCGACGATCGGAGGTGGCATGTGCCGAGTCTGGCGGGTGGGTGTCCGTTTGGTCCCACGGGGGTCGGGTACGGCTGCAGTACCGGTCCTCGACCCCTGAGGAGGCGCCTGTGCCTTCCGAGCAGCACCCCGAACGCGAGCACGACTACGAGCCCGAGTCGCCCGAGGAGACCGCCCCGGCCAACGCCCCGGACACCCCCGGCGAGGCGAACCCGAACGCGGGCGGCCCGCAGCGACTGCAGGGCGACATGGGGGTCAGCAGTGAGCGCCCGGGCCCGCTCGGCGGCGACCGCAGCACCGACCGCGGCATCGAGGGCACGGGTACGACGTTCGCGACCGCCGCCAACACCAGCGGGGAGATGGAGACCTTCCCCGGCGGCGCCGACCTGCCCGACTCTCCCGAACGGCGTCCGCAGTCGTCGGAGGACCGGCCGGCGGACGAGGGCAAGGGGTCCGGCGTTGACCGCACCGTCGGCGAGGACAACCCCGCGGAGGTGCCGCCGCAGGCGCACGACCCGAAGCGGAACCCCGGACACTCGCACGGCACTTAGCGACCTGTGCGAGGCGACCGTGGGTGCTGTCCCGGGCAACATCAACGGTTCTTGTGACCTGTCATTGCGACCGTCTCGGCCCGGGGGTAGCCCCAACGGTTCCTGCGACCTGTTACTGCGACCGTCTCGGCCTGCGGGCAGCCCCAACGGTTCCTGTGCGCCGTTATTGCTGCCGCCGCCGGCGATCCGACATTCGGGCGGCCCACCCCAGGCGAGGACATGTCTCACCGTACTGGCGAGAGTCGCGGCATGAGGTACGTCGTCGTGTCCGCGGTCTACGACATCTTTCTCCGCGGAGCCGCGAGACCGGGAAGTGCTGCTGCAGCTGCGCGAAAGCACCCGGACACTCGCACGGCACCTGACGGCCTCGTCCCTGCCCGGGCCCTCGGCACCTGCAGGCGTAGATCGCGGTCTTGTGCCGCACACCTGCCGACGGCGTCTCGCTCGTCACTCCCCCGGCAACACCACTCGTCTAGGGTCGTCGGCATGAGGTTCGCCGTCGTGCCCGCGGTCTACGTGCTCTTCCTCCGGGGCGACGGCAGCGGGACCGAAGTGCTGCTGCAGCTGCGCGAGGGCACCGGCTACATGGACGGCCACTGGGCCGCAGCGGCCGCCGGCCACGTGGAGCGGGACGAGTCTGTCTTCGACGCGGCGGCGCGGGAGGCGAACGAGGAGCTCGACGTCTCGGAAGTGCGGCTCCAGCCGCTGGGCGCGATGCACCGCATCCAGGCCGGCGCCGACCCGGTCGAGCAGCGCGTCGACTACTTCTTCTCCACGACCACCTGGACAGGAGAGCCGCGGATCGTGGAGCCGCACAAGTGCGCGGACCTGCGCTGGTTCCGGCTCGGCGACCTCCCCGAGCCGGTGGTCCCTCACGAACGCGAGGTGCTGGACGCCCTCCGCAGCGGCAGGGTGCCGGCGATCATGTCGTTCGGCTACTGACCGCGTCCGCGGCCTCCACCAGGTTCCCGACCAGGGCACGAACCGGCTCCACCCGGAGCATGTCCGGCCAGTACACCAGCCGGACGTGACGGCGCGGCCAACCCGCCAGCGTGCGCGTCACGATGCGCGGGTCCCGATGTGCGCGCATCGCGAGGTCCGGGACCAGGGCCAGCCCGAACCCCGCCGCGACCAGCGCCTGCATGGCTACGTAGTCGTCGACCATCATCAGCGTCTTGGGCGTGAACCCGGCCGCCGCCGCGAGCGCCTGCAGGCGGGCCTCGAACTGGGGGCTGGCCACCAGGAAGGTCGCGTCCGCCAACCTCTCGACCTCGACCAACCGTTGCGACGCGGCGGGATGGTCCATCGGCAGCACGAGGTGGATGTCCTCCACCAGCACCTCGTGCCGCTCCGGTCCCGTGCCACGCGCCTCGACCTCGGATGCCCGGAGGTCGGGGTAGTGGTAGCCCAGCGCGACATCGGCCGAGCCGCGTCGTACCAGCTCCCGGGCGCGCGGAGGCTCCGCCTGCACCAGCCGGACCTCGACCTGCGGGCTGCTCCGGCGCATCGCGGCCATCGCGGCCGGCAGCAGGGTGGCGCACGCCGAAGGAAAGGCGGCCAGCCGCACCGTCCCGCCTCCCCCGGTCGACAGCTCGGTCAGCTGATCCTCGGCTGCGCGGACCGCGGCCAGGATCCGCTCGGTGTGGGCGAGCAGCGCCGTGCCCGCTGCGGTCAGCTTCATGGCCCGGCCGATCCGCACGGTCAGCTGCGCGCCGGCCTCCCGCTCCAAGCGCCGCATCTGGTAGCTGACCGCCGGCTGGCTGAAGCCGAGCTCCCGGGCGGCCGCGGAGTAGGAGCCGGTGCGGGCCACCTCGTGGAGCAGCTGCAGCTGGCGCGGATCGAGCATGGGCGAATCATAAACAAATGCTTCAGATGCTCCGTAAGCCTCTATTGGTGCTTTTGCCACACCTTTCCCTAGGTTTCCGTGCATGGCAGACGCTCAGAGCACGGGCACCACCACCGCCTCCGGCGCGGCGCAGGCTCCTCTCGTCCGCGTCCAGAACGTCGACAAGTTCTTCGGAGACTTCCAGGCCCTGCACGACGTCAACCTCGACATCCACCGCGGCGAGGTCGTGGTGGTGGTCGGCGCCTCGGGGTCGGGCAAGTCGACGTTGTGCCGGTGCATCAACCGGCTGGAGACGATCAGCGCCGGCTCGATCACCCTCGACGGCGTCCCGCTCCCCGAGGAGGGCAGGGCGCTGGCCAAGCTGCGGTCCGACGTCGGCATGGTCTTCCAGGCGTTCAACCTCTTCCACCACAAGACCGTCCTCGAGAACGTGACCCTCGGGCCCACCCGGATCCGCGGGCTGAGCCGCGAGGAGGCCACCGCCAAGGCGCGTGAGCTGCTCAAGCGCGTCGGCGTCGACAACAAGGAGGACAGCTACCCCAGCGAGCTGTCCGGGGGCCAGCAGCAGCGCGTCGCGATCGCCCGCGCCCTCGCCATGCGCCCCAAGGTGATGCTCTTCGACGAGCCCACCTCGGCCCTCGACCCCGAGATGATCAAAGAGGTCCTCGACGTGATGACCGAGCTGGCCCGCGAGGGCATGACCATGCTGGTGGTCACCCACGAGATGGGCTTCGCGCGGCAGGCCGCCGACCGGGTCGTGTTCATGGACGCCGGCCGGATCGCCGAGGAGTCCACCCCCGACGAGTTCTTCAGCAATCCCAGGTCCGAGCGCGCTCGCGACTTCCTCTCCAAGATTTTGGCGCACTGACCCGTCGCCGCCCCCCACCCCTGCAGGAGGAAACCTTCCATGTCCCTACTCAGCCCAGCGCGTCGACGCCGTACGACCGCCGTCGCCGGTCTGTCCGCGGCCGCCCTGGTGGCCCTGTCCGCGTGTAGCAGCTCCGCAAGCGCCCCCTCGGTCGACGGCGGCAGCGGGGGCGACATCAGTGCCTACAACAAGATCATCACCTCCGCCCCCGTCGCGTCCGACAGCGCCATCAACGGCAACGCCTGGGCGAAGAAGATCAAGGAGCAGGGCTACCTCAAGGTCGGTGGCACCGACTCCGGTCCGCTGTTCTCGCTGCGCGACCTCGACTCCGGTGAGCTGACCGGTTTCGACGCCGGCCTGTCGCAGATGCTCGCGCACTACATCACCGGCAAGACCGACGTGAAGGCACTCACCAAGCTGACCATCACCTCGGTGGACACCCGGGAGACCATGCTCCAGAACAACACCGTCGACGCGGTGTTCGCGACCTACTCGATCACCCCCGAACGGGCCCAGAAGGTGGACTTCGCGGGGCCGTACTACCAGTCCGGTGACGCGATCATGGTGAAGAAGGGCAACACCTCCATCAAGACGGTCGACGACCTTAACGGCAAGACGGTCGCCACCGAGAGCAACTCCACCGCCGCGCTCGCTGTGCACAAGCTGGCGCCCAAGGCCAAGGTGCTGCTGTTCAAGGACGACGCACAGTGCGTCGCCGCGGTGCAGCAGGGTCGCGCGGACGCCTACGTGCTGGACCAGGGCATCCTGATCGGCGACGCCCAGTCCAACCCGGCCGTCGAGGTCGTCGGCGGCGACCCGTTCACGGTCGACCCGTACGGCGTCGGCCTGAACAAGCAGTCCGGCGCCAAGCCGTTCGTCAACGCGTTCTTGAAGAAGATCTTCGCCAGCGGTGACTGGGCCAAGCTCTGGAAGGCCACCATCGGCACCGTCGTGAAGGGCGCGCCGCCGCAGCCGCCGGAGATCGGCTCGGTCCCCGGCTCCTGACGGGTACTCCGAAACCCTCCGCCGTCACCCAGCGCACCTGTGGAGCTGCCTTGCACCTGATCATCAACCACTTCGGGTTCCTCATGCAGGGTGTGCTGTACACGCTCGGGCTGACGGCGATCGGGTTCGTGGGCGCGCTGGTGCTCGGCACCGTGCTGGCGGTCTGCCGGGTCGGGCCGATCACCCCGTTGCGGGTGATCGGCTCGGCCTACGTGGAGTTCTTCCGGAACATCCCGCTGCTGTCGCTGCTGGTGCTGTTCATCTTCGGGCTCCCGGACGCGGGGGTGACCATCCCGCTGTTCGCCTCGGCGGCCATCTGTCTGGCCCTGTCGGCGTCCGCCTTCGCGTGCGAGGCGATGCGGGGCGGGATCAACTCCGTGTCGGTGGGCCAGGCCGAGGCCGCGCGGGCGATCGGCTTGTCCTTCGCCGAGGTGCTGCGGTTCGTCGTACTGCCGCAGGCATTCCGGGCCATGGTCCAGCCGCTCGTGAACGTGTTCATCGGGGTGCTGCTGAGCTCGGCGCTGGCCGCCGCGGTCGGCGTCGCCGAGCTGACCAACCGGACCCAGCAGCTGAACCTGAAGTACGCCGAGGCGGTGGTCTGCTTTCTGTTCGCCGGGGCCGTCTACCTGCTGATCGCGCTGGCCGGCGGCACCGTCGGCAGCCGGCTCGAGCGGTTGCTGGCGATCAAACGATGACCACGCGAAGGCACACGTCTCGAAGGCACACGTCGAGGGGAGGGTTCGCATGAGCACGGCGAACCGGGTGCTGTTCGACGCGCCCGGCCCACGCGGCCGCCGGCGCATCAAGACCATGACCGTGGCGTCGGTCGTCGTGCTGGCCATCATCGTCGCGGCTGCTCTCAAGCAGCTCGGCGACCACGGCCAGCTGCAGGCGTACCGCTGGCAGGCGTTCACCACGGTGCCCTACCTGCGGGTGCTGGGCGAGGGCCTGTGGGGCACCCTCAAGGCGACCGGCATGAGCGCGGTGCTGGCCTTCCCCCTGGGGGCGCTGCTGGCGCTGATGCGGCTGTCCACGCGGCGTCCGGTGCGGGTGCTGGCGGTCGGGTACATCGAGGTGTTCCGCTCGATCCCGCTGCTGCTGCTGATCTACGCCTTCCTGCTCGCGCTGCCGCGCTACGGCGTGAACCTGCCGGTCTTCTGGAAGCTCGTGGTCCCCATCGTCATGGTGATGTCGGCGATCATCGCCGAGGTCGTCCGGGCGGGCATCCTCGCCCTGGACCGGGGGCAGTCCGAGGCCGCCGAGGCGATCGGTTTCCGCTACTGGCAGGCCATGCGGTTGGTGATCCTCCCGCAGGCCACGCGGCTGGTGCTGCCGAGCTTGATCGCCCAGCTGGTCACCGTGCTGAAGGAGAGCACGCTGGGCTACGCGGTCAGCTACCCCGAGCTGATGAAGCAAGGGGACTTCCTCACCGCGCGCACCCACCTGCTGTTCCAGACCTTCGTGATCGTGGCAGTGATCTACGTCGTGATCAACTTCCTGCTCGGCCGGCTGGCCGGCTGGGTGGAGCGGCGGCTCAGCCGCCGCCCGGGCGGCGCCGGGCCTCGGGCGACGCAGGAGACCCAACTGGCGAACGCCCCCAACGCCGGGCTCGCCCCCACCGCTTGACCGGCGCTCCATGCCGACCGCCGGAACCCACCCATCACGAAGGGCCTGAACGCAGATGTGTCGACTCCTCGGCGTTGTCTCCCGATCCGCCGCTCCCCTCACCGACACCTTGTCGAGCGACCTCGCGCCGTTCGCCGCACTGTCCTCGGTCCACTGCGACGGCTGGGGCATGGCGTACTGGAACCCGCACGACGACCTGGTGGTGAGCAAGGCCCCCGAGGCCGCCCAGGGCAGCGAGGGGTTCTGGTCGGCCGCGAAGCACGCGTCGACGGATGCCGCGGTGCTGCATCTCCGGAAGGCATCGGCGGGCATGGTCCCCAAGGAGGTCAACACCCACCCGTTCGTCGCGGGCAGCGTCGCGTTCGCCCACAACGGCTTCTTCGCGCCGGCCTCGAAGGTCGAGACCGAGCTGGTGCAGCGCGGCGGCCGGCCGCCGGAGGGCCAGACCGACAGCGAGCGCTATTTCGGCCTGGTGCTGGCCGCGATGCGCGACGAGGGCCCGGTCCAGGCGCTGCAGTCGACCGCAGAGCGGATCAGGCAGCTCAGCGACGAGCTTGTGTCGCTCAACGCGGTCCTGCTGACCCAGCAGGCGTTGTACGCCTTCGCCTACTGGGACGAGACCGTGCCGCCCAGCCCGGAGGCCGGTACCGCGACCTACGAGCTGATGTTCCGGGTCACTGCGAATGCGGTGACGGTGGCCTCGGACGGCTGGGAGCCGCCGGGGCCGCGCTGGGAGCGGATCTCCAACGGGATGGTGCTCGAGGTCAGCCGCCAGGACCTGCGGGTGATGGTGCACCGGTCCTAGGGCGTCCTCAGCAGGCGCAACCGCCTGTCACCGCGGGGGCCGGCTCCGGGACTCCGACCGTGGGCAGGCCGAGCAGCACCCCGTTGTCCTGCGGCGTGCTGGTCCGGGCCTCCCACGCGTCACCGGCCCGCGTCCGTCGTACCGCCTTCACCGGACCGTCGGCGACCAGGTGGTGCGGCGCGCCGTACGTCACGGTCACCTCGACCATGTCTCCCGGGCGTACGACGAGCGGGGCGCCGTCCCGGTCGACGGGACTGAAGTGCACCAGCCGATTGTCGCGGGCCCGGCCGGACAGCCGCTGAGTCTGCTCGTCCTTGCGGCCCTCCCCCTCGGCGACCAGCAGCTCGACCGTCGTACCCTCCAGCCGGCGGTTCTCCGCCCAGGCGATGTCGTTCTGCAGGGCGACCAGCCGCTCGTACCGCTCCTGCACCACCTCGCGCGGGACCTGGTCCTCGAGGACGGCGGCGGGCGTGCCGGGGCGCTTGGAGTACTGGAAGGTGAACGCCTGCGCGAACCGAGCCTGCTCGACCACCTTCAAGGTCTCGAGGAAGTCCTCCTCGGTCTCGCCGGGGAAGCCGACGATGATGTCGGTGGTGATCGCCGCCTCCGGCATCGCCTCCCGCACCCGTTCCAGGATCCCGAGGTACTTCTCCTGCCGGTAGGACCGACGCATCGCCTTGAGCAGCCGGCTCGACCCGGACTGCAGCGGCATGTGCAGCTGCGGCATCACGTTCGGCGTCTCGGCCATCGCGGTGATCACGTCGTCGGTGAACGCGGCCGGGTGCGGGCTGGTGAACCGGACCCGCTCCAGGCCCTCGATCTCGCCGCAGGCGCGGAGCAGCTTGCCGAAGGCGTACCGGTCGCCGAACTCGACGCCGTAGGTGTTCACGTTCTGCCCGAGAAGGGTCACCTCGCAGACGCCCTCGGCGACCAACGCGCGTATCTCGGCCAGGATGTCGCCGGGGCGCCGGTCCTTCTCCTTGCCGCGCAGGCTCGGCACGATGCAGAACGTGCAGGTGTTGTTGCAGCCGACGCTGATCGACACCCACGCGGCGTACGCCGACTCGCGCTTGGTCGGCAGCGTGGAGGGGAACACCTCGAGCGACTCGAGGATCTCGACCTGTGCCTCCTGCTGGACCCGGGCACGCTCAAGCAGCGCAGGCAGCGAGCCGATGTTGTGGGTGCCGAAGACCACGTCCACCCAGGGCGCCTTGCTGGTGATCTGGTCCTTGTCCTTCTGCGCCAGGCAGCCGCCGACGGCGATCTGCATGCCCGGGTGCTTGGCCTTGACCGGGGCGAGGTGGCCGAGGTTGCCGTACAGCTTGTTGTCGGCGTTCTCCCGCACCGCGCAGGTGTTGAAGACCACCACATCGGCTTGCTGGTCTTCTGTGGCGGGCCGGTAACCGGCGTTCTCCAGCAGCCCGGACAGCCGTTCGGAGTCGTGGACATTCATCTGACACCCGTAGGTGCGCACCTCGTAGGTGCGCGGCTGGGCCTGTTCAGGGTGGGGCTGCTCCGGGTGGGGCTGCTGCAGCTGCTGATCGCGCGCTTCGGGCGCGGCTGGCATGGTGCGGTTCTGGTCGAGGCTCATGACGCGTCAAGGGTACGTGGCCCCTCGACCTCGCCGCGCCTTCGCCCCACTGGCCTCAGGTCTTTCAGGTGACCATGGGAAACCTCCACTTCCCACGGTTCGCGAGCCAGGCGCAGCGACTGGTCTGGATTGAACGGCCACCACGGGTCGCCACGACCCGTTGTTGCTGCCGATCACGCCTCGCGACAGCAATAACAGGTCGCCACGAACCGTTGTTGCTGCCCACCACCTGACGACAGGAGATTCGCTCTGGCTAGGCGTCTTCGGCAGGGGGCGGTGCCTGCTTCTTCGCGGTCGACCCGCCACTGCTCTTCTTCGCCGACCCGGTCGCCGTGCTGCTCTTCTTGCTGGTCGAGCCGGTGGACTTCTTGGACGTCGACGCGCTTGCGCTCCTCTTGGCCGCGGAGCCGCTCTTCTTGCTGCTCGACTTCTTCGCCGCGGGCTTGGAAGGCTCGGCCTTCTTGCGCGGCGGCAGCTTGTCGCCCGGGCCGCTGTCGGAGGTCGGCTTGGGCTGACCGTTCTTGTGGATTGCCTTGGCGACGTCGGCGGGTGTGGCGGGCGAGCCGGAGGCGGCGGGAGCGGCCGGCTCCTCCTGTGGCTCGGCGGACCCCCCGCTCGACCCAGACTCCGGGCCGGCCGGTGTGGGCGGCTCAGTTGCCTCGGCGGGCTCGGCCGATGCCGGGGGCGCAGGGGCCACCTTGTCAGCGACCGGCTCCGCCGGCTCAGCAGGAGCGGACCCGGGCTTAGCAGCAGGCGTGGTCCGCTGGAAGTCCTGGACCGGCCCGGCGGGCTCGTTCACGTCCGGGACCGGCCGGAGCCCGGGACCACGCCGTCTGGCGCGGCGGGCCGCGCGACGCTCCGCGAGCGTCCCGGCGGTCGCGGCGGCCCTGGTCATCGCCGTCCGCCCCACCCGGTCGGCGACCTGGCGGGCGAGGGAGCCGGCTCCCTTGGCCTGGGTGTACAGCCGGTCCGCAGTGTTCCGCGGATCCTTGATCGAGCTCAGCGCCTTCTCGGCGATCTTGTCCAGGGGCTTCTTCGGGGCCACGTTGATCCCTTCGGTCGAGGACACGGTCCGCGCGGCGGAGAGCCGTGAGCCGGGCCGCGGGCGGTCCGTCGTACCGACTCGCTACGTTGCTCCCATGACCACGTCGGCCGGGGCACACACGGTCGAGGACGAGCCGGTTCCGCTCGTCGTCCTCGAGCGTGTGAACAAATGGTACGGGGAGTTGCAGGCCCTGCGTGATGTGAACCTTTCAGTACGACGCGGCGAGGTGGTCGTCGTGATCGGCCCGTCCGGCTCGGGGAAGTCCACGTTGTGCAGGGTGGTCAACCGGCTGGAGCCGATCGACTCCGGCGAGGTCCGGATCGACGGGAAGCCGCTTCCTGAGGACCCGAGGTCGCTGGCCCGGCTGCGCGCCGAGGTCGGCATGGTGTTCCAGTCCTACAACCTGTTCCAGCACAAGACCGTGCTGGAGAACGTGATGCTCGGCCCGCTCCGGGTCCGCGGCCTCGGGCACGCCGAGGTGGAGCGCTCCGCGCGGAACCTGCTGGGCCGGATGGGGCTGGCCGACCAGGCTGACAAGCTGCCGCGGGCGCTGTCGGGCGGGCAGCAGCAGCGAGCCGCGATCGCCCGGGCGCTGATCATGCAGCCGAAGGTGATGCTGTTCGACGAGCCGACCTCGGCTCTCGATCCGGAGATGATCAAGGAGGTCCTGGACGCGATGACCGACCTGGCCCGCGGCGGGATGACCATGGTGGTGGTCACCCATGAGATGGGCTTCGCGCGCACGGCAGCCGACCGGGTGGTGTTCATGGCCGATGGCAGCATCGTGGAGGAGGGCAGCCCGGAGGCGTTCTTCGAGAAGCCGAGCACGGAGCGGGCACAAAGCTTCGTGGCCACGATCCTGCGGCACTGACAGCCGAGCGGCCGCCCGCGATGCCGGCCGGCCGCGACGAGCGCTCAGCGGGCGGTCTCGGTGGCCCGGGACTCGCGGATCACGGTCACCTTGATCTGCCCCGGGTAGGTGAGCTCCTCCTCGAACTGCTTGGCCAGGTCCCGCGCCAGCACCTGCGCAGCCAGGTCGTCGACCTGGTCCGGGAGCACCATGACGCGCACCTCATGGCCGGCTGACATCGCGAACACCTTGTCGACGCCCGCCTTGGACAGCGCGATCTCCTCCAGCCGGTGCAGCCGTTCGACGTACGCCTCCAGCGACTCCCGCCGCGCCCCCGGCCTGCCGCCGCTCATCGCGTCCGCCGCCTGGGTGATGATCGCCTCGACGGTGCGCGGCTCCACCTCGTTGTGGTGCGCCTCGATCGCGTGCACGACGTCGTCGACCTCGCCGTACTTGCGGGCCAGCTCCGCACCGACGATCGCGTGCGACCCCTCGGCCTCGTGGGTCAGCGCCTTGCCGATGTCGTGCAGGAACGCGCCGCGCACGCACAGCTTCGGGTCCACGCCGAGCTCGTGGGCGAGCAGCCGGGCCGCGTGGCCGGACTCGATGAGGTGCTTGAGCACGTTCTGGCCGTACGACGTACGGAACTTCAGCCGGCCCAGCGTGGCCACCAGCTCCGGATGCAGGTCGGTGATGCCCATCTCGAACGCGGCGTCCTCACCGGCGCGGAGGCACAGCCGGTCCACCTCGAGCCCGCAGCGCTCATGCACGTCCTCGATGCGGCTGGGGTGGATCCGCCCGTCGGCGACCAGCTCCTCCAGGGCCAGCCGGGCGACCTCGCGGCGCACCGGGTCGAAGCAGGACAGCAGTACGGCGCCCGGGGTGTCGTCGATGACCAGGTTCACCCCGGTGGTCTGCTCGAAGGCCTTGATGTTGCGGCCCTCCCGGCCGATGATCCGGCCCTTCATGTCGTCGCTGGGCAGGTGGACGACGGAGACCACCGACTCGCTCGTCTGGTCGGTGGCCAGCCTCTGGATGGCGGTGGCCAGGATGCGCTTGGCCCTGAACTCGGCCTCTTCCTGGGCACTTCGCTCGATGTCGCGGGCGATCAGCGCGGCGGTGCGCTTGGCGTCGTTCTCGATGGACTCGACCAGCTGGCGGCGGGCGTCCTCGGCGGACAGGCCAGCCACCCGCTCCAGGGTCTCCCGCCGCTCGTCCTCGAGGTCCAGCAGCTCGGCGCGGCGCTCGTCCATCTCGGTCTGCAGAGCGTCGAGGTCGTGCGAGCGCTGCTCCATGGTCCGCAGGCCAGCCTCCAGGCGCTCCTCGCGCTCGGTGAGCCGGTGCTCGCGACGCTCGATGTCGAGTCGCTGCTCCTGCAGGTCGCGGTGCAGATCGTGCTCGCGACGGGCGGCCCGCTGCCGGCCGAGCAGCGCGAGCACCGCTCCGGCCAGGCCGAGGACGACGACGGTGACCAGGACGGCCAGCAGCACGTCGAGTCCGAGCGCGGCGAGCATGGGTGGGGCGGCTGTCACGCCCGGACTGAGGGTCGTGGGGTCCATTCCCGCAGCTCCTGTCCCTCGGGGCGCCAGGACTGGTCAGGTAGGGTCGCCAGACGGACGGGAGGCGCCGGGAGTGGCGACACGTCCGTCGCTCCGCAACATGTAGCCAGGTCTTGCGCGTCCGGCTGTGCGCCGGGTTCATGGTCGGTCTCAGTGCCCGGTCGCCCGGGCGGTTCGGTGATTTGAGGCTAGGTCGCGGGGTCCGCCCGGTCAAGAAACCCGGTGGGAGCGCCCCTGGGCGTGCCCGGGTTGCTGATCTTCGCCGGGTTGGCACGGCATGGCTGTCCCCCGAATGGGCACTCTCGAGATGTCCCCGGTCATCATGGCCGGACTCCTGATCGGGAGGCGGCGCGGATGAACAGATCGCGTCTTGCACACCGAGCGAAGGCAGCACCGGAGGGCTCCCCGGAGCCGGTGCCGTCCGCGGACCTCAGGCGGCACTCGTGGCGATACGTCGCGCGACGCACCGTCCACGAGTTCTCCAAGGACGACTGCACCGACCTGGCCGCCGCGTTGACGTACTATGCGGTGCTCTCGTTGTTCCCTGCGCTCATCGCACTCCTGTCGTTGCTCGGTCTTGTGGGGAATGGGCCGAAGACGGTGAGCACGTTGCTGGGCATCCTCTCGGATGCCGGCGCCTCTTCCCTCTCCTCCAACCTCCGCGGGCCGCTGACTTCTCTCAGCCAGACACCGGCCGCGGGACCGACGTTCGTCATCGGCCTGATCGCCGCTCTGTGGTCGGCATCTGGCTATGTGGGGGCCTTCGGTCGGGCGATGAACCGCATCTATGCCGTGCGAGAGGGCCGCCCGGCCTGGAAGCTCCGGCCGGTGATGCTGTTGACGACCCTGCTCGCTGTCCTGCTCGTCGCAGTCGTGGGTACGGCGCTCGTGATCAGTGGGCCGGTGGCGCAATCCTTGGGCGGCGCGATCGGGTTGAGCTCCGCTGCCGTGCTGGCGTGGCAGATCGTCAAATGGCCGGTGCTGCTGTTCGCCGTCGTACTCATCGTGGCCCTGCTGTACTACGCCACGCCGAACGTGCGGCAGCCGAGATTCCGGTGGATGAGCATCGGCGCCCTCGTTGCCGTCGTGGTGTGGCTGGTGGCATCGGTGGCCTTCGGGTTCTACGTGGCGAACTTCTCCAGCTACAACGCGACGTACGGATCGCTCGCCGGCGCGATCGTGTTGCTGCTGTGGCTGTGGATCACCAACTTGGCGCTCTTGTTCGGCGCCGAGTTCGACGCGGAGTTGACGCGGGTTCGACAGCTGCAGGCGGGCGTACGAGCCGAGAAGCTCGTGCGGCTGGAGCCGAGGGACACGCGCAAGGTCGAGAAGGCCGCCAGCACGCGGGATCTCGACATGACGCAGGGCAGGCGGTTGCGCGAGGCTCACGGCAGGCTACGGCGAGCGAGGACACGCGGCAGCGGGGAGGGCGACAGCTGATCGGACGGCCGCCCCCCTCGCAGGTGTCGATGCTGGGGGCGGGTCCCGCTCAGGGCAGGTCCTCGCCGAGGCCGTCGGACTCCGAGTCTTCGAGGCCGGCCGCGTCCAGCTCCTCGCGGACCACCCGGAAGGCGACTCCGGGCGGGTACCCCTTGCGCGCGAGCATCCCGCTCAGCCGGCGCACGGCGGTGGTCTGGTCCAGTCGTCGCACGGACCGCAGCTTGCGCCGGACCAGCGTCCGGGCCGCCTCGACCTCGTCGTCGGGATCCACCTCGTCGAGCGCCTCGCGGGCAACCTCCTCGTCGATCCCCTTCCGGCGTAGCTCGTGGGCCAGCGCCCTTCGGGCCAGGCCGCGCCCGGCCTGCCGGGACTGCACCCAGGAGCGGGCGAACGCCCGGTCGTCGACCAGGCCGACCTCCTCGAACCGGTCGAGCAGCCGCTGCGCGACCTCGCCGGGGACCTGCCGCTTGGCCAGCTTGGACTCCAGTTCGGCGCGGCTACGCGCCTGGCCGGTGAGCTGGTCGAGCAGGATCTTGCGAGCGACCTCCTCGGCGTCGGCGTCCGGGCCGAGAGCGGCGGGGTCCTCGGGGGGCTTCGACGCGGCCCCCCGCCCCGGGGGCTGCTGCGGAGAGAAAGAACCGCCCGTCTGGTCCCCTGGGAGGGAGGGACCAGACGGGCGGTGACCCGTGGGTTCAGTCACGTGAGTCAGAAGTCAACGTTGGTCGGCTCCGCCGGCTGCTCATCAACCTGCGGTCCCACCCCCAGCTTCTCGAGGATTCGCTTCTCCAGCTCGTTGGCCAGGTCCGGGTTGTCGCGGAGGAAGCTCCGCGCGTTCTCCTTGCCCTGTCCAAGCTGATCGCCCTCGTAGGTGTACCAGGCGCCGGCCTTCCTGACCAGACCTGCTTCCACCCCGACGTCGATCAATCCCCCCTCACGACTGATTCCCTGTCCATACATTATATCGAACTCGGCCTGTTTGAAGGGAGGCGCGACCTTGTTCTTGACGACCTTGACCCGAGTCCGGTTGCCGACCATGTCCTGCCCGTCCTTCAGTGTCTCAATTCTGCGCACATCGAGCCGGACTGACGAGTAAAACTTCAGCGCCCGTCCCCCAGTGGTGGTCTCGGGCGAGCCGAACATGACTCCGATTTTTTCACGAAGTTGGTTGATGAAGATCGCCGTCGTGCCTGCGCCGTTCAGCGCACCGGTCATCTTCCGCAGCGCCTGGCTCATCAGCCGCGCCTGCAGACCGACGTGGCTGTCGCCCATCTCCCCCTCGATCTCGGCGCGCGGCACCAGCGCGGCCACCGAGTCGATGACGATCAAGTCCAGCGCGCCGGAGCGCACCAGCATGTCGGCGATCTCCAGGGCCTGCTCCCCCGAGTCCGGCTGGGAGACGAGCAGCGCGTCGGTGTCTACGCCGAGGGCGCGGGCGTACTCCGGGTCCAGGGCGTGCTCGGCGTCGATAAACGCCACGATGCCGCCGCCGCGCTGGGCGTTGGCGACCGCGTGCAGCGCCACGGTGGTCTTTCCGGAAGATTCCGGTCCGTAGATCTCAACGACCCGGCCGCGGGGCAGCCCGCCGATGCCGAGCGCGACGTCGAGGGCGATCGCCCCGGTCGGGATCACCTCGAGCGGGGCCCGCGTCTCGTCGCCGAGCCGCATCACGGAGCCCTTGCCGAACTGGCGCTCGATCTGGGAGAGCGCGGCCGACAGGGCCTTGGTCTTGTCCATGGACGTTCCTTCAACGATACGCAGGGCTGCGGGGGCCATTGGTGATGCTCCATATATGACGGGATTCGCCGGCCGGACAAACGGGCTTCCCAGGATCGGCGGACCGGAATCGGGAACGATCCGATGAAAAGAACGTACCCTATTTGTTCTCTGTTCGCAATATGTTCTTTTCGTGAGCCAACAGCCAGGCGCTAACCTCCTCCCCGTGACCCCAGGCCAAATTTGGCAGCGCTCGTTTTGACTTGAAAGTGACGTCGCTTTTTTCAACCCCGTCGTATGCTCCGGCAACGCGACCGGGAGGATTCACAATGCGCGTTCTTTTGGCTTCAACGGCGATCGCCGTGCTCATCGGCCTTTCACCGGCTTCCGCGATGTGCGGCGGCGGCTCCGGCCAGCAGGCTCAAAATGCCCAGGGCGGCATGTGCGGCAAGTCCACCGCCGCGGCTGCTGACGATCCGACAGCCGACAAGCCTTCGATGTCGATGAAACAAACCGGCAT
>DASTWW010000155.1:0-15266 GCA_035765755.1 Nocardioidaceae bacterium
GGTCCGGCTGGGCAGGTTCGGCCGTCGGGAGCCGTACCGCGCCCGCGGCGGGCGCCGCCGGGACCGGTGCGCCGCCGTGCCGGTCGCCGTCAGCGACCGCAGCGGGGCCAGGGTGTCGTTGCCGACCCGGCCCGCCCAGACCAGGTCCCACAGCGCCGCCTCGAGCGCCTTGTCGCCGCCCTCCACCACCTGCCCGCCGGCGGCGTCGGCGAGCTGCCGGAAGAAGTACGCGCCGCCCCCGCCCAGCGCCTCCAGCACCGCCTCGTGCAGCGGGGACAGCTCGACAACCTCCCGCTCCGGCAGGGTCAGCGCCGCGGAGTCGGCCAGGTGCAGCGACACCCAGCCGTCCGCCCCGGGCAGCGACCCGTGCCCGGCCCACAGCACCTCGCCGGTCGCGGTCAGCTCGTCGAGCATCGCGGGGGAGTAGTCGACCACCCGCGAGGACAGCACCAGCGGCTCCAAGGCAGAAGCCGGTACGGCGCAGCCGGCGAGCTGCTCCACGACGGCGAGCACCCCGTCCACGCCGCGCAGCCGGCTGCCGCTCCCCGTCGACACGTTCTGCCACGCCGGCAGGAACCGCCCGAGCGCCGCGGGCTCGACCGGCTCGACCTCCTTGCGCAGCACGGCCAGCGACCGGCGCCGCAGCCGGCGCAGCACGTCGGCGTCGCACCACTCCGACCCGGTCCCGGTGGGCCGGAACTCCCCCTCCAGCACCCGGCCCTGCGCGCCGAGCCGCGCCAGCGTCTGGCGTACGACGGCCGGACCCAGCCCCAGCCGGGACGAGACATCGGCGATCGTGAACGGGCCGTGGCTGCGGGCGTACCGGCCCACCAGGTCCGCCAGCGGGTCCTCGACCGGCTCGGTGAACGCCTCGGGTGTGCCCGGCGGCACCGGGACGCCCAGCCCGTCGCGGAGCCGGCCGACGTCCTCCACGCCCGCCCACCGGTCCTCGCCGGCGACCCGGACCGGCGCCACCCGCCGCGCCTCGCGCAGCAGCTCCAGCCACTCGAGCACGTCCGATCCCGGCCTGCAGCGCGCGGTCACCTCGGCCTCGGACAGCGGCCCGAGCAGCCGGAGCAGGTCGACGACGCCCTCCGCGTCCTTGGCCTGCCGGTCGGGCACCAGCCGCTGCAGCTCGGCCTCCATCTCGGCGAGCACGTCCGCGTCGAGCAGCTCCCGCAGCTCCGCGCGGCCGAGCAGCTCGGCGAGCAGACCCTGGTCCAGCGACAGCGCCGCCGCCCGGCGTTCGGCGATCGGCGAGTCGCCCTCATAGACGAAGGCCGCGACGTACCCGAACAGCAGCGACCGCGCGAACGGCGAGGGCTGCTGCGAGGACACCTCGACCACCCGCACGCGACGGGAGGCGAGCGCCTTCATCAGCGCGACCAGCGCCGGCACGTCGTACACGTCCTGCAGGCACTCGCGCACCGCCTCCAGCACGATCGGGAACGACGGGTAGCGGACGGCCACCTGCAACAGCTGCGCGGACCGCTGCCGCTGCTGCCACAGCGGCGACCGCCGCCCCGGGTCCCGGCGCGGCAGCAGCAGCGCCCGCGCCGCGCACTCCCGGAACCGGGACGCGAACAACGCCGACCCGCCGACCTCGGTGGTGACGATGTCCTCGATCTCGTCGGGCTCGAAGACCACCACGTCCGCGCCGGGCGGGTCCTGGTCGGTCTCCGGCACCCGGAGCACGATCCCGTCGTCTGATGACAAGGCCTGTGCAGCGCTCCCTTCCATGCCGTACCGCTCCCGCAGCCGCACCCCGATCGCCAGCGCCCACGGCGCGTGCACCTGCGCGCCGTACGGCGAGTGCACCACGATCCGCCAGTCGCCGAGCTCGTCGCGGAACCGCTCCACGACCACGGTCCTGTCGGTGGGCAGCGCGTTGGTGGCCTGCTTCTGCTCGGCGAGGTAGCGGACCAGGTTCTGCGCGGCCCAGGGGTCCAGCCCGGCGTCCTCGCAGCGCCGCACCGCCTGCTCCTCCGGGGTGGCGGCCAGCTCGCGGGTGAACGCGCCGATCGCCGCGCCCAGCTCGGCGGGCCGGCCCAGCTGGTCGCCCTTCCAGAACGGCAGCCGGCCCGGCTGGCCGGGCGCGGGGGAGACCAGCACTCGGTCGTGGGTGATGTCCTCGATCCGCCAGCTGCTCGCGCCGAGCGCGAACACGTCACCGACCCGCGACTCGTAGACCATCTCCTCGTCGAGCTCGCCGACCCGCCGCCCGGGGCCGGAGTCGCCGACCAGGAACACCCCGAACAGACCCCGGTCGGGGATGGTGCCGCCGGAGGTCACCGCCAGCCGCTGCGACCCGGGCCTGCCGGTCAGGGTGCCGGCCACCCGGTCCCAGACGATCCGCGGCCGGAGCTCGGCGAACTCGTCGGACGGGTACCGGCCCGCCAGCAGGTCCAGCACCGCGTCGTACGCCGAGCGCGGCAGCGCCGCGAACGGGGCGGAGCGGCGTACGACGTCGTACAGCTCGTCCACCTGCCACTGTTCCACCGCGGTGGCGGACACCACCTGTTGCGCGAGTACGTCGAGGGGGTTGGCCGGCACCCGCAGCGCCTCGATCGCGCCCTCGCGCATCCGCTCCACCGACACCGCGGTGTGCACCAGATCCCCGCGGTGCTTAGGGAACAGCACCCCGCGGGAGGTCTCGCCGACCTGGTGGCCGGCCCGGCCGACCCGCTGCAGCGCGCTGGCCACCGAGGGCGGGGACTCCACCTGCACCACCAGGTCCACGCTGCCCATGTCGATGCCGAGCTCCAGGCTGGAGGTGGCGACCACGCACGGCAGTCGGCCGCGCTTCAGGTCGTCCTCGATCAGCGCCCGCTGCTCCTTGCTGACCGACCCGTGGTGGGCCCGGGCGATCACCTGCGCCGCGCCGTACGACTGTCCCGACTGCGCCATCACCTGCGCCGGCGGCCCCCCGTTCGCCGAGTTGTCAGGCGGGTGACCGGCTATAGCCGGTTCAGCGCCTGACAACTCGGTGAGCTCGGCCGCCCGGTCGGCGGCGATCTCGTTGAACCGGGCGGTCAGCCGCTCGGCGAGCCGCCGGGAGTTCGCGAACACGATCGTGGAGCGGTGCTCGCCGATCAGGTCGACGATCCGCTCCTCGACGTGCGGCCAGATCGAGGCCCGACGGTCGCTCCCCGCCGCCGGCCCCTCCAGGTCTCCGGTCGTCGCGCCGAGCTCGGTCATGTCCTCGACCGGCACGACCACCCGCAGGTCCCAGCGCTTCTCCGCCTCCGGTGCGACCACCTGCACCGGCTGCGGGCCGCCGAGGAACCGGGCCACCTCCTCGACGGGACGCACCGTGGCCGACAGCCCGATGCGTTGCGCCGGCCGCTCCAGCAGCGCGTCCAGCCGCTCCAGGGAGACCGCGAGGTGCGCGCCCCGCTTGGTGCCGGCCACCGCGTGCACCTCGTCGAGGATCACCGTCTCCACCCCGCGCAGCGCCTCGCGGGCGTTGGAGGTGAGCATCAGGAACAGCGACTCCGGGGTGGTGATCAGGATGTCCGGAGGGCTGGTGGCCAGCCGGCGACGCTCCGTGGCCGGGGTGTCGCCGGACCGGATCCCGACGGTCAGGTCCGGCGCCGACTGACCCAGCCGGGAGGCGGCGTGCCCGATCCCGGTCAGCGGGGCGCGCAGGTTGCGCTCCACGTCGACCGCGAGCGCCTTGAGCGGGGACACGTACAGCACCCGGCAGCGCCGCAGCTTCTCGGCCGGGTGCGGTTCCCGGGCCAGCCGGTCGATCGCGGACAGGAACGCGGCCAGCGTCTTGCCGGACCCCGTCGGGGCCACCACGAGAGCGTGCCGGCCGGCCGCGATCGCCTGCCAGGCGCCGACCTGGGCGGCCGTGGGCGCCGCGAAGGCCGCCTGGAACCAGGCCCGGGTCGGCTCGCCGAAGTCATCGAGGACCTGGTCGGCGGAGCTGTTCACGCCCCCATCCTGACCCATGGCACCGACAGGGTGCTGCGGCGTGCGCGGCCGGCCTTCCCCCGAGGGTCAGGCGTGCAGCCCGCCGTCGGAGTGCAGCAGCTGGCCGTTCACCCAGCCGCCCTCCTCCGAGCACAGGAAGGACACCAGCGCCGCGGTGTCGGTGGGCCTGCCGCCCCGGCCGCGCGGGTTGATCCCGGCGATCCGCTCGCGCAGCTCGTCGTCCATCCAGCCGGTGTCGATCGGCCCCGGGTTGACCACGTTCGCGGTGACCCGGAGCTCGGCGAGCTCACGGGCCGCGGCGAGCACGATCCGGTCCAGGGCGCCCTTGCTGGCGCCGTAGGGCAGGTTGCCTACCACCGCGTCGCTGGTCAGGGCGACGATCCGGGCGCGCTCGTCCGGTCCGGGCAGCCGGCTGGCCAGCTCGCAGATCAGCAGCCAGGATGCCCGGGCGTTGACGGCGAAGTGCCGGTCGAAGCTCTCCAGGCTGGTGTCCAGCAAGCCCGAGTCGACGCTCTCGCAGTGCGCCATCACCAGCGCCACGACCGGACCCAGCTCCGCCTCGACGAAGTCGAACACCTCCGCGGGGGCCGCCGGGTCGGTCAGGTCGGCGGACACCGCGACGTGCCGGGCCACGTACCCGCGCACGGCGGCGCCGACCGCCTCCACGTCACCGTCCTGCCGTCCCCAGGGCATGCGCTCGTCGTACGGCGACCAGTGCGTGGTCGCGACGTCCCAGCCGTCCTGAGCCAGGCGGGTGGCGAGGGCGGCGCCGATGCCGGCGAGCCGGCCGACGCCGGTGACGAGCGCGACGGGGCGTGAGGAGGGCACGGGCACCAGGATCTCGGAGCCGTCAACCGGGTTAGTCCAGCTGGGTCCAGGTGAGGCCGCCGTCAACGCTGGCCAGCAGCCGCCCGTACGACGTGAGCACGAACCCGTGCGAGGGGTCGTTGAACCCGGCGTACCTGATCAGCTCGCCACTGCGCAGGCCGACATCCACGGGATGGGAGCCGGAGCCGTCGAGCAGGACGGCCCGGCGCCGCAGGTACACGACCGTGGAACCACTGTCTCGTGGGGCGAGCTGGGCGCCCTCGCCGAGCGGGACCGCGCCGACCCGCGTCCAGGACCGGCCGTCGCGCGAGGTGTAGACGGCCCCGTGCGCGTCGGCCTGGCAGGTGGCCCACAGCGAGCTCCCGGTCGCGGCGAGGGTCGCGGTGCCGCAGGGGGAGCGGCGCACCGTCCAGGTCCGGCCGCCGTCGTGGCTCAGCACGATCGTCTGCTCCCGCCGTACCGTGTCGTAGGCCGCGAAGGCGGGTACACCGCGGGCCACAACCAGCTGGGAGCCGGTCTCCGAGAGCCCCGAGGGCAGAGGGAGAGGGGTCCAGTCGTTCGTCGACGTGGACGCGGCCAGGACACCGGGTTGGCTATCGGCGTGCTGGACCAGCGCGTAGACCCGGGAGCCGTACGCCGCGACGCTCTGCACGGTGGTGCCCTCGGGCAAGGACACCTGGTGCCAGGAGTGGCCGCCGTCGTGGGTGGACCACAGCGCCCCGCCGTACGCCCATCCGTCCGTGCCGTCGACCGCGAACCGCACGTCGCCGACGGTGTCCGCGGTCTCGTCGTAGAAGTGTCGCGGAGCCGGCGCGCCGACTCGCACGTAGTGCGGCATCGCGGTGCCGGAGACCACCGCGCACCCGGTGCGGTACACCGGGCAACGGATCGAGGACAGCACCCACCACCGGTCGGGCGCGCTCGCGCTGAACGAGACGGTGCGCCCGGGGACCGCGGCCGGCGCCTTGGTGGTGTGCACGAAGGCCTGATGCTGTTGCGTCGGCACCTGGATGGGCCCGACCGAGAGCATCACGCCGGCCACCGTTGCGGCGACGGCTGCGGCACCAACGCCGGCCGCCCAGGCCACTCGCTGGCGTCGGCGCTTGCGGCGCGCTCCGCTGCGGACCCGCTGCAGGAACTCGTCCACGTCGGCCGGTGCCTCGTCCGCGGTCGGTGGCCCGGACCGCAGCAGCTCCTCGATGCCGTCCATCACAGCACCCCCTCGGCCGGCACCAGCTGCCGCAGCTTGTCCATCGCCTTGCTCGCCTGGCTCTTCACCGTGCCTACCGAGCAACCGAGCACCTGAGCGGTGTCCGCCTCGGAGAGGTCCTCCAGGTAGCGCAGCGCGATCACCGCGCGCTGGCGGGGTGGAAGCGTGAGGACCGCCGCCCACACGGGGCCTCGCCGGTCGACGGCCGTCCACGGCTCGGTGGGCTGCTCGGGGACCTGGTCGGTGACCCGCTCCCGCCGGAACCGGCGCCAGAGCGAGATGTGGCGGTTGACCATGATGCGACGCACGTACCCCTCCGGGCTGTCCCTCGACTCGATGCGGTCCCAGTGCAGCAGCGCCCGCTCCAGGGCGTCCTGGACCAGGTCGGCGGCGCCCTCCTCGGTGCCGGTCAGCACCCGGCCGAAGGACAGCAACTGGGGCAGCCGTGCGCGCACGAAGGCGTCGAAGCCCTCCTCGCCCATCTGCGCTGCCCCCGTCCGTGGGTCCGCGTCCGACAAACCGGACCTGCTATCCAGGAAACGCCTGAGCGGCGTGTCAGGTTGCCCGGTCCGCGCAGAAAAGACGGTGAAACTGTCGGGGGCCGAAGTTAGGGTCGAACTCGTGCCCGAGATCACCCGCCGGACGGCTCCGCTGCCGGCCGCCGACCAGTCCGCTCCGGACCTCGAGCCGATGGTGTCCGCCCGCGGGCTCCGCAAGAGGTACGGCGACTTCGAGGCGGTGCGCGGCATCGACGTTGAGGTGGTCAAGGGGGAGGCGTTCGGGTTCCTCGGCCCCAACGGCGCCGGCAAGTCCTCGACCATGCGGATGGTCGCCGCGGTGTCTCCACCCAGCGCCGGCGAGCTGAGCATCCTGGGCATGGATCCGGCCGTGGACGGGCCGGCGATCCGGGCCCGGCTCGGGGTCTGCCCGCAGGAGGACACCCTCGACATCGAGCTGAACGTGCGCGACAACCTGGTCGTCTACGGGCGCTACTTCGGCATCCCGCGCGCCGAGGTCGGGCGTCGCGCCGACGAGCTGCTCGAGTTCGTGTCGCTGACCGACAAGGCCAAGGCCAAGGTCGAGGACCTCTCCGGCGGCATGAAGCGGCGGCTGACCATTGCCCGGTCGCTGGTCAACCGGCCCGACCTGCTGCTGCTCGACGAGCCGACCACCGGGCTGGACCCGCAGGCCCGCCACCTGGTCTGGGACCGGCTGTTCCGGCTCAAGCAGCAGGGCGTGACGCTGATCCTGACCACCCACTACATGGACGAGGCCGAGCAGCTGTGCGACCGGCTGGTGGTCATGGACGGCGGCCAGATCGTCGCCGAGGGGTCGCCACTCGAGCTGATCCGCGCGCACTCCACCCGCGAGGTGGCCGAGCTGCGCTTCGGGGTCGGCGAGCACGACGCGCTGGCGGCCAAAGTGGAGGACCTCGCCGAGCGGGTCGAAGTGCTGCCGGACCGGCTCCTGCTCTACACCGCCGACGGGGAGGCGACCCTGGCGGCCGTGCACGAGCGCGGGCTGAACCCGGTCGCCGTGCTGGTACGACGGTCCACCCTGGAGGACGTGTTCCTCCGGCTCACCGGACGGACCCTCGTCGAATGAGCGAGGCAACCCTGACCCGCTCTCCCGGCCACCTGACGCTGGTTCTGCGGCAGCTCGACTACTGGGTCACGGTCTACAAGCGCACCTGGAAGGGCTCGGTCATCACCTCCTTCGTGATGCCGCTGTTCTACGTACTCGCGATGGGCGTGCTGCTCGGCGGCTTCATCAAGGGCGGCGTCGGCGGCGCGCCGTCGTACCTCGCCTTCATCGCCCCCGGGCTGGTGGCCGCGCAGGCGATGCAGACCGCCACCGGTGAGGTGACCTACCCGGTGATGGGCATGATCAAGTGGCACCGCACCTATTACGGGATGACCGCCACGCCGCTCGGCGTCGGCGACGTGGTCAGCGCCCAGCTGCTGTTCGTGGCCTTCCGGGTGGCGACCACCTGCGGGGTGTTCCTCCTCGTGCTGGCGCCGTTCGGTGTCTTCTCGTCCGCCCCCGGGGTGGTCGGGGCGTTCTTCGTGTCCATCCTGGTCGGTCTCGCCTTCGGCGCACCGATCTTCGCCTACGCGGCGGCGATGAAATCCGAGGCGGGCTTCGCGGTGATCTTCCGGCTGGTGGTGCTGCCGCTGTTCCTGTTCTCCGGCGCGTTCTTCCCGATCTCGAACCTGTCGGCGGCGCTGGAGTGGATCGCCCGGTTCACGCCGCTGTGGCACGGCGTCGACCTGACCCGGATGCTGGTGCTCGGCACGGTCGACTGGCCGCTGGCGCTGGTGCACGTCGCGTACCTCGCCGTGATGACAGTGGCCGGCTGGTGGCTCGCGGTGCGTGCGCTGACCCGAAGGCTGGAGCACTGATGTCGGTCCTGTCCGTCGGCTTGGTCGGCCGTCGCCTCGAGGAGCGGCCGCGGGCGTCTGCGTGGCGGCTGGTGAACCGGAACTACCTGGCCTACAAGCGGGCCTGGATGTTCTTCCTGACCGGGTTCCTCGAGCCGGTGCTGTACCTGTTCTCCATCGGCGTCGGCGTCGGTCAGATGATCCAGGGCTTCTCCTTCAACGGGCAGGTCATCGGCTACGCGGTGTTCGTCGCACCGGGGATGCTCGCGGCGTCGGCGATGAACGGCGCGATCCTCGACTCGACGTACAACATCTTCTTCAAGCTGAAGTACGACAAGCTCTACGAGTCGGTGCTGGCCACGCCGATGCGCACCACCCAGGTGGCCCGCGGGGAGATCGCCTGGGCGCTGCTGCGGTCCGGGGTGTACTCCGCCGGGTTCCTCGTGGTGATGGCGGCGATGGGCTACGTGTACTCCTGGTGGGCGGTCCTCGCGCTGCCGGCGACCCTGCTGATCGGGCTGGCGTTCTCCGGGGTGGGCATGGCGCTGACCACGTTCATGCGCTCGTGGCAGGACTTCGAGTTCGTGCAGCTGGCGATCATCCCGATGTTCCTGTTCTCCGGCACGTTTTTCCCGATCACCGCGTTCCCGACGGCGCTGCGGTGGGTGGTCGAGTGCACGCCGCTCTACCGCGGCGTGGTGCTGTGCCGGGAGCTGACCACCGGCGCGGTGACCTGGGGATCGGCGGTGTCCGTGGTGTACCTCGTGCTGCTCGGCCTCGCCGGTCTCGCCGTGGTCTCGCGCCGGCTGGACAAGCTCCTGCTCTCCTAGTACGACGGGCGGGGCCGGCGAGCTAAGCGAGGGCGGCCCAGGAGGCGAAGCAGTCCGGCACGATGTCGTGCATCTCGATCCGCTTGGGCAGCGCGACCGCCTCCGCCGCGGTGAACCAGCCGATCTCGTGGATCTCGTCGCGCTGCAGCACCGGCTCTCCGCCCAGCAGCCGAGCCACGTAGATGATCGCCACGTAGGAGGTCTGGTCCCCGTTGGGGTAGGTGACCCGGCACTTCGGTCCGCCGTACGCCCCCACGAGCCCGGCGATCTCCGCCGACAGCCCGGTCTCCTCGGCGAGCTCGCGCAGTGCCGCCTCGGCGGGGCTCTCGTCGGGGTCCATCGCCCCGCCGACGGTGGCCCACATCCCGGTGTCCACGTGCCGCGCGAGCAGCATCCGGTCCCGCTCGTCGAAGACGGCCACTCCAGCGGCGGGAGTGAGCAGCAGGTCCGAGCCGATCCGCTTGCGGATCGAGGTCATGTACTCCGACATCGGCATGCCGCCACGGTAGCGGGCCCGGCTCAGCCGAAGTCGCGGACCGCGCGGGTCTCGATGTCGCGTAGCACCTCGTCGGCGGTCTCCGCGCTGACCTCGCCGCGGCGCCGCGCGGTGAGCACCAGGTCCCGCTCCACCGCGATCGCGCGCCCCATCACCTCGCGCAGCTCCTCGGCGGCCTCGACGTCGCCGTCGGTCTTGGTCGTCCGGGCGTGCATCATCGCGCTCTGCGCGTTGATGTAGCCCTCGTACTGCAGCACCGCCGCCTCGCGGACCTCCGGCGTCACGTCCTCGGACGTGTCCGCCTGCACCTTCCGCAGCGCGGCCTCGGCGGCCCGCCGGCGCAGCCGGGACACCTCGTGGCGGCCGCTGGGCTCGGCGGCGACCCGCAGCCGCGAGGTGAGCGGCGCCAGCGTCAGCCCCTGTACGACGAGGGTGACGAGCACGCACAGCAGCGCCACCAGCACGATGTCGTGCCGACGCGGGAACGGTGCGCCGCTGTCCCCGGCCATCGGCAGGGCCAGCGCGGTGGCCACGGTCACCACGCCGCGCATCCCCGCCCACGACACCACCGCCGACTCACGCCAGCCGGCCGGAGAGGGGTAGTCGCGGCGCCGGGCCCGGACCCTGGCGAACCAGGCCGCCGGGAAGATCCACACCGCCCGGAAGACCACGAGGGTCACCAGCGTGACCCCGGCCAGCAGGTACGTCCCGTTGCCCCAGGTCGACGCACCGATCACCTTCACCAGCTCGAAGCCGACCAGCGCGAACACCAGGCTGGTGATGGCGAAGTCGACGTACCCCCACACCGCCCGGCCCAGCAGCCAGCCGCGGGAGCTGGTCGCGCCGTGCCCGTAGCTGCGCAGGTACAGCCCCAGGGCGAGCACCGCCAGCACCCCCGACCCATGCAGCCGCTCGGCCCCGAGGTACGCGCCGAAAGGCGCCATCACCGTCACGGTCGTCTCCGGCGCGGCCTCGTGCAGCAGGGCCAGCGCCTGCTTGGTCACCCAGCCGAGGACCAGCCCGATGCCGAGGCCGACCACCACCGCGAGCACCAGCTCCAGGACGGCCATCCCCGCGGAGAACGCACCGGTGACGGTGACCGCGACGGCCACCTTGTAGAGCACGAGGGCGGTGGCGTCGTTGAACATCCCCTCGCCCTCGAGCACGGACACCAGCCGTTGCGGCAGCCGCAGCCGCCGGGCCACGGCGGTGGCGGCCACCGGGTCCGGCGGCGACACGATGGCACCGAGCACCGCGGCCGCGGTCCAGGGCAGTCCGAGCAAGTGCCCGACCACGGCCACCACCGCCGTGGTGGCGATGGTGAGCCCGACCGCGAGCAGCAGCACCGCGCCGGCGTGCTCGCGGAACTCCCGGGCGGTGGTGCGCTGGGTGGCCGCGAACAGCAGCGGCGGCAGCACCACCGGCAGGATCAGGTCGGGGTCGAGGTGCAGCGCGGTGGTGAAAGGCAGCAGTGCCAGGGCCAGCCCGAACAGGGTGAGCAGCACCGGCTGCGGGACGCGGATCCTCCTGGCCAGCGGGGTGAGCACCACGATCCCGATGCCGAGCACACCGAACAGGAGGGTCTCGCTCACCGCTTCCCTCCTCTGCTCGGCTGGCCCGTGCGGGCCGGTCAGGTGATGGGCGGCTGCTCCGCGTCCTGCGGCGTGAGCAGCTTCTGGTACCACTCGACGTCGATCCACCTGTCGAACTTGTACCCCACCTCCCGCATCGTGCCCACGTGCTCGAAGCCGCACGCCTTGTGCAGCGCGACGCTGCCCGGGTTCGGCTGCGCGACCAGGGCGACGGCGGTGTGCACGCCGGAGGTGGCCATCGTGTCCAGCAGCGCCGGGTACAGCCGCCGGGCGATGCCGCGGCCGCGCGCCGACGGGTCCAGGTAGATCGAGGTCTCCCGGGTCAGGTGGTAGGCCGGCCGCGGCCGGTAGGACCAGGAGTAGGCGTAGCCGACCACGTCGTCGTCCCCGTCGACCGCCACGAGCAGGTGGTCCCCGGGGTGGTTGCCGGCCAGCTTCTGCTGCCAGTACGTCGGAGTGGGCGGCTCGAGGTCGAAGGTGGCCACGCTCGTGGCGACCTCGTGGTTGTAGATGGTCGCGATGTCGCTGAGATCGGTCTCCACGGCCGGCCGGATGACGATGTCGGGGTCCATGGCCTGTGATTCTCCCAGGACGCTGCGGCGGCGCTCGGCGGGTCTCATGCGCCCCGTCCGTCGTACCCTCGTACGTCAACGGATCGTGAGGGAGAGGGCGGCGACGTGCGGCACACGGAGTTCTGGGAGCGGATGGACCACGCGCTTGGTCCGGCGTACGCCAAGACCTGGGCCGAGCAGCAGGTGCTCGCCGAGCTGGACCACCGCACGGTCAAGGAGGCGCTGGACTCGGGGGAGACGCCCAAGCGGGTCTGGCGGGCGGTGTGGGAGAGCCTCGAGCTGCCCGCCCGGGACCGATGACCGGCGCCCGATGAGGGTGCTGCCGTGACCGAGACCGGGTCCCGCGCCGGACGGCGGCTGGTCGGCTGGCTCGGCGGTGGCGCCGCGGGGTTCGCGCAGGGCCTGGCCGGCGGGATGCGCTGGCCGGACCATCGGATCCGGGCGGTGCAGCGGCGCACGGTCTGGACGCTGGTCGCGGCGCAGGCGCTGGGCGGGCTGGGCACCACCATCGGCATCGCGGTGGCCGCGCTGCTGGCCGCGCGGATCTCCGGGTCCACCTCGCTGGCCGGGCTGGCGCAGACCTGCCAGGTACTCGGCGCCGCGGTGGCCTCGTTCCTGCTGGCGCACCTGATGGGCCGGCGTGGGCGCCGGGAGGGGCTGCTGCTCGGGTACGTGCTGGGCAGCGTCGGCGCAGCCATGTGCGTGGTCGCCGGCGTGGTCGGGTCTTTCGCCACCCTGCTGGTGGGGGCGTGCCTGCTGGGCGCGACGACGGCGGCGAACGGCCAGTCGCGGTACGCCGCCACCGACCTGGCCAAGCCGGCCCAGCGGGCCCGGGCGCTCTCGACGGTGGTCTGGGCGACCACGATCGGTGCGGTCGCCGGGCCGAACCTGACCGGGGTGGCCGGCAGGCTGGCGGAGCACGTGGGCATCCCGCGACTGACCGGTCCGTTCGTGGTGGCGCTGGTGGGGATGCTGCTGGCCGGTGCGGTCATCGCCGTGTGCCTGCGGCCGGACCCGCTGCTGGTGGCCCGCGACGCGGCGCTCGCCCACGCGCCGGTCGCCCGGTCCGGTCCACACTGGGCGCGGGTGCTGACCGTGGCCCGGGAGCGTCCGGGGGTGGCGGCCGGCGTTGCCGCCCTGGCGCTGGGGCATGCGGTGATGGTCTCGGTGATGGTGATGACCCCGCTGCACATGAGCGAGGGGCATGCCGGGCTGCAGATCATCGGGATCGTGATCAGCGTGCACGTGCTGGGGATGTACGCGTTCGCGCCGGTGGTCGGCTGGTCCGCGGACCGGTTCGGCCGCCCTCGGGTGCTGATGGCCGCCTCCGTCGTACTCCTGCTGGCGCTGCTGCTCGCCGGCACCTCCCCGATGGGCGCGTCGTGGCGGATCGGCGCCGGCCTGTTCCTGCTCGGCGTGGGCTGGTCGATGAGCACCGTGGCCGCGTCCGCGCTGCTGTCGGAGTCCGCGCCGGACGCGGTACGCACCGACGTGCAGGGCGCCGCCGACCTGGTGATGGGGCTGGTCGCGGCCGCGGCCGGGGCCCTGGCCGGGCTGATCGTCGGCGTCCTCGACTACGCTGCGCTGACGCTGTTCGCCGCGTTGCTGGCGGCGGGTGTCGCGACCGCGGCCGAGCTGGCCAGACGTACGACGGGCCCGCGTCCCGCGGAGGACGAGCCGGTCACCTGGTGACGTCGGCGTGTCGGCGCCCGCCTCGAACAACTGTTCGGCATAGGGTGGTGGCACAACTCCAGAGGGCGACACGGCCAGACCGAGGTCAGCGTTGTCCCCAGCCCTGGAATTGGGGCTCGTAAAACTGTCGGAAGGCTTGTTTAGTGTCGCTGTCGACCAAGAAGGCTGCAGGATCCGCGAGCAAGCGGACGAACGGACGGATGAGTTCTATGCCCAACAGTGCAACTGGCGGCGGAGACCGGGAGAAGGCGCTCGACGCGGCGCTGGCGAACATCGAGCGCCAGTTCGGCAAGGGCTCCGTGATGCGGCTCGGCGACGAGACGCGGGCACCGCTCGAGGTGATCCCGACCGGGGCGATCGCCCTCGACGTCGCGCTTGGCATCGGCGGTCTGCCGCGCGGCCGGGTGGTGGAGATCTACGGCCCGGAGTCGTCCGGAAAGACCACCGTCGCGCTGCACGCGGTTGCCAACGCGCAGCGGGCCGGCGGGATCGTGGCGTTCATCGACGCCGAGCACGCCCTGGACCCGGAGTACGCCCGCGCCCTCGGCGTGGACACCGACGCGCTGCTGGTCTCCCAGCCGGACTCCGGGGAGCAGGCGCTGGAGATCGCCGACATGCTGGTCCGCTCCGGCGCGCTGGACCTGGTCGTCATCGACTCGGTGGCCGCGCTGGTGCCGCGCGCCGAGATCGAGGGGGAGATGGGGGACAGCCACGTCGGCCTCCAGGCCCGGCTGATGAGCCAGGCGCTGCGGAAGATGACCGGTGCGCTCAACGGTGCGGGCACGACCGCGATCTTCATCAACCAGCTCCGGGAGAAGATCGGCGTGATGTTCGGCAGTCCCGAGACGACGACCGGGGGACGGGCGCTGAAGTTTTACTCGTCAGTCCGGCTCGATGTGCGCAGAATTGAGACACTGAAGGACGGGCAGGACATGGTCGGCAACCGGACTCGGGTCAAGGTCGTCAAGAACAAGGTCGCGCCTCCCTTCAAGCAGGCCGAGTTCGATATAATGTATGGACAGGGAATCAGTCGTGAGGGGGGATTGATCGACGTCGGGGTGGAAGCAGGTCTGGTCCGCAAGGCCGGAGCCTGGTACACCTACGAGGGCGATCAGCTGGGGCAGGGCAAGGAGAACGCGCGGAGCTTCCTGCGCGACAACCCGGACCTGGCCAACGAGCTGGAGAAGCGAATCCTCGAGAAGCTGGGGGTGGGACCGCAGGTGGACGAGCAGCCGGCGGAGCCGACCAACATCGACTTCTGACTCACGTGAGTGAACCCACGGGTCACCGCCCGTCTGGTCCCTCCCTCCCAGGGGACCAGACGGGCGGTTCTTCATCTCCGGCGCCGACCGGCGCCCCCGAGGACGCGGACGCCCTCGGCCCGGACGCGGACGCCGAGGAGGTGGCCCGCAAGATCCTGCTCGACCAGCTGACCGGCCAGGCCCGCAGCCGTGCCGAGCTGGAGGCCAAGCTGGCCAAGCGCCGGGTGCCCGAGGAGGTCGCGCAGCGGCTGCTGGACCGGTTCGAGGAGGTCGGCCTCGTCGACGACCAGGCGTTCGCCCGGTCCTGGGTGCAGTCCCGGCAGGCGGGCCGCGGACTGGCCCGGCGGGCGCTGGCCCACGAGCTGCGCCGCAAGGGCATCGACGATCAGGTCGCCCGCGAGGCGCTCGACGAGGTGGACCCCGACGATGAGGTGGAGGCGGCCCGCACGCTGGTGCGCCGCAAG
>DASTWW010000156.1:0-12131 GCA_035765755.1 Nocardioidaceae bacterium
GGGGGAGACCAGCGCGGAGCCCGCCGAGGACAGGCTGGACTGCGGCGCCATCAGGAACCCCTGGCTGTCGCGGAAGAACCGGTCGGCGATGCCCAGGGTGGCCCCGGCGGCGATGAGACCCAGCGAGACCAGCAGCACCACTGCTCCGATCACCACCGCGGTCACCCGCCCGGCGCCCCACTCGTTGCGCGGCGGGGTCTGGTAGGTGGCGGTCGGCGGTACCTGGTAGGTGGCGGTGGGTGCCCCCGGATCCGCCGGTGGCGCGGTCGGGTCGGTGGGGCCCGTCGAACCCGCCGGGCCGGGCCCCGGAGCGTCGAACTGTTCCGCGCCCTCGAACGGGTCGTTGCCGCCCGCCGGCATGGCCAGTCGGGTGCCCCCGGGGTCGGCGCCGCCCATGTCCAGCCGGAACGGCGGGTACTCGTCGGTCATCAGCGCGGCGTAGGCGGCCACCCGGAGCACCCAGCGGTTCATGCCGAGCACCAGGTCGAAGATGGACTGCGGGTAGCGGCCGGTGAACAGCAGCACCACGGCCGCGACTAATACCAGCAGCCCGATCAGCCCGCCGCCCGGGGTGTTCCACCGGCTGTCTTGGGTGTAAGTGACGTACCAGCCACCCAGGAAGACGCCGAGCACCAGGTAGTGCGGGATGGCCAGCAGCCACCACTTGACCAGGACCAGGCCGCGCGAGAGACGCTCCGGGTAGGCAACGTCCAGGTGCGCCGGGTAGTCCGGCCGCTCGGCGAGCGTGAAGGGCGGGTACTGGTCGGTGCCGAGGCTTCCGTAGGCGTAGTAGGAGACCCGCCAGCTCCAGCGCAGCACACCGACGTTGAAGTCGAAGATGCTGCGGGGGTAGCGCCCGGTGACCAGGATGGCGACGAACGCGAAGACGCTCAGCACCACGAAGGCCATCCACAGGAAGGCGAGAATCACGTAGTGCGGGATTGCCAGCACCCACTTGACCAACCACAGCCAGCGGCTCAGGCCGGGCTGCAGGTCGGCGTCCACGCGGACCGGGTAGCTGCTCATGGTGCTCATGGGTGGCTCCTCCTCGTGCAGTGGCGGGTGGGGCCGGTGACGGCCCCACCCGGCGCGGTCCTCACCCGCCGGTGCGCTGCACCGGGACCTTGGTGGCCTCCTCGGCGATGTCGCCTACCGGCACGCGGACCTCGAGCACGCCCGCGTCGTACGTCGCGGTCACGTCGCTCCTCTTGGCTCCGCCGGGGAGCCGGACGCTGCGCGTGAACGACCCGTAGCGGAACTCGCTGTGGTGCTTGTCCCGCTCCTCCTCGCGTCGCTCCCCGCGGATGGTCAGCAGGTCGCCCTCGAGACTGACCTCGACGTCCTTGTCAGGGTCGATGCCGGGCATCTCCGCGCGGACTACGTAGTCCCGGCCATCCATGAAGTCCTCGACCCGGATGATGTTGCGCATCGTCGCGAGGCCGAGCGTCGGGGATGATTCCAGCCAGTCCAGCAGCTCGGAGACGGGGCTGCTGCGTCGTGCCAGTGTCGCCATGTGTCCTCCTCGGCATGGTGGATCTGCCCTGTCGCCAGCCATGCTCACGCCCGCTCGGACGGGGCTGCAGGGCCAGAAGTCCCGACCGGCCGGGGCGAGCGGCTCAGGGGCCGTCGGCTGACCTCCTACCGCGCCCGATTGTGACTTCTTGCCCTGCCCTGGCCTGGCGACGTGAACTGTGATGGTGAGGGCCAGTCGGACCGGGCTGGCTGCCGACCGCGAGGAGACATCATGCATGCCAAGGTGGGGGACCGGCTGGTGATCCGCAGCCAGCACCTCGACGGCCCGGTACGAGACGCCGAGGTGCTCGAGGTCCGCGGCGCGAACGGCACGCCGCCCTACCGGGTGCGGTGGTCCGACACCGGGCACGAGGCGTTCTTCTTCCCGGGACCGGACGCCTACGTGGAGCACCACGAGGCCGTGCCCGGCCGGGGCGCCGAGAAGCACTGACCCTGCGTGACCAGGACCGGGCGAGCCAGCTCGTTCGGTCGCCTTCGACGATGACCGCGCGCGGGCTGACCGCGGGGGAGGCCGAGCGTCGGCTCGCCGAGCACGGACCCAACCAGATCCCCACCGCCCGCGAGGCCCGGCTGGCCACCCGGGTGCTCCGCCAGCTGCGAGACCCGATGCTGGTCCTGCTGATCCTGGCTGGGGTGCTCACCGCAGTCACCCACGATTTCTCCGACGGGATCATCATCGCCGTCGTCGTTGTGCTGAACACCACCCTCGGGGTGGTCCAGGAATGGCGCGCCGCACGGGCGGTGCACGAGCTCGACCGGCTGGCCGCTCCGACGGCGGAGGTGGTCCGCGACAACACCCGCCAGCAGGTACGCGCGCAGGCCGTGGTGCCCGGCGATCTGCTGCTGCTCGAGGCCGGCGACGTGGTCGCGGCGGACGGGACGCTCGACGAGGCGCACAGCCTGCAGGTCGACGAGGCGGCGATCACCGGGGAGTCGCTGCCGCGCGACTGCACCGCCGGTGACCTCGTGGAGGCCGGCACGGTGGTGACCAGGGGCCGAGGTGCAGCCGTGGTCACCGGCACCGGGGCGGCCAGCGGGCTCGGCCGGATCGCCGCGGTGGTCGCGGCCGCGCCGCTGCGGGCCACTCCGCTGCAGCGGCGCCTCGGCCGGCTCAGCGCCGAGCTGGTGGTGGTGGTAGTGGCGCTCGCGGCCCTGGTGATGCTGCTCGGTCTGCTGCGCGGGCGGACGCTCGAGGAGATGGTGCTGGTCGCGGTCAGCCTCTCCGTGGCCGCGGTCCCGGAGTCCCTCCCGGCCGTGGTGTCCATAGCCCTGGCCCTCGGCGCGCACCGGATGGCCCGCCGCAACGCCGTGGTCCGGCAGCTGCCGGCGGTGGAGACCCTCGGGTCGGTCACCGTGCTGGCCTCGGACAAGACCGGCACGCTGACCGAGGGGAGGATGACCGCGGAAGTCGTGTGGCTGCCCACGACCGGCGAGGTCGGCCGCGACCAGGCGGGCCGACCGGAGCTGCGCACCCTGCTGCGCGACGTGGCACTCTGCAACGACGCGTGCCTTCCGACCCACTCCCTCCCGTCCAGCTCTGACACCGCGAGCGAGAAGCCCACCGGGGACCCGTTGGAGCTCGCCATGCTGGAGCTCTGCCACCTCGGCGGGCTGGCCGTCGACGAGGTGCGCACGCAGTGGCCCCGGGTGGCCGAGCAGCCCTTCGACGCCGCGCTCCGCCGGATGACCACCGTGCACCGGAACGCTGCCGGCCACAGGCTGCTGGTCTGCAAGGGCGCGCCGGAGGAGGTCGCCCGGCTGCTCGAAGGTACCGATCCCGCAGTGGCCAACGAGGCGCGCGCGGTCTCGGACCGGCTCACTGAGTCCGGCTACCGGGTGCTGCTGGTGACCGAGCGGGAGTCTCCGGGCCGGCTGGAGCCGGACGCGGGCGGCCACCGGCTGGTCGGTCTGGTCGCGCTCGTCGACCCGCCGCGGGAGAGTGCCCTCGGTGTGGTGCGGGCCCTGCGCTCCGCGGGGATCCGCCTTGCGCTCGTCACCGGGGACCATGCGGGGACCGCGCGAGCGGTGGGGTCCCGGCTGGGTCTGTTGCGGGACGCCCCCGAGGTGGTGGAGGGGGCCCAGCTCGACCAGGTGCTGGCCGCGGGAGAGATCGACCGCGTCGGGGTGTTCGCCCGGGTGCGCCCGGAGCAGAAGGTGGCCGTGGTCTCCCACCTGCAGGACAGCGGCGAGGTGGTCGCGGTCACCGGGGACGGGGTCAACGACGCACCGGCGCTGCGCACCGCCGACATCGGGGTGGCCATGGGCCGCTCCGGCACAGAGGTGGCCCGCCAGGCCGCCGCCCTGGTGCTCGCCGACGACGAGCTGCGCACCGTCGTGGCCGCGGTCGAGGAGGGTCGCCGGGTCTACGCGAACATCCGCACCTTCCTGCGCTACGCCCTCGCCGGCGGGACCGCCGAGGTCGCGGTGATGCTCGCCGGACCGTTTCTCGGCATGGTGGTCCCGCTGCTGCCGGCCCAGATCCTGTGGGTGAACATGCTCACCCACGGCTTGCCCGGCGTCGCCTTCAGCGGAGAGCCACTGGACCGGCGGCTCATGGAGCGCCCGTCCCGGTCTCCGCAGGAGTCGATCCTTGGCAACGGCCTGGTCGGCCAGATCGCCCTCGGCGGTGCGGCGATCGCCGTGGTGTCACTGGCCGCGGGAGTACTCGCCCCGCTGCTGGCCGCGCACCCGCAGAGCAGCGTCTTCCTCACCCTCGGGCTGGCCCAGCTGGGCGTCGCGCTGGCGCTGCGTTCACCGGTCGGCCGCCGCACCTTGCGCCAGCGCGGCCTCGACGTCGCCGTGGCCGCGAGCGTGGCGCTGCAGGTGATGGGCGTCTACGTCCCGGCGCTCAACGGACTGCTCGGCACCCACCCGCTGCCCACCCCGGCGCTGCTCGTTGCGTTGGGGCTCGCGGTCGTGCCCGGACTGCTGCTCCAGTTCGGCCGACTCACTGGCCGCCTCACTGGCCGACTCACTGGCCGACTCACTGGGGGACGCGGACCAGCACCTCGCTGAGGTCGCGCCGCGGAGTCCGCGGAGCCTCGGACCGGGCTACCGGCAGCCAGCCGACCCGCAGCAGGATCTGCGGGTGGGCCAGGTTGCCGAGGAGGGACTGCCTGATCTCCGTCCGGGTCTCGTCGACCTCGACGGCCTGGCTGAGCGGCACGACCGCCAGGTGCTCCTCCGTCGCCCGCAGCCACACCGCGCTCATCGCCTCGCCGGCACGCAGCCGGGAGATCGGGTCGTCGGCGGAGGTGCACACCAGCAGCATTCCGTCCCCGCTGGCCTCCACCCGCGGGGGCGGGTCGGCCAGCGTGCCGGGAGGGAAGCGGCGGTTGACCGCGTTCGCGGGGTCCACCGGCGAGTTGTGCGCGGGGAGCGCCCCCGCGACCAGTCCGTCGCGCCCGGACCGCAGCCACGCCTCGAGCTCGAGGAGGTACCCCCGGTCCTGCCGCTGGATCCGGTCGGCGTGGGTGGTCAGGCGGCGCAGTTGCAAGCGGACCGACTCGCCGCCGACGGGGAGGACCTGCGCACCCCACTGCGACCCGGTCGCCGCCAGGCTGTGCAGCCGCTCCACGGGGACCGGCCAGGACGTGAACCGTCGCCGGTCGGTCTGCCGGGTGGCCACCGCGCGCAGCGCCGCTGCCGCGTGTGCGGGGCGGGGCGACGGCGCGAACGTGATGACGGCGAGCAGACGCGGCCGGGCCGGGTTCGGCAGACGCCGTACCCGTGCCGACCAGCCGAACCCGGCGGCCACCACCTGCAGGTGCTGGAGGACTGCGCCGCAGCTGAGCAGCAGGTCCCGCCCGTCCGGGTCGGCGTGAACCAGCTGACGGGAGACGTCGGCGAGCAGATCGAGCCGATCTCCCTGCAGCCGCCACAGCCACGGCTGGGTGTTGTGGACGCTGGGGGCGCGACAGGCGAGGGCGACGATCTCCTCGTACGGCGGGTGGACGTCCGCTGGCGTGGTGACGGGCAAGCCCGACATGGCCGGTCGCATCGCATTCCCCCTCCCAGGAGCCGCCGGCGGCATGGCCGATCGTTCAGCGCCTGCCTCCACGGATGTCCCGACCACCGTGCCGAGCCATCCGGTCCGGGCCTAGGGCCAAAGTCCCCGATCCCGGATGACGAAGGCACCTGAGGCCGCTCAGCTGCCGGCCGGCTGCTCGTCCCTGATCGTCACCGCCACCACCCCGGGCACCGTCGAGGTCGCGGCCTCGGCCAGCGAGCGCTCCTTCGCGCTCACCGGGCCGGTCACCGTGACCACGCCGTCGTGCACGTCCGCGAGCCAGTCCACGCCCAGGCTGTGGAACAGGGCGTCGACCTCCTGCTCGACCACCTCGTCGCTGCGTGCGAGGACCCGGACGATGTCCCGGCGGCTGACCACGCCGACCACCCGGTGGTGCTCGTCGATGACCGGCAGGCTCTTGACGGCCGTGCCGGTCATCAGGTTGGCGGCCTCGGCGAGGTCGGTGTCCGCGGTGACCGTGACGGTCTGGTGGTTCATCACCTCGACCACGGCGTGCGGGGGGAGGAGCGTCTGGCTCCGCTGCGGCGGAATCATGTGGGTGCGCACGTCGGGTTTGACGACGTCGCGGATCAGGTCCGCCTCGGTCACCACGCCGACGATCATCCCGGCCGGCGAGACTACTGGCAGCATCGTGATCGAGTGCCTGTCCAGCAGGGCCAGCGCGTCCTTGACGGCGGTGTCGGTCCGCACCGTCACCGGCTGGGCGGTCATCACCTCACGAACCAGCATCGTCGACCTCCTCGTGGTCCTCGGCTGCCGGCACCGGAACCACGGCCACCGGGTGCTCGGCCTGGTGCAGGACGCCTCGGGCGGTCGACCCGAGCATCGTCCCGCGCAGGTGGCCGCCCGAGTGCCGTCCCAGCACCGTCAGCTGTGCGACACGTGCCGCGTCGAGCAGTGCCTGCCGGGGCGGGCCGGGGACACATCGAGCTGCCACCTCGACGTCAGGATAGGCCTCCCGCCAGGGCGCGAGGCGAGCCTCCACGGTCGCCTGGTGCCCGCCGCGGCACGCCTCCAAGTCGTGCGACGACCAGCCGTCGAACATCGGCATCTCGAAGGCGTGCACGACGATCAGCGGCACCCGGAGCTGGTTCGCCCGGTTGAGGGCGAACTCGAGCGCCTCCCCGTCCGTGTCGTGCCGGCCGGCACTCGGCTCCTCGGACCGGCGGTGCTGGTCGACGCCCACGACGAGGGGCGCCGAGGACATGCTCGGCTGCAGCCACTGCTCCGGGGCGACCACCACGGGCACCGGCGAGCGGGACGTGACGGCCATCGAGGTGCTGCCGACCAGCCGACGCTGCACCCCGCCGTACCCGCGTCGTCCCACGACGAGGAGCGAGCCGTCGGTGACCGCGTCGAGCAGTACGGCGACCGCGGGGCCGAACCGGGCGTCGTACTCCAGGTCGGACAGCGTCAGTCGCCGCGCCACGCCGGCGAGGTCGCTGCGCAGCGAGGTCCGGGCGTCGGCGGTGGCCGATGCGGCGGGGTAGGCGCTGATCAGGTGCAGGGCGCGACCGGTGCGCTCGGCCTCCTCGGCGGCCCACAAGACCGCGCTGGTGCTCCGGCCGGCCGGGTCCACGCCCACCACGATGGGGGCACCGCCGCTGCTTCGTGCGTGCGTGTGCGGAGTGCTCGTCCGGGTCGTCACGATGACCCTCCTCGCCCGTGTCGTCCTGGGACTCGAGCATCACCCGCGCGGGCTCCCCGCGGTAGTGGCCACGGTAATGCCTGCCAAGGACCAAAGGTCCCGGTCAGCGCTCCTTCGCGGCACGGACCCGGATCTTGGCGTCCACGCAGAGCGGGCCGGTCCCGGTGACGATCACCGGGTTCAAGTCCAGCTCGAGGAGGTCCGGCCGGTCGAGCGCCAGCTCCGCGACGGCGCGGACGAGCTCCACGACCGCCTCGCCGTCCAGCGGCGGGCTGCCCCGGAACCCGGTCAGGAGCGGCCAGGTGCGCAGGGACTGCAGTGCGGTGCGTACGTCGGACGGGCCGACCGGCGGCATCAGGTAGGTCTGGTCGCCCCACAGGTCCGGCTAGACGCCGCCGCTGGCCACCATCACCAGCGGGCCGAACCGGGCGTCACGCACCACACCGACCGCGAACTCCGGACCTGACAGCTGCTGCTGCACGAGCACGGGGCTGCCAGCTCCCGCGGCCTCGTGGATCTACTAAAGTCCTGCTGGTGCCTCCGGGGCAGTCCGTTCGAGCCCTCTCCTCGACCGCCCCGCCACGGTAGGATCGAGACGTCGTCGGTCCAGCAGAAGAGGCCCCCATGAACCACGAGCCGGGTGAGGGTGGTCACGCCGAGCTCGGGCCGTCTGCGGCGCTGGGACCGCTGTCGGGCGCAGGTCTCGACGAGCTGCTGCGGGAGCTGCTGCAGCGCGTGGACCGTCTCCTGTACGACCAGCAACGACTGCGCCTGCTGCTGGACGCCGTGGTCGCGATCGCCGGCGACCTGTCCCTCGACAGCGTGCTGCGTCGGATCGTCGAGTCCGCCGCGCAGCTGGTGGACGCGGAGTACGCCGCGCTGGGTGTGCTCGGAGCCGGTTCGGACCGCCGGCTGCAGGCCTTCGTCACCCACGGCATCCCCGCGGATCAGCGAGCGCGGATCGGGGACCCGCCGCTCGGGCACGGCATCCTCGGACTGCTCATCGACCGGCCGGAGCCGTTGCGGCTGCACGACATCGCCGAGCATCCCGCGTCGTTCGGGTTCCCGGCACAACACCCGCCGATGCGGTCCTTCCTCGGTGTGCCGGTCCGGATCCGCGACAAGGTGTTCGGCAACCTGTACCTCACCGAGAAGCACGGGGGTGGCGACTTCACCGAGCAGGACGAGGCGGTCGTGGTCGCGCTCGGTGCGGCCGCCGGCGTGGTCATCGAGAACGCCCGGCTCTACGCGGAGGGGACCCGCCGGGAGCAGTGGCTGCAGGCCACCGCCGAGATCACCGCGGAGATCACCGCCAGCCTGCTGGGTCCGGTCACCCGAGACGAGGCGTTGCAGACGGTCGCCGACCGGGCCCGGGAGATCGCCCGCGCCGACGTGGGCTGCGTGGCGCTTCGCTCCGGAGCGGACCTCGAGGTGCAGATCGTGTCGGTCGCACCGGGCATGGTGCGCCCCAACGTCGAGATGTTCCTCGAGACCTCGCTCGCCGGGCTGGTGGTGGCGACCGGTGAGCCGCTGGTGGTCGAGGACGTGCGGCGTGACTCGCGGGCGGAGGCGCCCGGCCCCGACTGGCCCGCCGTCGGCCCGGCGATCCTGGTGCCGCTGAGCACCGCCGACGGGGTCGAGGGGGTGTTGACCCTCGGCTGGACGCCGGAGAACGCACCCAGCTTCCACGACGTCGACGTTGAGCTCCCGCAGCGGTTCGCCGAGCAGGCGGCTCTCGCCCTGCAGGTCGAGCGGGCCCGCCACGACAAGGAGCGGCTGGCGGTGTTCGAGGACCGCGACCGGATCGGCCGCGACCTGCACGACCTGGTCATCCAGCGGCTCTTCGCGATCGGGCTCAGCCTGGAGAACACCATCCGCCGCGTCGAGAAGCCGGACGTGGCCCAGCGGGTGGCCGCCGCCGTCGACGACATCGACTCCACCATCAAGGACATCCGCCGGTCGATCTTCGCGCTCAGCTCCGCGCACGAGTCGCCCGACCTCCGTCGTACCGTCAACGAGATCGTGGAGCGCGCCGCAGAAGCGCTGGGATTCAGCCCGACGCTGCGGATCATGGGACCGGTCAATGCCGGCGTCGACGACCGGGTGGCCCCAGAGCTGCTGGCGGTGCTCGGCGAGTCGCTGTCCAACGTCGTCCGCCATGCCGAGGCCGGCCAGGTCGACGTCCTGCTGCAGGTCGGGGACACCGTCACCCTCACCGTCACCGACGACGGGAGGGGGATCGCCACCGGTGGCCGCCGCAGCGGCCTCCAGAACATGCAGGAGCGGGCCGAGCACCTCGGCGGCTGCTGCAAGGTCGAGTCCGCGCCTGGGAGCGGAACCACGGTCACCTGGGAGGTCCCGCCGCGATGAGCGGCCGGGCGACGGTCACCAGACCGTAGGACGAAAGTCCCTCAGCAGGTGTCTTTGGGGCCCTGTGTCCGGTTCGGGACCGGACTACTCTTCGATACGTGACCGCTACACCTGAACACCGCACCATCCGGGTCTTCCTGCTCGACGACCACGAGATCGTCCGCCGCGGGCTCAAGGAGCTCCTCGAGAGTGAGGGAGACATCGAGGTGGTCGGCGAGTCCGGGCTCGCCCAGGAGGCCGCCCGACGCATCCCCGCACTGCGCCCCGACGTGGCCGTCCTCGACGGCCGGCTGCCGGACGGGTCCGGGATCGACGTGTGCCGGGAGATCCGGTCCGCACACCCCGAGATCGCGGCGCTGATCCTGACCTCGTTCGACGACGACGAGGCGCTGTTCTCGGCCATCATGGCCGGCGCATCCGGCTACGTGCTCAAGCAGGTGCGCGGCAACGACCTGGTGGAGACGGTACGACGGGTGGCCGCCGGCCAGTCCACGCTCGACCCCGCGGTCACCCAGCAGGTGCTGGACCGGCTGCGCCGGGGTCCTGAGGAGGACCCGGCGCTCGCGCCGCTGACCGCCCAGGAGCGCCGGCTGCTCGAGCTCATCGGCGAGGGAATGACCAACCGGCAGATCGCTGAGGCGATGTTCCTCGCGGAGAAGACCGTGAAGAACTACGTCTCGGCGATGCTGGCGAAGCTGGGCCTGGAACGACGCACCCAGGCAGCGGTGTTCGCCGCGAAGCACCTGAACACCTGATCGTCGTGCGATGAGCAGCCCGGTCGTCGGGCGGACCCTGGATGAGGAAGCGCTCGCCGCGGTCAACGCGTGGTGGCGCGCGGCGAACTACCTGTCGGTGGGTCAGATCTACCTGATGGGCAACCCGCTGCTGCGCGAGCCGCTCCGTCCCGAGCACGTCAAGCCGCGACTGCTGGGGCACTGGGGTACCACCCCGGGGCTGAACTTCGTCTACGCCCACCTGAACCGGGCGATCATGGCCCGCGACCTGGACATGATGTACGTCATCGGTCCCGGACATGGCGGGCCAGGGCTGGTGGCGGCGGCCTGGCTAGAAGGCACCTACAGCGAGGTCTACCCCGACATCGGGCGGGACGAGGAAGGGCTGCTGAGGCTGTTCACCCAGTTCTCCTTCCCCGGCGGCATCCCGAGCCACGTAGCCCCGGAGACCCCGGGGTCGATCCACGAGGGCGGTGAGCTCGGCTACTCGCTCTCGCACGCCTACGGCGCCGCCTTCGACAACCCCGACCTGGTGGTGGCCGCGGTGGTCGGCGACGGGGAGGCGGAGACCGGCCCGCTCGCCACCGGCTGGCACTCCACCAAGTTCCTGGACCCACGCCGTGACGGCGCGGTGCTGCCGATCCTGCACCTCAACGGCTACAAGATCGCCAACCCGACCGTGCTGGCCCGGATCCCCGAGCACGAGCTGGTCTGCCTGCTGGAGGGCTACGGCCACCACCCGTACTTCGTCACGGGGTCGGAGCCGATCGACATGCATCAGGCCTTCGCGGCCACCCTGGACCGCTGCCTGGACGAGATCCGCGACATCCAGGCCGACGCCCGCTCCGGAGGCCCGCTGCCGCAGCGGCGCCCGTGGCCGATGATCGTGATGCGCTCCCCGAAGGGCTGGACCGGCCCGGAGACCGTGGACGGGCTGCCCGTGGAGGGCACCTGGCGCTCCCACCAGGTGCCGGTCGGCAACGCCCGCGGCGACGCCGGGCACCGGAAGGTCCTCGAGCAGTGGATGCGCAGCTATCGGCCCGAGGAGCTGTTCACCGACGACGGGTGCCCGGTCGCGACGATCGCCGACCTGCACCCCTCCGGCGCCAAGAGGATGAGCGCCTCGCCGTACGCCAACGGCGGGCTGCTGCTGCAGGACCTGCGCATGCCGGACTTCCGCGACTACGCCGTCACCGTCGACCGGCCGGGCACCGGTCAGGTGGAGGCCACCCGGGTGCTGGGATCCTTCCTGCGCGACGTGATGGCGGCGAACCTCGACAACTTCCGGATGTTCTCGCCGGACGAGCACAGCTCGAACCGGTTGCAGGACGTGTTGTCGGTGACCGACCGGACCTGGTACGCCGAGACCCTGGCCGGTGACGACCACCTGGCCCCAGACGGGCGGGTGATGGAGGTGCTGTCCGAGCACTCCTGCGAGGGCTGGCTCGAGGGCTACCTGCTCACCGGTCGACACGGCCTGTTCTCCTGCTACGAGGCGTTCATCCACATCGTCGACTCGATGTTCAACCAGCACGCGAAGTGGCTCAAGGTGAGCCGGGACATTCCCTGGCGACGGCCGATCGCGTCGCTGAACTACCTGCTCACCTCGCACGTGTGGAGGCAGGACCACAACGGGTTCTCCCACCAGGACCCCGGATTCATCGACCACGTGGTCAACAAGAAGGCCGACGTGATCCGGGTGTACCTGCCACCGGACGCGAACACCCTGCTGTCGGTGATGGACCACTGCCTGCGCAGCCGCAACTACGTCAACGTGGTGGTGGCAGGCAAGCAGCCGGCCCTGCAGTACCTCGGC
>DASTWW010000157.1:0-13674 GCA_035765755.1 Nocardioidaceae bacterium
GCGGGCTGCTTCTCCTCCACGACGAGCCGCTCGGAGGTCTCCAGCATCACGGTGCCGGCGGTGTACCGCTCGTAGTCGGAGCCGAACCGGGCGCCGTACGGCGTCAGCGTCTCGGCCTGGGTGACCACGTCCAGCGAGCGACCCTCGGCGAGCTGCAGGTCTACGTGGGTGAACGGCTCGAGCCGGGACCCGAACCGGGAGCTCGTCCGACGTACTCCCTTGGCGACCGCACGCACCCGGCCGTGCTCCCGGGTCAGCAGCGTGATGATCCTGTCGGCCTCGCCCAGCTTCTGGGTGCGCAGCACGATCGCCTCGTCGCGGTACAGACCCATGCGGCCATTGTCCCCCACCGGCCCCGGAAAACCGGTCAGCGGTGGCCGGTGAAGGCGACCACCTGCTGGAAGGTGGGCCGGTTCTGCCAGTCGATCGGCCGCACCCCGACCACTCCGGCGGTCACGCTGCGGATGTCGTCCTGGGTCTTGTCGTAGGTCAGCGCGGACACCCGGTGCACGCCCTGCTGCTTCTCGACCCGGCCCACTGCGGCACGCAGCGAGGCGCGCAGGTCGGCGCGGCAGCGGGCCAGGCTGCCGTGCCCGCAGTAGCCGAGGGAGTACGGCGCGCGCACGGCTGACCCGAGCAGGTCGCGCAGGTCCTTGTTCAGGTAGCCGTACCACGCGACGTCGTTCCAGGCCGAGCCGCGACCCAGCCGGGGATGGTCGTCGATGGCCTGGGGCAGCCGGTGCGCCAGCCCCTGCCCGAGCCGGCCGGCCAGCACGTCGTACGCCACCGAGTGCCGGCCGCTCTGCCACCAGGTGTCGAAGATCGCGATCGCCTGCTGATGGCCGTAGTGCCCGTCGCGGTCACGGTCCACCCGCGGCGCACCGGCCCGCAGCCAGGACCGCAGCACCCGCCGCGCGGCTCGGGTCTGCGGGTCGTTGCCGATCACCTTGAGCAGCCATGGCAACGTGTAACGGGCCCGGCTGTCCTCGGTGGCAGCGGTGGACATGATCCCGATCAGGTCCGGGAGCCTCACCCGGTGCCCGCCGGCGAGGGCGTGGCGGAGGTGGTCGGAGAGCGCCAGGGATCGGTACACCGACCCGTAGCCCCACACGTTGTCGGCCGCGGAGAACCCAGGCGCGGTCTTGTTGTTCCAGCTCACGAACCAGCCGCGCGGCGGGTCGGTCTGGTGCACGTGCCTGGAGAACGGGAGCCAGCCCTGCCAGTCGTACTTGCGGTTCCCCCACCGGGGTAGGTCGAAGTCCGTCCCGCGGGCCCGGACCGGCAGCAGCCCGGAAGAGAAGTAGGAGATGTCCTTGTCGTCGGCGTAGAACCAGTTGAACGTGTAGTCGATCGCGCTGACCGCGTGCTGGAAGCTGGTCGCGTCATGCACGTAGTTCGGGCTGTTCAGCCGAGCGAAGCCCATCACCGAGTCCACCTCGTGGCCGTAGGTGCTGCGCTCGGTGACGATGGCGACCGGCCGGCCGTGCACGGTGGTGCGCAGCTGCACGATGCCGTGCCGGGTGCGCAGCACCAGGTAGCTGTACCGCTGCGGCGGCTGCTGGCTGGTCGCGCTGGGCAGCGCCAGATAGCTGTGCGTGTTGCGCCGCATCGGCCGGCAGCGGCCGCGGTCGAGGTAGCCGGTGGAGTGCACGGTCGGCGTGCTGCCGTCGGTGTTGCACAGCCGCTCCACGACGGTGTCCACGTTGTCGTTGGACGCCGAGGTCGCCGACCAGGCGTAGTCCACGCCGCGGCCCAGCTGCACGAACAGGTTGGTGCCGGCGAACGCGACGCCACGGGCCTTGATCCCCGGCCCGTCGAGCACCTCCTCGGTGAGCAGCTGCGGCGTGTAGTACCCGGTCTGCGGCCCGAACACCACCATCGGGTGCCCGGTGGTGGTGTGCTTGCCGCCGACCACCAGCGCATTGCTCATCCCGTTGGAGGTGATCGGGATGTCGATGGTGCCCATCGGGGTGTCCATCTTCTCCGTCTGCGGCAGGCCGAGCAGCGAGCCGTTGCCCGGCAGCAGCGCGGGCGTGCCGTCGACCGGCGCTCCCGTGCCGGGTGCCGTCTTGCCACCGAGGTCGGGCAGCGCGACGCCTGGCAGGTCAGGGTGCACCGTCCCTCCGCCGTACGGCGTGCGGACGGTGGCCGTCGTGGGTGCGTCCGGGTCGTTCTTCTCGCGCAGGTCGTTGTAGATCCGCTCCCCGCGCCGCGCGCCGAACTTGTTCATCAGCCGTTGCAGCCACATCGCGTTGCCGACCTCGCCTCCGCCGCCCTTGCCGAAGATCCCGCCGACCAGCGAGGCGACGTAGGTCAGGTCCGCCCGGGTCCAGGGCTGGGGGGTCTTCTGCAGCGCGGCGTACTCGGCCGGGCAGGTCGGCGCCGCCACGTTGCCGTGCGGGCACATCGCCTGCTGCGCGGCGTTGATCCCGGCGATGAACGCGTCGGCGGCGCCGAGCAGCTTCCTGCCCTCCTTCCCGTAGCGGGCGGCAGCCTTGGCGACCTGGGCAGCGGCCTCCTTGCGGGTGTAGAACGCGCTGCGCAGCTGCTCCTGGTCCATGGCCAGGTTGTCCGGAGTGGCGCCCGCGAACCCGGCGAGGTCGGCCGCGCCCGCGTGCCGCAGCACGTCCATCAGGAACATCCGGTCCTTCGTCCCCGCGTAGCCCGCGCCGAACATCACCCCGTCGTAGGTGGTGCCCTTGATGAACGGCACGCCGTAGCCGTCCCAGCGGATGGTCACGCCCTGTTTCGGGGTCTCCTTCTTCGTGACCTGCGCAGGGGTGAAGCCCTCCGGCTTGTACAGCCGCGCGATGTCGACCCGGGTGATCGTGCCCGGCCGCTGCCGGGTCAGCGCGTCGTACATCTCCAGCTGGTCGGCGAAGTTCGGCGGGGCATTCTTCCCGTTGACCGCCACCCGGTTCGGGTCGCCGGCGAGCACCATCGCCAGGTCGGTGGTGGTGATGGTGCCGGACTGCCCGGGCGGCAGGATGTTCCACACCGCGCCGTACGGGTCCGGGCTGCCGTGCGCGTGGGCAGTGCCCGCCAGGCCCGCGGGGACCGCGAGCGCGACGGCGAGCGCCGCGACTGCCCCGGTGGCGACCTTGGGAGTACGACGGGGCATGGGCGGCTCCTGTCTAGAACACGTTCTCATCGACAACGACCCCGACCGGCGCGGGTTACGGGTCCGATAACCTCGGCGCAGATGTTGCCCGTCGACGAGCCGAGGTGCCTGTGCCTGATCCGGAGCCGATGCTCGTCGTGGTGATGGGCGTGTCCGCGACCGGCAAGACGGCGGTCGGCGAGCGGCTCGCCGGCGAGCTGGGCGTGGACTTCCTGGAGGGCGACAGCTTTCACCCGCAGGCGAACATCGAGAAGATGTCCTCCGGCATCCCGCTGACCGACGAGGACCGGTTGCCCTGGCTGAAGGCGCTGGCCGACGAGATCCGCAGGCACGCCAAGGAGGGTCGGTCGGCGGTGGTGACCTGCTCGGCGCTGCGGCGCAGCTACCGCGACCTGCTGCGGTCGGGGACGCCCGACCTGTTCTTCGTGCACCTGCACGCACCGTTCGACGTGCTCGAGAAGCGGATGGCGCACCGCACCAAGCACTTCATGCCCACCTCGCTGCTGCACAGCCAGTTCGACACCCTCGAGCCACTGCAGGACGACGAGTCCGGTGCGATGGTGGACGTCTCGCCGCCGCTCGAAGAGGTGGTCGCCGGGGCTGTCCGCGCCGTGCGCGCCCACTACGGCTCCTGAAAACCGCTGTCCCGCGCCGGCGGCAACTGGCATCGTTCCGCCCCGTGAGGACACCGCGATGACACCCGACGTGCTGACGGTCTTGGAGACCTACTACGACGCCGCGCCCCGGCCCCTCGCGACCACCGAGGAGGTCGGCCCGTTCACGCTGTTCCTGCGCCGTGACCCGCACGGCTGGCCCTACTACGCGCGCCCCCGGCTCTGGGGCGAGCAGCAGTTCACCGCCGCCGACGTCGAGGAGGTACGACGGGCGCAGCGTTCAGCCGGGGCACCCGAGGCGCTCGAGTGGGTGCACGAGACCACGCCGACCCTTCTGGAAGCGGCCGAGGCCACCGGGCTGCACGTGCACCGCTGCCCGCTGCTCGTGCTCGGCGAGCCCCTCGACGTGCCTCGCTCCGGACCCGGCTGGCACGTCGAGCTGCTGGACGCCGAGTCCGCGCAGCTGGGCCGCGTGGAGGGCGCGATCCACGCCGGCTTCGGCGACGCCGACGAGGTCGAGGTGGCCTCGCCGGGCAACCGGCCGGCGCTGATGCGCGCGGGGCTGCTCACCACAGCCGGCGCGTTCGACGAGCAGGACCAGCCGCTCGGCGGCGGCTCCCACAATCCGCGCGGCCGGGTCAGCGAGCTGGCCGGGATCGCGGTGCTGCCGCGGGCCAGGAAGCACGGCATCGGCGCGGCGCTCACCGCCGTCCTGGTCGACGACGCCCGCGAGCGCGGCGTGGAGACGGTGTTCCTCTCCGCGCAGGACGACGCGGTGGCCCGGGTCTACGAGCGGGTCGGCTTCGTCCGGGTGGGCACGGCCTGCATCGCGGAGCCCTCATAGTGAGTGAGGTCGAGGTCCGGCTCGTCGGGGAGGACGAGTGGCAGCTGTGGCGCGACATCCGGCTGCGCGCGCTCCAGGACCAGCCGACGGCGTTCGCCTCGACGTACGACCGCGAAGCCGCGTTCACCGAGGCCGACTGGCGCAGCCGCCTCGGCGGCGACGGACCCGCGGTGCTCGCCACCCACCAGGGGCAGCCGGTGGGCCTGGCCGCCGGCTTCAGCGACCGGCCCGGCTGGCTGCACGTCGTCTCGATGTGGGTCGACCCGGCCTGGCGCAGCCACGGGGTCGGCCGGCGGCTGCTGGACGCGGTGGTGGTCTGGGCCGGCGAGCGCGGCCTGCGCTGCCACCTCGACGTGACGGTCGGCAACGACGCGGCCCGCAGGCTCTACGAGGGGTACGGATTCGTGGCCACCGGCGGCACCGAGCCGCTGCGCGAGGGCTCAGCGCACCGCTGCGCGCGGATGGTGCTCGAGGACCCGCCCATCGACATGTCGGATCATTGACTGTCGTAACGGACAGGCAATAACGTGGCGGCATGCTGCCCTCCGGACACGTGGACACCTTCTGCCGTGACAACCTCCCGCCCGCCGACCAGTGGCCGGAGCTGCTGGACGTCCCCGGCGTCACCTACCCGGACCGGCTGAACTGCGCCACCGCGCTGCTCGATGACGTTGCCGCCGAGCACGGCGCGGACCGGCCCTGCCTGCACGCCCCCGACCACGACAGCTGGAGCTACGCGGACCTGGTCGCGGCGTCCAACCAGGTCGCACACGTGCTCGCCGACGAGCTCGGCATCGAGCCCGGCAACCGGGTGCTGCTCCGCGGACCGAACAACCAGTGGATGGCCGCGGCCTGGTTCGGCGCGCTCAAGGCGGGCGCGGTGGTGGTGTCCACCATGCCGCTGCTGCGCGCGGGCGAGCTGGCCACCATCCACGAGATCGCCGGCATCTCCGCGACGCTGTGCGACCACCGGTTCCTCGACGACCTGGAGGCCGCCGGCATCGACGCGCCCGCGGTCGCCTACGGCGGAGCCGGACCGGACGACCTGGTGGCCCGCGCGGCCAAGCACCCCGACACGTTCACCGCGGTGGACACCGCCGCCGACGACGTGGCGCTGCTGGCCTTCACCTCCGGTACGACGGGCCGCCCGAAGGCGACGATGCACTTCCACCGCGACGTGCTCGCGATCGCCGACACCTTCTCCAAGCACCTGCTGCGCCCCGAGCCCGACGACGTGTTCACCGGCACCCCGCCGTTCGCGTTCACCTTCGGGCTCGGCGGAGCGCTTGTCTTCCCGCTGCGCGCCGGCGCGTCCACGCTGCTGCTGGAGAAGGCGCCGCCCGCCGAGCTGTCCGGGTTGATCGCCCGCTACGGCGCCACGGTCTGCTTCACCGCACCCACGGCGTACAAGGCGATGCTCGCCGGCTCCGACCTTTCCCTGTTGAAATCGCTGCGCGCGGCGGTGTCGGCCGGCGAGCACCTGCCCGCGGGCACCTGGCGCGCGTTCAAGGACGCCACCGGGGTGGCGATCATCGACGGGATCGGCTCGACGGAGATGCTGCACATCTTCATCTCCGCCGCCGGCGACGACATCCGACCCGGCTCCACCGGCAAGGCGGTGCCCGGCTTCGTCGCCACCATCTTGGACGAGGACGGCAACGAGGCGCCCGCAGGAGTCCCGGGCCGGCTGGCGGTCAAGGGCCCCACCGGCTGCCGCTACCTCGCCGACACCCGCCAGCAGGCCTACGTCCATCACGGCTGGAACGTCACCGGGGACACCTTCACCCGCGACGACGACGGCTACTTCTGGTACCAGGCGCGCAGCGACGACATGATCGTCTCCTCCGGCTACAACATCGCCGCCCCCGAGGTCGAGGAGGGCGTGCTGCGGCATCCCGACGTGGCCGAGTGCGGGGTCATCGGCGTCCCCGACGAGGCTCGCGGGATGCTGGTGAAGGCGTACGTCGTACTCCGTGACGGGGTGACCGGCGACGACGCCAAGGTCAAGGAGATCCAGGACTTCACCAAGCAGCAGATCGCGCCGTACAAGTACCCGCGCCTCGTCGAGTTCGTGACCGAGCTGCCCCGCACCGCGACCGGCAAGCTGCAGCGGTTCCGGCTGCGCGCCAACGCATGAGCGAACTCTCCCCCGAGGCCCCGCCGCGCCAGCTGATCACCACGCTCTACGGCCTCTACGCCCGCGACCGCGACGACTGGCTGTCGGTGGCCGCGCTGGTGCGGATGATGGGCGAGCTCGGCGTCGACGGCGCCGCGGTGCGCTCCTCGGTGTCCCGGCTGAAGCGGCGCGACGTGCTGCGCAGCGTCCGCGTGGACGGCCGCGCCGGGTACGCGCTCTCCCCCGCCACCCTGGACATCCTGAAGGAGGGTGACGTGCGGATCTTCGCCCGGCCGCGCGCGACCGCGGCCGACGGCTGGCTGGTGCTGGTGTTCTCGGTGCCCGAGTCCGAGCGCGAGAAGCGGCACGCGCTGCGCTCCCAGCTGACCCGACTCGGGTTCGGCACCGCCGCGCCTGGGGTCTGGGTCGCACCCGGGACGCTGTACGACGAGGTGGCCCGTGCGCTGGAGCGGCTCGGGCTGCTGCGCTACACCGAGTTCTTCCGTGGTGACTACCTCGGGTCCGGCGACGTGCAGGGTCGTGTCCGTCAGTGGTGGGACCTCGACGAGATGGAGCGGCTGTACGGCGAGTTCCGGGACCGCTACGCGCCGGTGCGGGACCGGCTCGTCTCGGGACCGCCGGAGCCCGGCGCGGCGTTCGAGACCTACGTGCCGATGCTGACCAGCTGGCGACGGCTGCCCTACCTCGATCCGGGTCTGCCGCTCGAGCACCTCCCGCGGGACTGGATCGGGGTGGAGGCCGGCGACCTGTTCGAGGCGCTGGACGGCACGCTGCGCGGCCCGGCCGAGGACCACGCCCGCGCCCTGCTGGCGGAATAAAGGCACCTGCGCCGGGTAGGAGTGGTGCGTGCCCGAGCCGACCACACCCACCTTCCCGCAGCACGTGCTGCGGGAGTACGCCCTGCTCGCCGACGGGGAGCGCGGCATCGTCGTCGGACCGCGCGGTGACTACGTGTGGATGTGCCTGCCCCGCTGGGACAGCGAGGCAGTGTTCTCCACCCTGATGGGCGGCCCCGGTGTGTACGCCGTCACCCCGGAGTCGAGCGGCTACGTGTGGGGCGGCCACTACGAGGACGGCTCGCTGATCTGGCGCTCCCGCTGGGTCACCAACGACGGCATCGTGGAGTGCCGGGAGGCGCTGGCGCTGCCCGCCGACGAGCACCGCGCCGTCGCGCTGCGCCGCATCCAGGCCATCGACGGGCCGGCGAAGATGCGCGTGGTGCTCGACGCGCGTGCCGGCTTCGGCAAGAACAAGATGACTCGGTTGTCCAAGGACGACGGGATCTGGACCGCGCACAGCGGCCCCGCCCGGCTGCGCTGGACGGGCGCCCCCGACGCCGTACACACGCAGGGCGCGCTGGTCACCCACCTCGAGCTCGAGGAGGGGCAGACCCACGACCTGGTGCTCGAGATCGCCGACGGGCCGATCGAGGGCGACCGCCCGCGACCGGAGGTGCTCTGGTCGGAGACCGAGGAGGCCTGGCGGGTCCGGGTGCCGGAAGTGGCGACCGACGTGGCCACCCGCGACGCCCGGCAGGCGGTCGCCGTGCTGGGCGGGCTGACCAGCACCGGCGGCGGGATGGTGGCCGCGGCGACCACCTCGCTGCCCGAGCGGGCCGAGGCGGGCCGCAACTACGACTACCGGTACTCCTGGATCCGCGACCAGTGCTACGCCGGCCAGGCCGCCGCCGTGGCCGGTGTGACCGATCTGCTGGACGGTGCGGTCGGCTTCGTCTCCGAGCGGCTGCTGGAGGACGGCCCGAACCTCAAGCCGGCCTACACCGTGGGCGGTCAGCGCATCCCCGACCAGACCGAGCTGGACCTGCCTGGCTACCCCGGCTCCGAGGTGCGGATCGGGAACCAGGTCATGCGGCAGTTCCAGCTCGACGCGTTCGGCGAGGCGCTGCTGATGATGGCCGCGGCCGCCCGCATGGACCGGCTCGACAGCCAGCAGTGGCGCGCCGCCGAGGCGGCGGTAGCGGCCATAGAGAAGCGCCGCGGCGAGCCGGAGGCCGGCATCTGGGAGCTGTACGACGACGTCTGGTCCCAGTCGCGGCTGATCTGCGCCGCCGGGCTGCGCCAGATGGCCCAGGTGGCCCCCAGCAAGCAGGGCGGCCAGTGGAACGCGCTGGCCGACTCGCTGGTCAGCCAGGTCAGCCAGGACAGCCTCCACGACTCCGGACGCTGGCAGCGCAGCCCGACCGATGCGCGGGTGGATGCGTCGCTGCTGATGGCGGCGGTGCGGAACGCCGTGCCGGCAGACGACCCGCGCAGCCTGGCCACCCTGGACGCCGTCCGCTCCGACCTCGGCAGCGACCTGTACGTCTACCGGTTCAGGCAGGACGAGCGGCCGCTCAACGAGGCCGAGGGAGCCTTCCTGCTGTGCGGCTTCCAGATGGCGCTCGGCCTGCACCAGCAGGGTCAGGACGCCGAGGCGTTCCGCTGGTTCGAGCGCAACCGCGCCGCCACCGGGTCGCCCGGCCTGCTGACCGAGGAGTTCGACGTAGTACAGCGGCAGCTGCGCGGAAACCTGCCGCAGGCGTTCGTGCACGCGATGCTGCTCGAGACCGCCTGCCGGCTGGCGAACCCGTGGCCGACCACCAGCTGAGCAAGTTCTTGGACGAAGAGGAGACAATCACGTGAACAGCAACGGACGCGTCGTCGTCGTGACCGGCGCGAGCGGCGGGATCGGCCGGGCCTCGGCCGTGGCCTTCGCCGCCCGCGGCGACCGGGTCGCGCTCCTGGCCCGCGGACAGGAAGGGCTGGACGGAGCCGCCCGGGAGATCAAGGAGCTGGGCGGCGAGGCGATCGTGGTGCCCACCGACGTCTCCGACCACAAGCAGGTCGAGCAGGCCGCGGAGACCGTCGAGTCCGCCCTCGGCCCGATCGACGTGTGGGTCAACGTCGCGTTCACGTCGGTGTTCGCGCCGTTCGACGAGATCGAGCCCGAGGAGTTCAAGCGGGTCACCGAGGTGACCTACCTCGGCTACGTCTACGGCACCATGACCGCGCTGAAGCGGATGAAGGAGCGCGACCACGGGACGATCGTCCAGGTCGGGTCCGCGCTGGCCTACCGCGGCATCCCGCTGCAGTCGGCATACTGCGGAGCCAAGCACGCCACCCAGGGCTTCCACGAGGCGCTGCGCTGCGAGCTGCTGCACGACGGCTCCAACGTGCACGTCACGATGGTGCAGATGCCCGCGGTGAACACGCCCCAGTTCTCCTGGGTGCTGTCCCGGCTGCCCAAGCACCCGCAGCCGGTGCCGCCGATCTACCAGCCGGAGGTGGCCGCCGACGCGGTGCTGTTCGCGGCGGATCACCCGAAGCGGCGCGAGTACTGGGTGGGCGGCAGCACGATGGGCACCCTGCTGGCCAACGCGGTCGCGCCGGGCCTGCTGGACCGCTACCTCGCCAAGACAGGCTTCAAGTCCCAGCAGACCGACAAGCCCCGGGACCCGGAGCAGGCCACCAACCTGTGGCAGCCCGCCGACGGGGCCGGCAAGCACGACTACGGGGCGCACGGCGTGTTCGACGAGAAGGCGACGTCGAGCAGCAAGCAGGTGTGGGCCTCCCAGCACCATGGCACGCTGGCGCTCGCCGGCGCCGGCGTGGCCGCGCTGGCCGGGCTGGCCGTGGGGCGGTGGGCCCGGTGATCGGGCTGCGGGTCATCCGGCTGGCAGCGGGCGCGGCCGAGCTGCTCCTCCCGGAGCAGCTGGTCACCCCCGTCGTAGGCCGGAAGCCGGACGAGGAGGAGCTGGTGATGTGCCAGATCCTCGGCGCGCGATCAATCGTGCAGGCGCTGTTCCCGCAGTCCGCGCCGGCCGGCCGGTTCGCGACCGGTCCGACGCTGGACGTGCTGCACGCGCTGAGCATGGTGGGTCTGGCCGTGGTCTCGGAACGGTACCGCCGGATGGCCATCGCCAACGCGGCCGAGGCCTTCGCGATCGCCGCGCTCGCCTCCCGCTCCTCCCGCTGATCCGGCGCTCGCGCTGTGTTCAACCGGCGCTCGCGCTGTGTTCACGGCCGCGGCGTGGTGATCCGCCCGGCCCCTTACCAGGGGACCCAGGTAAAGAGATGCTCCCCATGGTGAATTCACCATGGTCTGGTTCCCTTCTCCATGGGCAGTACGGCGGACGCTCCGCTGTCCGTCGTACGACGGGGAACACGATGGCCCCGGGCATCGACCTGCACGTCGACGTAGGAGATCTGACGTCGCACCGTGACGACGGGCTCTCCTTCGATCGGCGCTCGCCCTGACATTGCGAGCGCCGGTTCAACACCGCATGAGCGCCGGTTCAACACCGCATGAGCGCCGGTTCAACACCGCATGAGCGCCGGTTCAACACCGCGCAAGCGCCGGTTCAACACCGCGCAAGCGCCGGTTGAACCGGAAGGGAAGTCAGGTCGGGAGGACGGCCATGCCCTGGACCTCGACGAGCGCGTCGGCGTCCCAGAGGCGGGCGACCCCGATCCCGGCCATGGCCGGGTAGTCGGTGCCCACCAGCCGCTTCCACACCGTGCCGATCTCCCGGGCGTGCGCGCGGTAGTCGTCCATGTCGACGATGTACACCGTCAGCGACACCAGGTGATCCGGCGATCCGCCTGCGGCAACGAGTGCGGTGAGCAGGTTGGACAGCGCCTGCTCGAACTGCTCGACGATCCCGTCTCCGACGATCCGACTCGAAGCGTCGAGCGCGGTCTGCCCGGCGAGGTGCACGGTCGTCCCGCTCGCCACCACCGCGTGGCTGAACCCGGACGGTCGCGCCAGCGACGGAGGGTTCACGCGCTCCACGTTGCTCATGACGGCGGCCCGGAAGGATCCCACGCAGCAACAACAGTTCGCCGCGACCTGTCGTGGCGACCGATCGGGCCTGAGCACAGCAACAACGGTTCGCCGTGACCTGTTGTCGCGCACCCGGCCGGCCGAGATCGACGTGTCACGACTGGACCGCTCCCCCGTCGACGTTGAGGCCCTGCCCGTTGATCGCCCCGTTCTCCACGCACAGCAGGACCGCCTGCGCCACCTCGTCGGTGGTCACCAGCCGGCGGATCGGCTGCTGACGTTCCAGCACGGAGCGGGCCTCGTCCAGGGAACGCCCGGTGCGTGCAGCGATCTGCGCGACGGAGTCGTCGGTCATCGGGGTGTCGACGTACCCGGGACACACCGCGTTCACGGTCACGCCGGTCCGAGCCAGCTCGGAGGCCGCGGAGCGCACCAGGCCGAGCACGCCGTGCTTGCTGGCGGAGTACGCCGCGATCCGCGACTCACCCCGCTTCGCGGCCACCGAGGCGACCACCACGATCCGGCCCCAGCCGCGCGAGACCATCCCCGGCACCGCCCGGCGGATGCACCGGAACGGCGCGGTGAGGTTGAGGTCGAGCATCCGCTGCCAATCCTCGTCGCTGGTCTCGGCCAGTGGCGAGGACGCACCCGCGCCGGCGTTGACGACGAGTACGTCGACCGATCCCCAGATGGTCTCGGCGGTCTCGAAGGCGGAGAGTACGTCGGACGGAACGGTCACGTCGCAGGGCACGACCAGCGCCTCCCCGTCGAGAGAGGAGGCCACCTGCTTGAGCGCAGCCTCGTCGCGGGCGCAGAGCACCACCCGGTAGCCGGACCGCGACAGCCACTCCGCCGTCGTACGCCCGATGCCTTTGGATGCCCCGGTGACCACCGCAACCCGACCACCGGCGGGCACGGCCGAGGAGGTCACCGGAACGCCGCGATGCCGGTGATCGCCTGCCCGAGGGACAGCGCGTGCATCTCCTCGGTGCCCTCGTAGGTGATCACCGTCTCCAGGTTGCTCATGTGCCGCATCACGGTGTGGTCCAGGGTGATGCCGGCCCCGCCGAGCATGCCGCGGGCGGTGCGGGCCACCTCGAGCGCGGCGCGCACGTTGGCGAGCTTGCCGTAGGAGACCTGCGCGGGCTCGAGCTTCCCGGCGTCCTTGAGCCGGCCGATCTGCAGCGCGGCGAGCGCGGAGTTGTTCACCGCGACCACCATGTCGGCGAGCTTGCGCTGGGTGAGCTGGAAGGAGGCGATCGGCTTGCCGAACTGGGTGCGCTCCATCGTGTAGCGCAGCGCCTCCTCGTAGCAGGCGCGTCCCGCGCCGACCGCGCCCCACAGGATCCCGTAACGCGCCTCGTTGAGGCAGGTCAACGGCCCCTTCAGCCCGCGCACCTCCGGGAACACCGCGTCCTCGGGCAGTCGGACGTCGTCGAGCGAGAGCTCGGCGGTCACCGACGCGCGCAGCGACAGCTTGCGGCCGACCTTGGTGGCGGTGAAACCCGGGGTGTCGGTGGGTACGACGAACCCGCGGATCCGGCCGTCGTCCGGGCCGTCCGGGTCCTCGACCCGCGCCCACACGACCGCCATGTCCGCGACGGTGCCGTTGGTGATCCACATCTTCGAGCCGTTGAGCACCCACTCGCCCCCGGACAGCCGAGCGCGGGTGCGCATCGACCCCGGATCCGAGCCGGCGTCGGGCTCGGTCAGCCCGAAGCAGCCGAGCTTCTCCCCGGTCGCCATGGCCGGCAGCCAATGGTCCTTCTGCGCGTCGCTCCCCCAGTGGTGTACGGCGAACATGGCCAGCGAGCCCTGCACGGACACGAAGCTGCGCAGCCCCGAGTCGACCGCCTCCAGCTCGCGGCAGGCCAGCCCGTAGGCGACCGCGCTGGTGCCCGCGCAGCCGTAGCCCTCCAGGTGCATCCCGAGCAGCCCGAGCTTGCCGAAGCGGGGGCCGAGGTCCTCGGGCAGCGAGCCCTGCTCGTACCAGTCGGCGACGTAGGGTGCGAGCTCCGCACGGGCGAACTCGCGCACCGTGTCGCGCATGTCGCGCTCCTCGGTCGAGAGCAGGTCGTCGACGGCGAGGAAGTCCAGAGGGTTCATCGGCCCTTCCATTCGGGTGGTCGTTTCTCGTTGAACGCGGCGTGGAACTCGGCGTGGTCCTCGGTGGTCA
>DASTWW010000158.1:0-3072 GCA_035765755.1 Nocardioidaceae bacterium
CGTACCACGTGCTCCATTCTGTCGACTTCGCCATGGCATCTGCCCACCCAGGGCCCGACACAGTGGCTCGGGAACGACAGACGAACGACAGAGTGGAACCATCCGCATGCGACACGCCGGTGCAACATGCAGAACGTTCCAGTCTGTAACCGACTCACTGATCGGGCCCGGCCTCCTTGATCAGGAAGAGGAACCGGCCCGGGCACGGCATCCCTAGCCGGAGGTCGTGTCGATCAACTTCGCGGAGTCGCGCTCATCACTGATCGGATCAGTGACCCTGAGCTCGACCTGTGACTGTCCGTTGGGCAGCTTCAAGCCCAAGGTGCTAGCGAAGCTGCCCTCTGCGTCTGCGATGCAGGTGAAGGTACCGGCGGCGCTGTCAGCTGTCGTGCAGCCCGGGGGCGCTGCATCGAAGGTGACAGAGCTGCCGTTGCTGTCCTTCAGCGCGAAAGTTAGGACCGAGTTGGGCGTGGCTCCCGTGACCTTGAGGTCAAAGGTCCAGTTGATCTGGTCGCTTCCGCTGCCATGGGTCGGATTGCTTATCTCGAGATCCAAGCCCTTCGCTGGCGGAGTTGGCGCCTCGAGCTTCACGATCGAGGAGTTGTTCACCGTCGGATCGTTGCCGTCGATGTAGCCCGGCAACGATCCGACGGTGACCGTGACCGGTGTGTCATCGGCTATGCCGTTCGCGGCGACCACAAGGTTGACTACGCAGCCGGCGGAGTCGTCCGAGGACGGGCAGGTTGTCGTTGCGCTGACCGGGGTCGATGCAACTGCTGGGTCGTCGCTGGCGATGGTGTAGCTGACATGCGACAGGAACTGATAGTCCGCCGGTATCCCTGTCACCGTTCCCGTCACGTGGTAGTTGCCGTTGTCCACAGAACTCACCGACAGCTCGGACAGGGCGACGTCGGCCGTGGGCGGGTCGATGATGACCGGGTCGGAGGTGGCACTCACACCCTCGCCAGTCGCGGTGATCTTGACCTTCGTCGTTTCCAGCGGATCCACCGTGACCGGGAAGTCGGCCGTCACGTCGGGGCCCGAGATACTCGTGCAGACAAGGGTCGTCGGGTCGGTCAAGGTGCAGCTCGGCCCGGATCCCGTTGCGGCGCCGTCGGAGAGCGCCGTGGGCGCGGCGTCCGCGAATGTCGTCATGGTCGACACGGTGAACTGGCTCAACCCGATTTGGTTGCTCACCGGGGCGACCGTGAAGGTCAGTGAGTCGACACCCTCCGGAAGACCCGTCACGTCCATGGGGACCACGAAGCGGCCCAGGCCATCGGGCGCTGTAGGCGCGACCAGAGGTGCAAAGGCTGCAGAGACTGAACCGCCGGTGTCGCCGGAGCCACCGCCCGTCCCGCCCGTAGAACCGCTGCCAGGGGTCTCCGTGCCGCCGGTGCTCGGCGGCGTCGTCGGGCCGGTGGAGGGGCCGCCGGTCGAGCCGCCGGAACCGGACGTGTCACCGCTGGTCGGATCGCCCGGGGAGCCGGTCGAACCATTGTTGCCCGGTGACGGCGTGGCGGTCTGGCCGCTGGTCGGTGTCGTTGTCGGCCGGTGCGTCGGCGAGGGCGTTGGCGTGCCGGGCGAGCCGCCCGGGCCCGTGGAGCCACCGGGGGTGGTGGAGCCGCCCGGGGAGCTGTGTGAGCTGCCGGGGGCGGGTGTGGCACCGCCGGACTTCTGACCGGCCGGGCTGGTCCCGGGAGCGCCCGGCGAGTCGGAGGCCGACCCCGGCACCGGGCCGGCACCAGTGCCGGGACCCGGGCCTGTGCCGGGAACGGTGCCGGTTCTCGGTGTGGTCCCGGCGCCCGGCGCAGCGCCTGCAGGGGTGCTGGTGCTGGAGGTGGTGGCCACAGGAATCGCGAGAGCGCCCGCGGACGCCGTACTTCCGGAGCCGGCCGGACCACCGGCACCGGTCGTTGGACCGCCGCCCGAGGACGGCCGCGACGACGGGGCGGCGGAGCCGGAGGAGGGCGCTATGCGCGTGGTCGCCGCGATCGGCCGGTCCGCGCCGACGACGACGTCGGGGTGGCCCTGGGTGAGGAGTACGGCGGTGGTGGCCACTGCGGCGACGCCGGCTGCGGTTGCTCCGGTGGCGGCCACCCCGGCGTGGGCCAGGATGACGTCCCGCACCCGGCCGACCAGCGCGAGCGCACCGGCCGATCCGGCGGAGCCGGTCGAGGCGAGGTACCCGGTCGCCGCGGCGCCGAGCAGCAGCGGGGCGATGATCGCCCTCAGGTCGGAGTTGACCTCGGTGAGCTCGAGGTACATCGCCGTGCACCGGCGGCACTCCTGCAGGTGGTCCTCCACCTTGGCCGCATCCCGCCTGGCCAGCCCGTGCCGCACGTAGGCGCCCAGGTGCTCGTTGACCCAGCGGCAGGAGTCCGCGGAGATGTCGGACAGGTGCATGGTCAAGAACGCCTGCCGCAGGCCCTCACGGGCCCGGTAGGCCAGTGCGGACACCGAGTTGGGGCTCATGCCCAGCAGCGGCGCGATGTCCGCGGGCTTCTGGCCCTCCACCTCCAGGTGCCAGAGCACCAGCTGCCAGCGCTCGGGCAGCGACGCGAACGCGCGGGCGGCGGCACCGCTCTCGAAGCCGGACACGGCGGTGTCCTGGAACGGGATGCCCGGGTCGAACTGGCTCATGTCGTCCGAGGTCTGCAGCCGGGACCCGGCGCGCACCCGGTCCACCTGCAGGCGGCGTACGGCGGTGAGCAGGTAGGCCCGGAAGGCAACGTCGGGACCGCCACCGGCCTGGAGGACGCCGAGCACCTTGGCGAACGCATCGGAGACCAGGTCGTCGGCGTCCGGACCGCGGACCAGCTGCCGCGCGAGCCGGTTGGCCGCTTGCACGTGCCGGGAGAACAGCTCCCCGTACGCAGCGACGTCTCCGCCGCGGACGCGCGAGATCAGCTCGGCGTCGCTGGGCGTGTCGGTGTCGCTCAGCAGCTCAGTCATGTCGGCTCACGGTGGTGCGGCCCGAGAGAACGCGGCCGGGTGCCGCGTCCTGGGCATAACGGTAGAACCTCGCAGCCCGTCAGGTCGGGAGTCCGACAAATCTTTGCCTCGGCAGTT
>DASTWW010000159.1:0-19795 GCA_035765755.1 Nocardioidaceae bacterium
CAGCGCTCCGCACATGTTCTCCCCCCACGCCCAGACCCGCCCCCGCCGCGTCAGCGCGAGTGCTGGCTCGTCCCCGAGGGCAACTTCCTCGACGCCGACCAGGTGTCCGACACGATGCGGCAGGCTCCGGTTACGCCTGTCCCCGGTGCCGACCTGCCCATTGCCGTTGGAGCCCCACGCCTTCACCCGGCCGTGGCCGACGATGGCCAGAGTGGTGAAGCCGTCGCTCACGATGTGCCGAACGTCATGCAGCCGCCTGACCACGACGCCGTCAAGACTGATCCGCGGAGTTCTGCCGTTGCCGAGCTGGCCCTCGCCACCGTGGCCCCAGGCGATCACCCGGTCCGGGGATCGGATGCCGTAGAAGACCTCGCGGGCGTCGCCCCAGCTCCAACCCTCCACGATGCGGTCAATACCGGTGGCCCGGCGGATCGGCGTGACGGTCGAGCGCAACGGGCCGTCCTCGCCGGTGGACGACGCCTGGGCGGCGCCCATGGTCGACGTACCGATGACGAAGGCCAGCGCTGAGGTCACGACCAGAAGACGAGGGAACTGCCGGTGGGTGCGGATCATGCCGAAACCCTGGCAGAGAGGTGGTGCGTCGTCGGCGCAGTTGCGTCGGTCCGTCAGGCGCGCAACACCGGCGCTGTCTGACGAAGCAGCTCACCTCAGGTGCGGCCGGTGGTCGTGCAGATGTCCGCCGCGGAGCCCGGCGCGCTGCACGACGCGCTGGATGACCAGGTCCCGGTCGTAAGGTCGCGGGACGTACCGGATCCGGTGCAGCCCCTGTTCCTGGGCGGCGGACTCGAAGACGAAGTGCCCGTAGTTCAGCAGCCTGCCGAGCACCGGCTTCTCCACGGTGATGTCGAGGATCCGGCCAAGCGGCATGGTGGCGAGCCGCCGGCCCAGCACGCCGCGCACCCGGAACACGCGCATGTTCGTGACCACGAACCGGTCCATGTGCCGGGCGAGTGCCTTGCCGGCCGCGTGCGCCAGCACGCCCAGCCCGATCAGGAACGGCAGCCAGGCCACCTGCATGGAGACGACGAAGCACAGCCAGAGGAAGAACAGCCCGACCAGCGCCTCGGCGACGGGCCCGACGTAGACGACCCAGTGGTGGGCGACCTCGTCGACGATGACCTCGTCCTCGTCGCGCAGCAGGTGCTTGCCGATCTTCGGGTCGAACGAGGACCCGATCCAGGCAGCCATGGTCTAGAGGGCGGTGACGAACTCGATGATGTTGTTGACCGCGGACCCGATGCCACCGGCCGCGCCGCGCACCGCGTGGGCCGCGCCCTGTGGCTGGCTGACCAGATAGATCAGGACGAACACGACCGCGATCCAGCCCAAGAACTTCCGCATGGCTCCTCCGACCCGAGTTTCCGCTGACCGAGCACGGGGCGGCGTAACCCCGCCGGGCTACATGGATAGCACGAATGGACTAGTCACGGACAGAGGCGCGCGGGACGCCGACCAGCCGCGACCGAGCCGACCGGTCGCGTCAGAGCCGGCCGGACTCGGTGTACGACGAGCCGCCACCGTCGCGCAGGGTGCGCAGCGCCGACTCGATCCGGCGGGCGGTGAAGTCGGCGCAGTGGGCCCGGATCTCGGCGAGGTCGCAGAACTGGGCGGAGCGGATCTCGCGGGCCTGCTCGACCACCTCCTCGACCAGGCTCGACGGGTGCCGCCCGCCGTCGAAGACCAGGCAGAGCGCGTCGTCCCAGCCGCTCCACGCGGGCAGCCAGTCGGTGAGCAGCAGGGCGCCGGTCTTCAGGGACAGCCCGAGCTCCTCCTCGACCTCGCGGGCCACCGCCAGCCGGGGTGACTCGCCGACCTCCACCACGCCGCCGGGCAGGTCCCAGTCCTGCTTGTAGGTGAGCCGGCACAGCAGCACTCGGTCCCGATCGTCGCGCACCAACATCTGCGCGATCGCCCGCTTCCGCGGCAGGAAGGAGTTCAGCAGGGCGCGGAAGCTCTCCGGCTCGGTGATCGGCGGATCGGTGGCCAGCCGGGCCAGCACCACCGTCCCGGTGGCCTCGGACCGGTCCGCCATGCCCGGGACCACCCGGCGTACCCCCTCCCGGTGCAGCCCGGACCGGGTGGCCACCCGGAGTGAACGGACGTTGTCCGGGTCGACGTGGGCCTCCACGCGCTGCAGGCCAAGGGTGGTGAGCGCGTACTCGACGAGCAGCCGGACCGCGCGGGTGGCGTAGCCGTAACCGCGGTGCCCGGCGTACAACGTCCAGGACAGCCGGCCGATCCGCTCGCCGCGGTCGCGCACCTCGACGCTGCCGACGATCTCGCCGTCGTGCTCGACGACGAAGTTGACCACCGCCCGGTCCTCGGCGTAGCGGCGGTGCCACTCCTCGACGGCGCGCAGGTGCTGCTCGTACGACGGAGTGACCGCCGGGAACCCGAACCAGTGGGCGATCTCCTCGTCGTGTCCGGCAATGGCCGGCGCGATGTCCTCCTCGCGCCACGGGCGCAGCACCACGACACCGTCGGTCAGCACCGGCTGCTCCTGGCTCACCTCCCCACCCTAGCCAGCCCCCGTCAACGGGAGGGAGTGAGCCAGAGGGTGCCGAGCGGCGGCACGTTCAGGGTGGCCGAGGAGGGCAGCCCGTGCCAGGGCTCGTCGGTGGCCTGCACCGAGCCGAGGTTCCCGACACCGGACCCGGAGTAGGTGTCGGAGTCGGTGTTCAGCAGCTCGTCCCAGCGGCCGACGGTCGGCATCCCGAGCCGGTACCCCTCGTGCGGGACCGCGGAGAAGTTGGACACGCAGACCAGCGTCGAGCCGTCCGCCCCGCGTCGTACGAACGAGAAGGTGTTGTTGTCGGCGTCGTTGGCGTCGATCCAGGCGAACCCGGCCGGGTCGAAGTCCTGGGTCCACAGCGCCCGGTGCTCGACGTAGGTCCGGTTCAGGTCGCGCACCAGGGACTGCACGCCACGGTGCTCCACGTGGTCGAGCAGCCACCAGTCCAGCTCCCGGCTCTCGGCCCACTCCGCCTCCTGCGCGATCTCCGAGCCCATGAACAGCAGCTGCTTGCCAGGGTGCGCCCACATGTAGGCCAGGTAGGCACGCAGGTTCGCCAGCTGCCGCCACCGGTCACCGGGCATCTTGCGCAGCAGCGAGCCCTTGCCGTGCACCACCTCGTCGTGGCTGAGCGGCAGGATGTAGTTCTCGGAGTAGGCGTAGACCATCGAGAAGGTCATCTGCCCGTGGTGGTACTTCCTGTGCACCGGGTCGTGCTCGAGATAGCCCAGCGAGTCGTGCATCCAGCCCATGTTCCACTTGAACCCGAAGCCGAGCCCGCCCAGGTGCGTCGGCCGGGTCACGCCCGGCCAGGAGGTGGACTCCTCGGCGATCGTCATCGCGCCAGGGACCCTGCGGTAGCAGGTGGCGTTCATCTCCTGCAGGAACGACACCGCCTCAAGGTTCTCCCGGCCGCCGTGGATGTTCGGCTGCCACTGGCCCTCCTCGCGGGAGTAGTCCAAGTAGAGCATCGAGGCGACCGCGTCCACGCGCAGGCCGTCGATGTGGAACTCCTCCAGCCAGTACAGCGCGTTGGCGACCAGGAAGTTGCGGACCTCCTTGCGGCCGAAGTTGAACACGTAGGTGCCCCAGTCCGGATGCTCGCCGCGGGTCGGGTTCGGGTCTTCGTACAGCGGCGTCCCGTCGAAGCGGGCCAGCGCGAACTCGTCCTTGGGGAAGTGCGCGGGCACCCAGTCCACGATCACCCCGATGCCGGCCTGGTGAAGCCGGTCGACGAGGTAGCGGAAGCCGTCCGGGTCCCCGAGGCGGGCCGTCGGCGCGTAGTACGACGTGACCTGGTAGCCCCACGAGCCACCGAACGGGTGCTCCATCACCGGCAGGAACTCCACGTGCGTGAAGCCGAGGTCGGTCAGGTAGTCCACCAGCTCGTCGGCGAGCTGGCTGTAGGAGCGCTGCTGCCGCCAGGAGCCGAGGTGCATCTCGTAGACTGCCATCGGCCGCGCGTGCGCGCCGTCCCCGGACGACCGCTTCTCCATCCACGCGTCGTCGCCCCACTCGTAGTGGGATTCGTAGACCACCGAGGACGTCTGCGGCGGCACCTCGGTGTGGAAGGCCAGCGGGTCGGCCTTCTCGCGCCAGGCACCGTCCGGGCCGAGCAGCGCGAACTTGTACTTCGTGCCGGAGCCGACCCCCGGGACGAACAGCTCCCACACGCCGGAGATGCCCATCTGCCGCATCGGGTGCTCGCGGCCGTCCCAGCTGTTGAAGTCACCCTTTACCCGCACCCCGCGCGCGTGCGGCGCCCACACCGCGAACGAGGTGCCGCTCACCGGGCCGTGCACGCTGTCGTAGCTGCGCACGTGCGCGCCGAGCACCTGCCACAGCTGCTCGTGCCGGCCCTCGTTGATCAGGTGCAGGTCCACCTCGCCGAGGGTGGGCAGGTAGCGGTAGGCGTCGTCGTAACGCCGCGGCTCGCTGCCCTGGTAGCCGACCTCGAGCCGGTAGTCGGGTGCCTCGGGCAGGTCGAGGGAACCGACCCAGATGCCCTCGCGCTCGTGGCGCAGCGGGACCCGTCCTCCGTCGTACACCACGACCACCGACTCGGCGAGCGGGCGCAGCGCGCGCACGGTCACCCCGCCGGCGTGCGGGTGCGCGCCGAGCACGCCGTGCGGGTCGCCGTGCTCCCCGGAGGCGACCTGGCTGAGCACCTCCGGGTCGACGGGCAGGGTGGCCGGGGGAGCGTCACTCATGCGCGGTTGCCTCCTGGTCCTCGTGTACGACGGAGTGGGCGATCCGGCCCACGGCGGCCAGCGGGATCTGCAGCCAGCTCGGACGGTTGCGTGCCTCGTAGACGGTCTCGTAGACCGCCTTGTCGATCTCGTAGGCGCGGAGCAGCGCCTGCTCGGCCGGGGCCAGCCCCTGGTCCGGCGGCCGGTCGAGGGCCTCGACGTAACCGGCGAGGTACTCGGTGCGGTTCCGCTCGGCCCACTCGCCGGCCCGGTAGGCGATCTGCGCATGCGCCTCCTGGTCGGCGTCGAGGTCGACCTCGACCGCGTGGGCGGCGTAGTCGAAGGACCGCATCATGCCGGCGACGTCCCGCCAGGGGGAGTCCGGTCGGACCCGCTCGGCCAGCGGCTTGGCGGGCTCGCCCTCGAAGTCGACGATCTTCCAGCCCTTGACGGTGCGCAGCGTCTGGCCGAGGTGCAGGTCGCCGTGGACGCGCTGGACGACCACCGGGTGGTCGATGGTGGCGAGCGCGTCGAACGCGGAGCGCAGCGCCACGGCGTGCTGCTGCAGGTCGGGCACGACCGCGATGGCGTCGTCCAGCCTGGCCCGCATCGCCTCGGTCAGTCCTCGCAGCTGCTCCTCGCCCCAGGTCTCGGTGGGGAAGTGCTCGGCGAGCGCGGAGTGCACGTGCGCGGTGGCCGCGCCGAGCCGGAACGACTCGGAGGCGAAGTCGCCGCCCACCTCGTAGGCGTGCAGGTCCGCCTCGGCGAACAGGTCGCGGACGCTTGCCAGTGCGAGCTCCCACCCGTCGCTGGCGGTGCGCAGGAACTGCTGCAGCATCGCCAGCTGCAGCGGCTCGGTGGCGTCGCCGGGCAGCAGCTCGAGCCAGCCGAACAGCTGGGCGACGTGCTCGATCCCGGCGCGGGTCAGCGCCTCGTGGATCTCGATGTCGGGGTTGCGACCCGGGGTGACCTTGCGGAACACCTTCATCAGCGCGTCCTCGCCGAACGCGAGCGAGGAGTTGCTCTGCTCGCCGGAGAACAGTGCGGACTGCGCCTCGGTGTCGATCTCGTGCCCGGGGAGCCGGTGGAAGGCCAGGTCACCGGTCCGGTGCGGTCGGGCGTCCGCACGCGCGAACGCCTGCAGCCACAGGGCTGTCGCGCTCCGGTCGTGCATCGCGTCGTACGCGTGCACCCGGCCGAGCTCGTCGTCGTCCCACTCGCCGATGCGCGCGTGGGCCAGCCGCTCCTGCGGTTCGTCGTAGTAGACCATCGGGACCTGGTACAGCTCGCTCGCGCCGTCGTCGTAGTCGACGGTGACCAGCTCGATGCGGACCCGGATCCCGGACTCGCCGGCCTCCAGCCACGGCAGCCGGCGCACCTCGCCGAGGCTGAACGGCCGGCCCTTGCCGCCGAACCAGCGGGCCGAGCCGATGTACTCCTCGAGCTCGCCGTTCACGTGCTCGGCCCCTCGCCGACCGGGATCGGCTCCGGCTCCGGTTCGGGCTCCGGCAGCCGGAACCAGTAGAAGCCGTAGGCGCCGAGGGTGAGCAGGTAGGGCAGCTCGCCGATCTTCGGGAACCGCACCCCGCCGATCAGCTCGATCGGCTCGATGCCCTCCCAGCGGCGCAGGTCGAGCTCCACGGGCTGCGGGAACCGGGACAGGTTGTTGACGCACAAGACAGTGTCGCCGTCGTGGTGGCGCACGTAGCTGAGCACGCTGGGGTTGGAACCACCGAGGTCGATGAAGCTGCCGAGCCCGAAGGCGTGGTGCTTCTTGCGTGCGTGGATCATCCGTCGCGTCCAGTGCAGCAGCGACGACGCGTTCTCAAGCTCGGCCTCGACATTGACCGCTTGGTACCCGAAAACCGGGTCCTGGATCACCGGAAGCAGCAACCGGCCGGGGTTCGCGACCGAGAAGCCGGCGTTGCGGTCGCCGGTCCACTGCATCGGCGTGCGCACGCCGTCTCGGTCGCCGAGCCAGATGTTGTCGCCCATCCCGATCTCGTCGCCGTAGTACAGCACCGGCGAGCCCGGCAGCGAGAGCAGCAGGGCGGTGAACAGCTCCATCTGGTTGACGTCGTTCTCCAGCAGCGGCGCGAGCCGGCGCCGGATGCCGATGTTCGCCTTCATGCGGGGGTCCTTGGCGTACTCGCCCCACATGTAGTCGCGGTCCTCGTCGGTGACCATCTCCAAGGTCAGCTCGTCGTGGTTGCGCAGGAAGATGCCCCACTGGCAGTTGTCCGGGATCGCGGGGGTCTGCTCGAGGATCTCCGAGACGGGGAAGCGGGACTCCCGTCGCACCGCCATGAAGATGCGCGGCATGACCGGGAAGTGGAAGCACATGTGGCACTCCGAGCCGACGGTCGTCCCGGTGGCCGGGTCCTCGACGGCGCCGAAGTAGTCCACCACGTCCGACGGCCATTGGTTGGCCTCCGCCAGCAACACCCGCCCGGGGTAGTTGTCGTCGACGAAGGTGCGCACCTTCTTCAGGAACTCGTGGGTCTCCTTGAGGTTCTCGCCGTTGGTGCCCGGCCGCTCGTAGAGGTAGGGGACCGCGTCGAGCCGGAACCCGTCGATGCCCATGTCCAGCCAGAAGGTGAGCGCCTCGAACATCGCCTCGTGGACCTTCGGGTTGTCGAAGTTGAGGTCCGGCTGGTGGCTGTAGAACCGGTGCCAGAAGTACTGCTGCCGCACCGGGTCCCAGGTCCAGTTCGACGGCTCGGTGTCGACGAAGATGATCCGCGCCTCTTCGTAGAGCTCGTCGCTGTCGGACCACACGTAGAAGTCTCCGTAGGGGCCCTCCGGATCCGAACGGCTGGCCTGGAACCACGGGTGTGCGTCGGAGGTGTGGTTCATGACGAAGTCGATGATCACCTTGATGCCGCGGCTGTGCGCCGCGTCGAGGAACTCGTGGAAGTCCTCGACCACGCCGACCTCGGGCTGGATGTTGGTGTAGTCCGACACGTCGTAGCCGCCGTCGCGCAGCGGGGAGGTGAAGAACGGCGGCACCCACAGGCAGTCCACGCCGAGCCACTCGAGGTAGTCGAGCTTCTCGGTCAGCCCCTTGAAGTCGCCGATGCCGTCGCCATTGGAGTCCTTGAACGAGCGGACCAGCGCCTCGTAGAAGACCGCGGTCTTGAACCAGTCCGGCTGTGTCGGCGCCGCGGCGGTCTCCTTGTCTTCGGGCTCGGTCTGCTCGAGGGCTGCGCTGTCGGGCTGGGTCACCGGTAGGGCCTCCGGACGGTGAAGATGTGAGCGGGCTGGTTGAACGGGTCCAGGCGCACGTAGTTGTGCTCACCCCACCGCCAGCTCTGCTCGGTGAGCTCGTCGTGCACCATGAACGTGTCCTGCCAGTCCATACCCAGCGCGGGCATGTCCACATGCACCGTGGTCTCCCGGGCCGCGTGCGGGTCGACGTTGACGACCACGAGGACGGTGTCCTCGCCGGCGGACTTGGAGTAGACCAGGATCGACTCGTCGTCGGAGTGGTGCACCACCAGGTTGCGCAGCAGCTGCAGCGCCGGGTGCGTGCGGCGGATCTCGTTGAGCCGGGCGACGTACGGCGCCAGCGAGCGCCCCTCCGCCTCCGCGGCCTCCCAGTCCCGGATCCGGATCTGGTACTTCTCGGAGTCGAGGTACTCCTCGCTGCCCGGCCGGACCGCGACGTGCTCGAAGAGCTCGAAGCCGGCGTACATGCCCCAGGTCGGGGAGCCGGTCGCCGCGATCGTGGCCCGGATCTTGAACGCCGCCGGGCCGCCGTACTGCAGGTATGCGTGCAGGATGTCGGGGGTGTTCACGAACAGGTTCGGCCGCAGCACGTGGCTGGTCTCGTGGGAGAGCTCGGTGAGGTAGGCCTCCAGCTCCCACTTGGCATTGCGCCAGGTGAAGTAGGTGTAGGACTGGTGGAAGCCCACCGTCGCCAGGGCGCGCATCATCGCCGGCTTGGTGAACGCCTCGGACAGGAAGATCACGTCGGGATCGGTCTTGCGGACCTCGCCGATCAGCCACTCCCAGAACTCCACCGGCTTGGTGTGCGGGTTGTCGACGCGGAAGATCCGCACGCCGTGCGCCATCCAGTGGCGTACGACGCGCAGCACCTCGGCGTAGATGCCGTCGGGGTCGTTGTCGAAGTTGACCGGGTAGATGTCCTGGTACTTCTTCGGCGGGTTCTCCGCGTAGGCGATGCTGCCGTCGGCGCGGGTGGTGAACCACTCCGGGTTGGACTCCACCCACGGGTGGTCGGGGGCGGCCTGGAGGGCGAGGTCCAGCGCGACCTCCAGGCCGAGCTCGCCCGCCCGTCGTACGAACTCGTCGAAGTCCGCGAACGTCCCGAGGTCCGGGTGTACGGCGTCGTGCCCGCCTTCGGCGGCACCGATCGCCCACGGCGAGCCGGGGTCGTCCTCGTCCGCGACCAGCGTGTTGTTCGGGCCCTTCCGGTTGACCCGGCCGATCGGGTGGATCGGAGGAAGGTAGACCACGTCGAAGCCCATCGCGGCGACCGCGTCCAGCCGCTTCGCGGCGGTGGCGAACGTGCCCGAGACCACCCGGCCGGTCTTCTCGTCGACGTAGGCGCCCTCCGAGCGCGGGAACATCTCGTACCAGGAGCCGAACAGCGCCCGGGGCCGGTCCACCTGCACCGGGAACGGGCCCTCGGCGGTGACCAGGTCGCGCAACGGGTGCCGGGCCAGCACCTCGTCGACGGCGGGGGAGACGGCGGCCGCGTAGCGGGCCGCGGGAGGTCGGCTGGTGTCCCGGATCCCGGCCAGCGCGTCGCGCACGATGCGCAGCTCGTTGCCGCGCTTGGGAAGGGCGGCGGCCAGCCGCTCGAGCAGCAGCGTGCCTTCGGTGAACATCAGCTCGACGTCGATCTCGGCGGGGATCTTGATCTCGGCGTTGTGCCGCCAGGTGGCCACCGGGTCGCTCCAGCCCTCCACGCGGAACGTCCACGCGCCGGGCCGGTCGCCGGCGACGGTGGCGTGCCACAGGTCCGGCTCCTGCGGGTCCTTGCGCATCCGCATCGCGGTCTGGTCCACACCGTCGGGGTCGGTGAGCACCACGTCGGCGTTGAGGGCGTCGTGGCCCTCCCGGAACACCAGCGCGGTCACCTCGAACGGCTCTTCGACCGCAGCCTTGGCGGGGTAGCGGCCACAGGCCACCACCGGTGTGACGTCCGTGATCGGGATTCGTCCAACCATGTCCCCAATCTGTCCGATCGCCCAGGGCCGTGCAAGTGCGCTGTGCTGCGTTGGTTACCGTTTCCTGGTGAGAGCAATCCGCCGATTCACCGTGCGCCCGGTGCTGCCTGCGCCGCTGACGTCGCTGGGCCGGCTGGCCGGCAACCTGCGCTGGTCCTGGCACCCCGAGACCCAGCAGCTGTTCGCTGCCGTCGACCCCCAGATCTGGGAGGGCTGCGGCCACGACCCGGTCCGGCTGCTCGGCGAGGTGAGCACCCAGCGGCTGCAGGAGCTGGCCGGCGACGAGGACTTCCTGGCCCGGCTGGGCGCGGTCGCCGACGACCTGGACAGCTACCTGACCGCCGACCGCTGGTACCAGGGGCTGGAGGGCGAGCGGCCGCGCTGCATCGCCTACTTCTCCCCGGAGTTCGGGATCACCGCGGTGCTGCCGCAGTACTCCGGCGGGCTGGGCATCCTGGCCGGCGACCACCTGAAGACCGCCAGCGACCTCGGCGTGCCGATCGTCGGCGTGGGCCTGCTCTACCGGCACGGCTACTTCCGGCAGTCGCTGTCCCGCGACGGCTGGCAGGTGGAGCGCTACCCGCTGCAGGACCCGGACGGCCTGCCGCTGTCGCTGCTGCGCGAGGCCGACGGCACCCCGGCGAAGGTCGGGATCGGCCTGCCGGGCGGCCAGACGCTGGCCGCCCGGATCTGGGTGGCCCAGGTCGGCCGGGTGCCGCTGCTGCTGCTCGACTCCGACGTCGAGGAAAACAGCGGAGAACACGTCCGAACCGTGACCGACCGGCTGTACGGCGGCAACACCGAGCACCGGCTCCGGCAGGAGATGCTGCTCGGCATCGGTGGGGTGCGCGCGCTGCGCACCTACGCCCGGATCACCGGCGCGCCGGCGCCCGAGGTGTTCCACACCAACGAGGGGCACGCCGGCTTCCTGGGCCTGGAGCGGATCCGCGAGCTGACCGAGGACGCGCCGGACGGGCTGGACTTTCCGACCGCCCTCGAGGTGTCGCGGGCGGGCACCGTGTTTACCACCCACACCCCGGTGCCGGCCGGCATCGACCGTTTCCCGCGCGAGCTGATCGAGCAGTATTTCGGCGGCGACAACGCCTCCTACGGCGTGCCGGTCGACGAGATCATCGCGCTCGGCTGCGAGGACTACCCGGGCGGTGACCCCTCGGTGTTCAACATGGCGGTGATGGGCTTCCGGCTCGCCCAGCGGGCCAACGGGGTGTCCACACTGCACGGTCAGGTGAGCCGGGAGATGTTCGGCGGGCTCTGGCCGGGGTTCGACGCCCCTGAGCGGCCGATCATCTCGATCACCAACGGCGTGCACGCTCCCACCTGGGTGGCGCCGGAGGTCTTCGACCTGGCCCGCGGCGTCGGCGTGCGTCCCGGGCTGCAGCCGGGCGATGACCGCCCGGACAAGGTGTTCGCGGCCGCCGACCGTATCGAGGCCCACGACATCTGGAAGACCAAGCGGGTGCTGCGGGAACGGCTGGTCCAGGACGCCCGGCGGCGGCTGGCCGCCTCGTGGCGGCAGCGCGGCGCGTCCCAGGCCGAGCTGGGCTGGATCGGCTCGGTGCTCGACCCGGACGTGCTCACGATCGGGTTCGCGCGCCGCGTCCCGTCGTACAAACGGCTGACGCTGATGCTGCGCGACCCCGAACGGCTCAAGCGGCTGCTGCTGCACCCGGAGCGTCCGGTGCAGATCGTGATCGCCGGCAAGGCGCACCCTGCAGACGAGGGCGGCAAGCGGCTGATCCAGGACATCGTCCGGTTCGCCGACGACCCGGAGGTCCGCCACCGGATCGTGTTCCTGCCCGACTACGACATCGCGATGGCCAAGCCGTTGTACCCGGGCTGCGACGTGTGGCTGAACAACCCGCTGCGCCCCTACGAGGCGTGCGGCACCTCGGGGATGAAGGCAGCGCTGAACGGCGGGCTGAACCTGTCCATCCTCGACGGCTGGTGGGACGAGTGGTACGACGGCAACAACGGCTGGGCGATCCCGTCCGCCGACGGTGTCGACGACCCGGAGCGGCGTGACGACCTGGAGGCCACGGCCCTCTACGAGCTCGTCGAGAACGAGGTGGCGCCGCGGTTCTACGACCACGACGCCGACGGACTGCCGCTGCGCTGGATCGAGATGGTGCGGCACACGCTGACCTCGCTCGGGCCGAAGGTGCTGGCCAGCCGGATGCTGGGGGAGTACGTCGACCGGCTCTACACCCCGTCCGCGAGCTCCTCCCGGGCGCTGAACGGCGCCTACAAGGCCGCGCGTGAGCTGGCCGTCTGGAAGGAGCGGATCCGGGATCACTGGGCGGAGGTGAGCATCGACCACGTCGAGTCCAGCGGCATCGGTGACGCGCCGGAGCTCGGCGCCGCCATGGAGGTGGTGGCCTACGTCTCGCTGGGCGACCTGGACCCCGGGGACGTCGATGTGCAGGTCGTCTACGGACGCGTCCCGCACGAGGAGACCCTCGTGGACACCCGCAGCGAGTCGCTGAGGCTGGCGCAGAGCTACGAGGGCGGCCGGCACCGGTTCGAGGGCACCGTCGCGCTGTCGACCACTGGACCGTTCGGCTACACCGCCCGGGTGCTGCCGAGCAACGAGCACCTGGTCGCCCCGGCGGAGCTCGGCCGGGTCGTCCTGGCAAGCTCCTAGCGCCCGGCCTCCTGGAGCACGACCAGGGAGCGCGGCGCGACGGAGAACAGCGACCCGGCGTGGATGCGGCTGCCGACGTGGTGGTTCTCGTCGGTGCTGAGCACCACCTCGGCCTCGTGGATCCACTGGTAGGGCAGTGTCGCCTTGCCGGCCTCGGGGTGAGCGTTGAACCAGATCATGAACGAGCTGTCGCGCAGCACCTCGCCGCGCGGTCCCGGCGCCCGGAGCGGGTCGCCGGAGACGAACATCCCGAACATGTGCAGCCTCTGGTCGAACCAGTCCTCCTCGGTCATCTCGTGGCCGTCGGGGTGGATCCAGGCCAGGTCCTTGGGGCCGCCCTCCACGGTGGGACGGCCCTCGAGGAAGTGTCGCTGGCGCAGCGCCGGGTGCTCCCGGCGCAGCCGGAGCGCGGCCTTGGTCAGCTCGTAGAGGTCCAGCCACGCGTCGTCGGGCCACCAGTCCAGCCAGGACAGCTCGTTGTCCTGCAGGTAGGCGTTGTTGTTGCCGCGCTGGGTCCGGCCGCGCTCGTCGCCGGCGGTGATCATCGGCACCCCGGCGGACAGGCACAGCGTGAGCATCAGGTTGGCCGCCTGCCGGCGGCGCAGCGCGTTCACCTGCGGGTCGTCGGTGGCACCTTCCACACCGCCGTTCCAGGACCGGTTGTCGTCGGTGCCGTCCCGGTTCTGCTCCCCGTTGGCCAGGTTGTGCTTGTGGTTGTAGGACACCAGGTCGCGCAGCGTGAAGCCGTCGTGGGCGGTGATGAAGTTGATCGAGGCATACGGCGAGCGGCCGTCGTCGGCGTACAGGTCGCTGGACCCCGCCAGCCGCGTCGCGACCTCCCGGATGCCGCCTGACTGCACCCGCCAGAAGTCCCGGATGGTGTCCCGGTAGTGGTCGTTCCACTCGCACCACGGCGGTGGGAAGTTGCCGACCTGGTAGCCGTCCCCGCTGGCGTCCCACGGCTCGGCGATCAGCTTGACCTTCCGCAGCACCGGGTCCTGGGAGATCGCGGTCAGGAAGTGGCCGCCCATGTCCACCCGGTGCCCGGTGCGGGTCAGCGCCGGTGCCAGGTCGAACCGGAAGCCGTCGACGTGCATCTCGGTGACCCAGTAGCGCAACGAGTCCAGGATCAGCCGCAGAGCCGGCGGATAGGAAGCGTCCACAGTGTTCCCGCAGCCGGTCACGTCCCAGTAGTGGCCGCCCTCGGCGCGCTTGTAGTAGCCGCGGTCGTCCAGGCCCCGGAAGCTCAGCGTCGGCCCGGCCTGGCCGCCCTCGGCGGTGTGGTTGTAGACGACGTCGAGGATCACCTCCAGGCCGGCCTGGTGCAGCGTCTTGACCATCTGCTTGAACTCGGTGACCTGCTGTCCGCGGTCGCCGCTGGCGCTGTAGGCGCCGTGCGGGGCGAAGAACCCGATCGAGTTGTAGCCCCAGTAGTTCACCTGGCCCCGCTCCGCCAGCGCCGGCTCGGAGACGAACTGGTGGACCGGCAGCAGCTCGATGCTGGTCACGCCCAGGTCGCGCAGGTAGTCGACGACCGCGGGGGTGGCCAGTCCGGCGTACGTCCCGCGCAGGTGCTCGGGGACCCGGTCGTGCAGGGCGGTGAACCCCTTGACGTGCAGCTCGTAGATCACGGTGTCGGTCCAGCGCACCCGCCGCCGCGGCTGGTCGTCGCCCCAGGCGAAGTCGTCGCGGACCACCACCGAGCGCGCGGTGTACGGCGCGGAGTCCCGCGGGTCGGGCACCCAGGCCCGCCGGCCCGCACCCGCCGGCGCGCGGTGCCCGTACAACGCCGGATGGTGTCCGACGGATCCGCTGACCGCCCGGGCGTAGGGATCGAGCAGCAGCTTGGCCGGGTTGAACACCAGCCCGTGCTCGGGGTCCCAGGGACCGTCCACCCGGAAGCCGTAGCGCTGCCCGACGGGGACCCCCGGCACCGCGCCGTGCCAGATGCCGAGCGTGTGCTCGGTCAGCTGCACCCGCACCTCGCGCTCGCTGCCGCCCTCCCCGTCGAACAGGCACACCCAGGCCCGCGTCGCCTCCGGGGCGTAGACCGCGAAGTTGGTGGCCTCCTCACCCCAGGTGGCGCCGAGCGGTTGATGCTCACCGGGCCAGATCTCCGTCACCGGGACATTGTGACCGATGGCCTGGGGCGGTCAGGACCCAGTGGTGCTCGCGGCGGGTGTCCGGAATGTCTGCGAGTCGCCGGTTCAGACGACCTTGACAGCAATGCCCGACTCCGGCAGATTGCCACCTGAATCACCTGTCATATGACCAAGATCACTCTGCGCTGGGAGGTCCGCCGCGGTGGCTGATGCGCTCGTCAAGGCACGCGGGCTGACCCGGGACTTCCGGGGTTTCCGCGCCCTCGACGGAGTCGACCTCGATGTCGCCGAGGGCGCGGTTCACGCGCTCGTCGGACCCAACGGGGCTGGCAAGACGACGCTGTTCAACCTGCTCACCGGCTTCCTCGCACCGTCCTCCGGCTCGGTGTCGATCGGCGGCACCGAGACCTCCCGGCTGCGCGCCGACCAGATTGCCGCGCTCGGGGTGGCGCGTTCGTTCCAGATCACCAGCCTCTTCGAGCAGCTGACCTGCCGCGAGCACGTCGAGCTGGCGCTGCAGGCGAGGACGTCGCTGGGGTACCGGTTCTGGCGGAGCCGCCGGCTGCTGGACCGTTTCCGCGACCGGGCCGATGAGCTGCTCGTGGAGGTGGGCCTGACCGCGCTGGCGGACACGGTCGCCGACCAGCTGGCCTACGGCCAGAAACGGGCCCTCGAGCTGGCCGTGGTGCTGGCCCGGGACCCCCGCTTGATGCTGCTGGACGAGCCGACTGCGGGCATGGGCCTGGAGGACGTCAGCCGCACCGTCGAGCTGGTCAAGCGGGTGCGCGGCGGCCGGACCGTGGTGCTCATCGAGCACAACATGAAGGTCGTCGGCGAGCTCGCGGACCGGGTGAGCGTGCTGCAGCGTGGGCAGCTGCTCGCGGAAGGCCCCTACGAGCAGGTCCGCTCCGACCCCGCGGTGATCGCGGCCTACCTGGGAGACGTGGATGCTCAGAGTCACTGACGTGTCCGCCTGGTACGGCCAGGCGCAGGTGCTGCGCGGGGTCTCCCTCGACGTGCAGGCCGGCGAGGTGGTCACCCTCGTCGGGCGCAACGGCGCGGGCAAGACCACCCTGCTGCGCTGCCTGATGGGCCTGCACCAGCCGATGTCCGGAACCATCGAGTACGACGGGCGCGACGTCACCGCGCTGGCCGACCACCGGCGGGCTCGACTTGGGCTCGGCTACGTGCCCGACGACCGGGGCATCTACGCGAGCCTGTCCGTCGAGGAGAACCTCACCCTGCCGCGGGTCCTCGACGGCTCCGCCGACCCCTGGCCGCTGGAGCGCGTCTACGAGACCTTCCCCGTCCTACGCGAGCGGCGCGCCTTCCCGGGCACCAAGCTGTCCGGCGGCGAGCAGCAGATGCTCTCCATCGCCCGGGTGCTGCGGATGGGGGCGCGGATGCTGCTGTGCGACGAACCGACCGAGGGGCTCTCGCCGCTGCTGGTGCAGCAGATCGGCCAGATCCTCGGCCAGGTGAAGGCGCACGGCGTCACCATCCTGCTCATCGAGCAGAACCTGCACTTCGCCACCACGCTGGCCGATCGGCACTACCTCATCGCCGAGGGCGAGATCGTCCAGCAGCTGCCCAACAGCGAGGTGGTGGAGCGCGAGCACGAGCTCCTTGACTACCTCGGTGTCTGAGCCTCGAGAAACATCCGGTCCGGGCCGGCAGACCGTCAGTTCGCAACCAGCGGTGACACGAAAGGGAAGATGACAGTGGTGCTTCGAAGTCGAAGGCAGAGACTCACGATGGCGGCGGTTTCGGCAGGAGCCGTGCTCCTCGCCGGGTGTGGCGCCGGCGGACCGGCCAGCGCCGGCGGGAAGGTGAGCGGGGACAAGATCGTCGTCGGCGTGATCACCGACGAGTCCGGTGTCTACGCCGACCTGGCCGGCAAGGGATCGGTGGTCGCCGCGAAGATGGCCGTCGCCGACTTCAAGAAGAAGTACGGCGACCAGGCGGTCAGCTCCGACATCGAGGTGATCGACGCCGACCACCAGGACAACCCCGACACCGCGAGCACCGAGGCCCAGCAGTTCTACGGCGAGCGCGGCGCGGACGCCATCTTCGACGTGCCGACATCCTCGGCGATGCTGGCGGTAGCCAAGATCGCCGACTCGCAGAAGAAGATCTTCATCGACACCGGCGGCGGCAGCACCGACGTGTCCAACGCCGACTGCAACAAGTACACCTTCCACTACGGCTACGACACCTACATGCTGGCGTCCGGAACCGCGTCCGCCATCACGCAGAGCGGCGGCAAGAGCTGGTACATCACCTACCCGAACTACGACTTCGGGCAGAGCATGAACACCAACTTCACCAAGGCGATCAAGGCCAACGGCGGCACCGTCGTGGGCACCGGTCCCTCGCCGTTCCCGAACCCTTCGGAGGACTACTCCTCCATCCTGCTGGAGGCCAAGCAGAAGAGCCCGCAGGTGCTCGGCGCGATGCAGGCCGGAGGTGACCTGGTCAGCCTGATCAAGCAGTACAACACCTTCAAGCTCAAGGACGCCGGCATCCAGCTCGCGATCGGGCTGCTGTTCATCTCCGACGTCAACTCGCTCGGCGCCGACGCCCTGGCCGGCGACGAGTTCACCGACTTCTGGTACTGGAACTACGACGACCAGAACCGGGCCTGGGCCGACCGCTGGCAGAAGCAGATGGGCACCGACAAGCGGCCCACCTCCGACCAGGCAGCGGTGTACTCCTCGGTCAGCCAGTACCTCGAGGCGGTCCAGCGGGCCGGCACCGACGACTCCGACGCCGTGGTCAAGCAGCTGGAGGGCTACAAGTTCAACGACATGTTCGCCCGTAACGGCGAGATCCGGAAGCAGGACCACGTGCTGCTGCACGACGTCTACCTGGCCCAGGTCAAGTCCCAGAGCGAGATGGCGGAGCCGTGGGACTACGAGAAGATCGTCAAGACGATCTCCGGGCCCGACGCCTTCCAGCCGCTGTCGGAGAACACCTGCCACATGAGCTGAGCCGGCCGGCCCGGGCTCTCGGGGCCCGGGCCTCCGACAAGGAGGTTGCGACCGCATGACGAACCTGCTCCAACAGGTGTTCAACGGCCTGGTGGCCGGGAGCTTCTACGCCCTGCTGGCGCTCGGGCTCGCCGTCATCTTCGGGATGCTGAAGGTGGTGAACTTCGCCCACGGCGTGGTCTACATGCTCGGTGCGTTCGGCGCCTACTTGCTGCTCACCCAGGGCGGGGTGCCGTTCTGGGTGGCGCTCCCGCTGGTGCCGCTGCTGCTGTGGGGGGTGGGGATGGTGGTCGAACGGCTACTGGTGCGAAGGCTGGTGAGCCTCGACCCCATCTACAACCTGCTGCTCACCTACGGTCTGGCGCTCGTCGTAGAAGGCGTCTTCCGGGTGCTGTTCGGCGTCTCCTCGCAGCCCTACGCCGCGCCGAAGAGCCTGAGCGGCACCCTGGACCTGGGGCTGTTCAAGTACCCGGCCTACCCGGTGTTCGTCTTCGGTGTCTCGGTGCTCACCTGCCTCGTGGTGTGGTACCTCCTCGCGCGGACCAGGGTCGGGGTGGTCGTCAGGGCCGCGACCGAGCGGCCGGAGCTGACGCGCGCACTGGGCATCGACGTGGCCCGCTGGATCACCCCGGTGTTCGGGTTCGGGGTCGGCCTGGCCGGGTTCGCCGGGGTGCTGGCGGCGCCCACCCGGTCGGTCAACCCGGTGATGGGCTCCACGGTGATCATCATCGTCTTCGCGGCGGTCGTGATCGGCGGGATGGGCTCCACCTTCGGGTCGGTGGTGGCCGCCTACGCCATCGGCATCATCCAGCAGCTCGGCAACGTCTACGTGCCGCTGCTGTCCCAGGCACTGGTGTTCATCGTCATGGCGCTGGTCCTGCTGGTGCGGCCGGCGGGCCTGTTCGGACGTGAGGAGGCCGCTCTGTGAGCGGAGTGACCGGCATCCTGGCCGGTGGGCGTTTCGGCCGCCGGCTGCTGCTGTGGGTGGGCATCGCGGCCGCCCTGCTGCTGCCGTGGTTCGTCTACCCGCCGGTGGCCCTGGACATCGTCATCTTCGCGCTGTTCGGCATGTCGCTGGACCTGCTGCTCGGCTACACGGGGCTGCTGTCGTTCGGGCACGCCGCGTTCTTCGGCAGCGCGGCGTACGTCGCCGGCCTGGCCAGCCTGCACGCACACCTGCCCTACCCGCTGGCCGTGCTCGCCGGAGCACTGTTCGCGGCGCTGCTGGCGGTGCCGATCGGCTACCTGTCCATCAAGCGCACCGGCATCTACTTCGCGATGGTGACGCTCGCCTTCGCGCAGATGGTCTACGCGGTGGCCAACCAGTGGCGCAGCGTCACCGGTGGCGAGAACGGGCTGCAGGGCGTGCCACGCACGCTGCCCGGGGTGGACGTCAGCGACCCGTTCTACTTCTACTACGCGGCGCTGCCGCTCCTGCTCCTCGCGATGTTCGTTGCCTGGCGGGTGGTCCACTCGCCGTTCGGGCGGGTGCTGGCCGCGATCAGGCACAACCCGGACCGGGCGCGGGCGCTCGGCTACCCGGTGCACCGCTACAAGCTGATCGTGTTCGTGATCTCGGCGGGGCTGTCCGGGGTGGCCGGCAGCCTGTACGCGCTCAGCCACTTCTTCGCCTCCCTGGACGCCGTCGACTGGACGATGTCGGGGCAGGTCGTGGTGATCGCGGTGCTCGGCGGTGTGGGCACGCTCTGGGGCAGCGTGCTCGGTGCGGCACTGATCGTGCTGGTGGAGCACCGGCTCTCCCTGGCCGGGTTCGAGGCGACCGACGTCGTCATCGGGGGCATCTTCGTGGTCGTCGTACTCCTGTTCCGGCGCGGGATCTGGGGCACGGTGGCACACCTGCTGCGAGAGCGCGTCTCGAGTCCGTCCGAGAGCGAGTCGGGCGCACGCACACCTGCTGAGGGCGAGGCTCTAGGGTCGTCACCGGAGCCGGTGGAGAGAACCGGCGCGTAGACGAGCCCCGAGACCGAGGAGAGCAGCGTGGCCGAGTTCGTGAGGCTGGAGGTCGAGGACGGCGTGGGCACCCTGCGCCTGGACCGGCCGAAGATGAACGCCCTGAACGTGCAGGTGCAGGAGGAGATCCGGGCCGCGGCCGCCGAGGCGTCC
>DASTWW010000160.1:0-13687 GCA_035765755.1 Nocardioidaceae bacterium
TCCCGCGCCGGGTCCACCCCGGCGGAGGAGCAGGCGGCGGCCACGGTCGGGAACCGCCTCCGCACGTCGGCCACGGCGCGGGCATCCAGCCAGACGTGGTCGGTCCCCTCGACGGTCATGGTGCGGTGGATCGCCGCGGCGACCACGTCGCGGGGAGCCAGGTCCGCTGCGGGGTGGACGTGGCGCATGAACGGCCGTCCGGCACGGTCCAGGAGCACGGCGCCCTCTCCACGTAGCGCCTCGGTGACCAGCGGCAGCTGGCCGTGCACGGCGGAGGTGGCCAGTGCGGTGGGATGGAACTGCACGAACTCGAGGTCGGTGAGGGTCGCCCCAGCACGGAGCGCCAGCGCGAGCCCCTCGCCGCGGACGCCGGCGGGGTTGGTCGTCGCCCCGAAGACGTGCCCGATGCCGCCGGTGGCCAGCACCACGGCGCGTGCCCGAACCCGGACCCGGCCCTGCGGCCCGGCGGCTTCCAGCCCGGTGACGGCGGGCCCGTGGGGCGTCATGGCCAGCGTCAGCGCGGTGACCCGGGTGCGTCGCAGCCGTTGCAGGCCAACCCGGTCGGCCTGCGCGCGCAGGACCCGCCAGACCTCGGCCCCGGTCGAGTCGCCGCCGGCGTGCACGATGCGCCGGCTGCGGTGACCACCCTCGCGGGAGCGGCACAGCGCCCCGGAGTCGGTGCGGTCCAGCCGCGCGCCCGCGGCCACCAGCTCGGCCAGCCGCAGCGGCCCTTCCTCCACGAGCCGCTGCACGGCGACCGGGTCGCAGAGCCCGCCACCGGCCACGTGCGTGTCGTGGGCGTGCTCGGCCGGGTCGTCGTCCGCGAAGGCCGCGGCGATGCCGCCCTGGGCCCACCGCGTGGATCCGTCGCCGTCCTCGACGACGAGCACCCGCCGGGTGCGGGCCAGGCCGAGTGCGGCCGTCATCCCCGCGACGCCGCTGCCCACCACGACGACGTCCACGTCGTATTGGGGCAGCCCGCCGGCGCGAGCGGTGGTGCGCATCATTCCCCGCTTCCCGGCTCGCCGAGGGCGACCATCGCCTCGACCGCACGTCGCGCCCGCGCCGCCACATCCGGGTCCACGTGCACCTCGTCGCGGCCCTCTTGCAGGCAGCGCAGCAGCCGCTCGGGGGTGGTCATCTTCATGAACCGGCAGGAGGCGTTCGGGTTCATGGGCAGGAACGTGGCGGACGTGTTGGCCTTGCGAAGCTGGTGCAGCATGCCCACCTCGGTGGCCACCAGCACCGTGGACGCGGAGGTCGCGCGCGCGGCGTCCACCATGCCGCCGGTGGAGAGGATCTTGGTGCGCTCGCTCGGCAGCTCGCCCTCGCCGGCCAGCCACAGCGCCGAGGTGGCACACCCGCACTCGGGGTGCACGAGCAGCTCGGCGTCCGGGTGGTCGACCGCCATCTGGCGTACGTCGCCCGGGCTGATCGCCGCGTGCACGTGGCACTCCCCCAGCCACACCGAGATGTTGTCCCGCCCCGTCTGGCGCCGCACGTGCGCGCCCAGGAACTGGTCGGGGAGGAAGAGCACCGGCCGGTCGGGCGGGATGGACTCCACCACCTGGACCGCGTTGGACGAGGTGCAGCACACGTCCGCCTCGGCCTTCACCTCGGCGCTGGTGTTGACGTAGGCGACCACCGCGGCGCCGGGGTGCTCGTCCTTCCAGCGCCGCAGCGTCTCGGCGTCGATGGTGTCCGCGAGGGAACACCCGGCTTCCGCGGCCGGGACAAGCACCGTCTTGCCGGGGCTGAGGATCTTCGCGGTCTCCGCCATGAAGTACACGCCGCACAGCACGATGGTCGAGGCGTCGGTCTGCGCCGCGAAGCGGGACAGCGCCAGGGAGTCCCCGACCAGATCGGCCACGTCCTGGATCTCCGCGGTCATGTAGTTGTGCGCCAGCACCACCGCGTCGCGCTCGCGGGCCAGCCGCCGTACCTCTTCCCGCCAGTCGTCGGGGACCTCACCGGTCGCCACGGAAACGCCAGCAGTGGCCGTCGCGCTCATCCGAGCTCCTGTTTTCGCCTTAGAGTCGATAACTTGCCTGTCAGGCTAGCATCAACCGCGTGAGCGCCGGACCTGTCCCGTTTCCTGCCTATCCGCACGAGGTGCTTGCCGTCGTACTGTCCGTGCGTGGTGACACGCTGAGCGTGCTCCTGTGGCGTCGGAAGCAAGCGCCGCACGCCGGCCGTTGGGCGCTCCCCGGCGGCGGGGTCGAGCCCAAGCTGCGGCTGCGGGAGGCGCTCAGCAAGCACCTGGCCACCAAGGTCGACGTCCGCGAGATCGCCTGGCTCGAGCAGGTGGCCACCCACAGCCGCGTCGACCGCGACCCGCGAGGACGCGTCCTCGCCACCGGGTACCTCGCGCTCATCCCACCCGACGCCGAGCCGGCACTGCCCGACGACACGTCCTGGTTCCCGGTGGCCCAGCTTCCGCGCTTGGCCTTCGACCACCACTACTTCGTCGCCGCCGCCGTCGAACGGCTGCGGGCGAAGCTCAGCTACACCAACGTCGGCTTCGCCCTGGCGCCCAGCGAGTTCACCATCCAGCGGTTGCGTGAGGTGGTCAGCGCCGCACTCGGGTACGACGTGGGCCCGACCAACCTGCACCGGGTGATGACCCGCCGCGGGATGATCGAGCCCACCGGCGAACGCAGCGTCCCCGGGCAGGGCGGCGGCCGACCTGCGGCGCTCTACCGGTTCCGCGAGCGCACCTTGGAGGTCACCGACCCGTTCGCCGTGCTCCGACCTCCGAAAGGCGAACAGCGGCGCCAGGGCGGGGACAAGCTGACCCATCCGGGGCATGTATGATTCCACGCGTTCGCGAGATCGGCTCCGCGCACGATCGCGAATGTGGGCAGGTAGCTCAGTTGGTACGAGCGTCCGCCTGAAAAGTGGAAGGTCGGCGGTTCGACCCCGCCCCTGCCCACCACCGAAGCCGCAGGTCAGATGTCCTTCTGACCTGCGGCTTTGTCGCGTCCAAGATCCCCGGCACCCAACGCAGCCCGTCACTTCGGCGTGTCGTGCATCCCACGTGCACGTCCAGACGGACGTTCCCAGTGTCCAGCAACGCCACGCGGATCCTCGCGCTCACTCAGCACACAGACCGTCCCCCCGACGTTGAAAGGGTGGACCCGCCAGTCTCGCCGAGCAACCTCCACCTGGAAGAGACGAAGTCCCGGCGCAGCATTACGCCCAGTCTGACGTAGAGTGCTCGCCGCCTGAGTTGACCGGAGTTGGGCGGTTCCGAGACAGCCTCCTCGCCTCCACCGATCTGAAGGACTTGGATCTAGCATCGAGGCATGTCGGCCAGCAGCCCCCGGGTCATCACCGACGACGATTTGCACGTCTGGCTCCACCCGGTCGAGGCCGTGGAATGCATGCGCCGGGCAACGGTCGCCGCGCTCGAACAACGCCTCTGCGCCCCGCCGCGGGTCAGCGCCGACCTCGGCGCTGGACGCATTGTGTTCACCGTAGGCGCGATGTCTGGGCAGTGGTATGGCTATCGGAGCTACGACACCTTCGATCACTCGGCAGGAGAGCAGGTCGTTGTGGCGCACTCCGCAAGGACTGGGCGGGTACGCGCGATCGCCATCGGCGAGACGCTCGGCAGACTTCGCACCGGCGCCCTCGGCGGTCTCGCGGCCGATATCCTCGCGCGTCGCGACGCCTCCACGCTCGGGCTCATCGGCGCCGGAGCGCAGGCATGGACGCAGCTGTGGGCACTGACCGGGGTCAGGAAGCTGGACGATGTCCGCGTGTACGCCCGAACTGAGGGCCGCGCCGCCGCCTTCGCAGCTCGGGCGCGCCGGGAAATGGGCATCCCCTGCGAGGCAGCAGGGTCTGCGGAGGCAGCTGTCCGAGACCGCGACATCGTCGTCCTGGCCACGACCAGTCCGACTCCGGTTCTGGACTCGCGATGGTTGGCCCGAGGCAGCCACGTCACCACACTCGGACCGAAGCAGGTGGACCGCGCCGAGTTCGACCTCTCCCTCCTAGATGCCGCAGACGTCCTCGCCACCGACTCCCCCATCCAGCTCCAGGCCTACGACCCACCCGCCCTCGCTGCCGTCTCCGGCCACGCCGACCGCGTCCGCTCCCTCGGTGCTCTCGTCGCCGCCCCGTTCCGGCGAACCACAGACGACGAGAGCACGGTCTACCTGTCCGTGGGCCTCGCCGGCACCGAGATCGCCCTCCTCGAGCACGTCGCCAGCCTGATCGACCAGAACCGCCGTTGACCAGGAGCCGCCGCCAGCCACAGCGACGGTCGCCGCGTAGCGTCTCCGTTCCGCCGCCAATGCCCATCCGGTGGCAGGGATCCCCCCAGTCAATTGGAATGGAGGGCGCGGCCTCGGCGAGTGACCCACGCGCGACGTCTATGGGCTTCTGTCCCCGTCGGACTCATCGAGGGCTCGCATTACCGTCTTACCAGTGATGCGGATGTCGTGAAGATGGTGCGTGCCCTCGTGCATAGCCTGTCGCACGAGCCAGAGCGCAGTTCGTTCCTCTCCGGGCAGGCGCGTTACCGTTCGTGACCACTCGCGTCGATCGGTGCGAGCGACCTCGTCGCAGAACCCGCAGATCGCTGCCTCCAGTTCATCCAGTACGGCCCCCAGATCGCTTTCGTTGTATCTAAAGCGGCGGGCACGCAGGTCGTTGAGCATCGGCTCGAGAATTGGAGCGTCCTCGGTGCGCGCTCGGTATAGGCGGATGGTGTAGGCGACATAGACGTCACGGACATGGCAGGCGTACTCGGCAACCGACCAACCCTCGTCAGATGGTCGCGCCTGACGCAGGTGGGCCGGCACAGCGGCGACGGCGTCGCGCACATCGCGCGGTACGGATCTGATGACGTCCATCGCGTGAGGCACGTCAACCTCGCTGTAGCTGACGTTGCAAGTGTGGCAGACGTGACCCTCCGCGGGGAGCGGCGGCAACTTGCCAGATCGACGTGATTCCTTGCCAAGGCGCATGCGCACATGATGCGACGGTGTGCCCGGCCAGGGTCAAACAAGTCGCAGCGAGCACTCCCCTCGAGGCTGCTTTGGAGGGCGCTCCGGGGCGCAACCGCACGGGACTGCTTCGAACCGGATGCTTCCGAGCGCACCGAGCTTCCCTTTCGACCGACGCGGTCGATTTTCCGCACTCTTGCCGCCGACACAGCGGAATGTATGGACCCTGACGCGCTGAGGGACACGCGTCAGCGGAGCCTCCTGTCCTAGGGCACCTGGCGCGCACTCCTCGCGGCTCGGAGACCCCAGGAGACGATCCGCTCCGGGTGAATGCGGATCGTCGGCGCGGGAGTACGACGGACCTCCGCGCGCCCGCGGACCTCCACCGCCTGGGGCCGCCAAGGGTCGATGCTCGCGAGATCGTCGATCACGATGGCGGCACGGCCGTTTCGCTCCACGTCGCGGAACTTCTTCGTCCGCTCCAGGTCGTGTCCGAACACGTCGATGGTGTCCGTCACCGCGTTGTGTACCCAACCGGTGGGAACGACGTGGGGCGTCCCGTCCGCACCAACGGTGGCAAGACGGCCGAGCCGCCGGTCGGCGTGCAAGAACTCGAGCTCGGCGTCCGTGAACACGCTCTTGGTCATCGCGGCTGCTCGCTCTTGGAGGATGCGGCGGTCCCGTAAAGCAGCGGGACGACCACTGCTGCGACTGTGAGATGCAAGAGCAGCAACGCGACCCGGTCGCCCACCTCGACGCCGGTGCCCGACAGGGGCCCCGCGAGGGAGGCGAGAAGCCCCGCAGCCACGATCGTTAGCCAGACCCGTCGACCGCGCCGACTGAACCGCTCGGCCGCGGCCAGCGCCGCCCAGGCGAACAGCCCGGCGACCAGGCTCACGGCCACGACCGTTGCGGCGGGGAGCTGCTGCGAGGACCCGTCACCGAACGCGGGCTGTCGCACGCCACCAATCACCTCGACCTCGACGCCCCAGACGACGAGCGCGGCCAGAGCGCCGGCGGCCACCGCGCCCCCTCGCCGCACCGCCACGACGGGAACGACCTTGCGGAACTCGGTGAGGGCTGTCATCGTGACCACCTCCGATTTACATGACATCATCACCTAGATACGTGATGATAGAACCTATCTGGGTGATGTTGTCAATGGTTATGCTGGACGGGTGAACGCCCATGTGCACCAGGCCGCGGACGACGTGCCGCGGGCCCTCGGGCGCCTGCGAGTCGCACTCGAGTACGCCTACGTCCGGGCCAGCCGGGAGCTTGACCTCACCGCGCAACAGGCGGAGCTGCTGTGCGCTGCCATGAAGCCGGTCCGGATCGGCGACCTCGCGACCGCGTTGCGCTGCGACAGGTCCAACGTGAGCCGGCTTGTCGACCGAGCGGCAAGCAGGGGGTTGCTCGAGCGTCAACCTGCGGCAGAGGACGGGCGGGTGAGCGTGGTTCGGCTCAGTTCCGACGGTGAGATGCTCGCGAGCCGCTTCATCGAGGCGCTCGAAAGGCAGACGGCGCCGCTGCTTGCCGGGTGGTCCGCCGCACGGCAGCGCAACGCCATCAGGGTCCTCAACGAGGTTGCCGACTCCCTCGAGTGCGACGAAGCGGAGCCGCGGCGCCGGCCCGCGCCCCGACGGAGCGGCTGAAGGGGACTGACTCGCGTGCTGAGCGTTCGGACCGCTGATCTACGAAAGTCCCATGCGAGACCGAGGCGTCCACCCGTGACCCAAGACAACCGTCGCCCGACGAGCAGGGTCTCGACTCTCGGCCGGAGAATGCCGCACTCGACCCGTAGATCAGGTCGTCCCTGGTACCTCTTGGTGGCATCGATCACGAAGCCCCGCTCACGCACCCGACGATGTGGTCGATGCCCCGCTCGGACTATTGCCGCCGGGGTTCCACAGCCGAAGGGTGGGACTCCACGACGAGAGGAGACCGCCATGCCTGAGTTCCTGGGCATGCCCACGAAAGAGGGTGAAGGTAAGCCCAGAAGAGGTCATCAGACAGGCAGCTCTCCGCGGGTGGAGTTAGGGGAGGAATTGCCTCGTACGTCCGATGGTGGATACGTGGGGAGCGGGCGTCTCGCGTGGTCCGGCCGCGACTGGCGGATGCCGTTATGGCTCTGGGTCGGCTTGGTGGCCATGTTCGTCAGCGTTCTGCACATCGTCATCGACTTCGGGGTCGGCCTGTTCGACCTGCACGGGACGCTGAGTCTGACCGAGGCGGCGACGCTTGTCGGCGTTGCGCTCATCCAGGTCTGGTGGGCGATTTCGTTCATGGCGGGCGCTCGGGGCAACGGCAGCGGTGTCGCCAGTGCCGGGATCCTCGGCGCCGTCTGGGCCGCGCTGACCAACGGGTTCCCGATCGTCTACTGCCCGCCCTCGTGCCCGGAGGCACGGCCGCTGACAGACGTCGGCCACGTTGGCAGCATCGTGTTCGGCATCCTTCTCGCGTTGGTCGCTATCTGGTCGCTGTGGCGCACCCGGGCACGACCGGGGTGGTTCATGCCGGCCGTTGCAGCAGTCCTAGGTGTCGGGACTGTCGTGTCGCTGGCGAACACCCCGATCACATAGGCGCGCCGACCGTGGACCAGTCAATCGCCAGAGACTCGATTCCGCGCGATAGCAGCAGCGGGCAAAGAGCCGGGAGCTGATGACTCGCGTTGCGGCGCTCATCCGGCCGCGTTCCGTGCGTCCACTCGGGCCGCGTCACTCCGCCGCGACACGGCGCCGTAGTGTCGCGGTAGCGGCCTGCCATCTGGTCCTCAGCGGCGGACGACGACATCGAACTCCCGCCTCCGCGCACTCGTGAGAACTATGGTGAGGCGGTGACCACAGAGGACGACCGCCCCGGTAGGCATCCCAAACCTGACTACCGCAGTCTCCCGCCCGGGGTGCGCCTGGAAGAAACCATCGCGAGCGTCGACCCGGACCCCGTCCCTGACCCCGAATCTGGGCGGAACGGCGACCACCATCGCGCGCTGCGAGACGACTGAATCAAGCCGGGCAGTGTAGCCGTCCGGACTGCCGATGGCCGGAGGCGGACCACGCGTGCCCCCGCGTAGCTCCGGTAGTGCGCTGGTGTTCTCCAGGCACGTAGTAACTACTTGAGCGTGTTGGCCGGGGCTCGAGGCATCCCCCTGATGGGGTTGACGGGCTTGGTGTCCCAGACCACTCATCAGGAGGATGCATGTCCCACAGTAGTCGTCGGCTCTCACGTGGGGACCGCCGTCGCAACGACAGGCTCGCCGGTCTGCGCGCGGTGGTCACCCGTGAGACCGCGGTGCTCGCGTTCGACCTCGCCGCCGACAAGCAGGTATGCGCGCTGACCGACCAGGACTCCCGGGTGCTGGCCCGGCGCACGGTGAAGGCCAAGGCGTGGCAGCTGCGGGAGGCGGTCGAGTGGGGGCTGGGCCAGGCCGCGGCGGCGGGGTTCTCCTCGGTGGTGGTCGCCTGCGAGCCGACCGGGCACCGGTGGCGGGTGCTGGACCAGATCGCCGAGCGGGCCGGCGTCCGGCTGGTCTGCGTGCAGCCGCTGCTGGTGCACCGGGCCCGCGAAAGCGAGGACTTCACCCACAACAAGAGCGACGAGACCGACGCGATGATCATCGCCCGGCTGGTCACCGAGCTGCGCTGCTACCTGCCCGAACGCGCCGAACCCTCCTGGGCCCGGCTGCGGCACCTCGGCGCTCGTCGTGCCGCGCTGGTCACCGACGCCACCGCGGCGCGCCAGCAGATCACCGACCTGTTGGAGTGCGCCTGGCCGGCGGCACTGCAGGCCGCCGGCAAGCCGATGAAGGCCAAGAGCTGGCTGGCCGCGATGACCGTGCTGCTGGACCGAGTCGGCGCCAGCGGCGACCTGCGTGTGATCCGCCGCTGGGGCTGGAGCCGGTTCGCCGCAGCGGTGCGCCGCGAACTGCCCCGCCACGGCACCACCCGCTGGCACTCCAAGATCGTGCGGGCCGTATTCGACGCCGCCGCCGACTCGGCGCGGGCCGCAGCCGGAGTGGGCGACCAGCGCGCCGGCGCGCTGGAGCGGACCCGGTTCGCGCTGGCCGACCTGGCCCACGCTCGCGCCGAGATCGCCGTGGTCGAGACCCGCATGGTCGAGGTGCTCGACGAGCTGGATCTGACCACGCTGGTCACCAGCATCCCCGGGCTGTCCGCGGTCGGCGCGGCCGCGATCCTCGCCGAGACCGGCGACCCGGCCCGGTTCACCAGCGCCCGAGCGCTGGTCAAGCATGCCGGGCTCTGCCCCCGCGACAACGCCTCGGGCAGCTACCAGGGCAAGACCGGCATCAGCGGCCGCGGTCGCCCCAAGCTGCGGTTGGCAGCCTGGCGGGCGGTGTGGCCTGCAGTGCGCAACAACCCCGTGCTCGCCGCCCGGCACGCGCACCTGACCAGCCGGGCCGAGAACAAGCTCACCCCCACCCAGGCCCGCGTCGCCGTCGCCGGCAGCCTGCTGCGCCAGCTCCACGCCGTCATTACCACCGGCACCGCCTGGGACCCCGCCATCGCCGGCGGCCTCAACGCGAACATCAAGGAGGGCGCCGCTGCCGCATGACCCCAGGCGCCGTGGTTGACCGGACGGGGCGAGCCCGCCTGCGCGTCGGGATCACATCCCGCAAAAGACCATGGGCAGCCCCGCCCGTCTCCACCGAGCCCGCATGAAGGCTGTCGGGAAAGAACCCGCTTGAACGCTACGTAGGGCCAGAGACGGGCGCGAGGCCCCCGAGCCGCACGCCAACAGCGCAACCCGCACACCAAACCAGCCCGTCGGCGAACCCGGCGAGCCGACTTCCCCTGCACAGATCGACAAGACCAAGCCCCTTGACTTCGTCCCCATAGGCTGGTCTTTTCGCCGCGACACGGCGCCCCCAGGATGGCGGCCTAGGCCGGCGGCACCGCACGCAGCAACACCGAGAACATCCGACTACAGGTCGGGATGCGCTGACAGACTCGGGGCATGTCCAGGCCGCCGCGCATCGAGCCCGCCGGTGACGTGGTCGCCCGGGTCGCGGCCACTGCGTTGGCGCTGCCCGACGCCTACGAGGAGGACGCCTGGACCGGCGTGCGGTGGCGGGTCCGGAGCAAGACGGCTGCCCGCCGATCACCTGGACCGAGTCCGGCCGGACACCGGTCCTACCGGAATCCTCTAGTAGCCGCGTCCGAGTGCCAAGCGGCCGGCACGTCAGGTAAGGACATCTGGGCGGCGTGAGTGGGGAGCCCTATTCTGACCGAATGATACTGCTGCTCGCTGTTCGGTTCCTGGCTGAGGTCGGCATGCTGGTCTGCCTTGGCATTGGCGGATGGCAAGTCGGCGGCTCACTGCTTGCGTCGCTCGCTCTTAGTGCCGTGCTGCCGTTAGTGGCGGCATCGGTCTGGGGGCGCTGGGTCGCGCCGCGTGCATCGCGCCGTCTGCGGGACCCGGCCCGGCTAGGCGTCGAGGTCACTCTCTTCGCCGCCGCGCTCGTCGCAGTCATGGGGGCTTCCCCCTCGCCTGCGATGGCGATCGTCGGGCTCGCGGTTTGGGCAGCGTTCCTCGCCAGCATTCCCTCACGCAGGCACGAGCCTGTGTCGCCTCGACCGGGGATCGCCAAGAGCGTGAAGTGAGCGGCCCACAGGACTCCTCATTGCGGAGCGCCTCTTACCGCCGCGAAACAGCCCGATGCAGCGGGGAAGTTGTTGGCCATGATCCGCGAGTCCGACCGTTTGCCGTCACGACGGCGCGGGTGCTGGCAGAAGGCCTAGCTGCTCGAGCATCGACAACTGGTCCACCACGTGCCAATGCTCGCAGATCGAGCCGTTCGCGACTCGGTAGATGTCGATGCCAGCGATGGTGAAGGAGCGGCCGGTGGCCGGGATGCCGGCGAACTCCGCGATGTGGGTTCCGGCGTTGGTCCAGCGGACGACGACCTCGTCGCCCTCGGCGACCACGTCCTCGACGGTGAAGTGCGGCGCCAGCGCGCTCACGAGCATCGAGAAGCGATCCACGGCTCCGTCTCGTCCGGCGCCTTGGCCCGGCAGAGGGTCGTGCTCGACGTAGTCCTCCGTGACGAGCTCGCCGGTGCTCTCGCTATCGCCGTTGTTGAGCAGCTCGTAGAGCTTCAGCACGATCTGTTTGGCCTGTTCCACGTTCATGAGGTCCTCCGATCTCCTGGAACTCCAGCGTCCGATGACCCGACAGAGAAGACCAGGAAGGCTGAGGCACCGAGTTGGTCACCGACCTGGACGCTTACTGCAGCAATACAGTGGGAGCATGTCCGCGCTCGCAGCGCTGCTTCGCCGGCTCCGCGAGGAGTCCGGGCTGACTCAGGAGGAGCTCGCTGAGCGCGCAGGGGTGAGCGCTCGAACGATCAGCGACACCGAACGTGGCTTGCGGGTGCGCCTGTACGCAGACACCGCGGACCGGCTGGCCTCCGGCCTCGGTCTCGATGGCTCGATCCGCCACTCCTTCATCGAGGTGGCGCGCGGACGTTATCGCGCCGAGAGGGGTGCGATCACCACGCTGCCGCACCCGCTCACGCCGTTGGTGGGCCGCACCGAGGAGCTGAGTGTGCTGGTCCGGGACCTGCAGCCGGGCGCACGACGGCTGGCGACAGTGACAGGTCTGGGTGGTGCCGGCAAGACGCGGCTGGCGGTGGCCGCAGCGGAGCGATTGGCGCCGGCGTACGGCGGACGCGTCTGCTTCGTCCGGCTTGTCCCCGGTGCCGACCCCGACCGGCTCGTCGACTCGGTGGCCTCGGCTCTCGGCACCGCGCCCTCGTCGGTTGCCGCTGGGGTCGCGGGTAGGCCGACGCTCGTCGTCCTCGACTCATTCGAGCACGCGCTGCCCGCGACCGGGGCGTTGGGCGACCTGCTGGGGAGGGCACCCGAACTCCAAGCACTCGTCACTAGCCGCGAGCGGGTGCGGATCGCCGGCGAGCGGGAGCTGGCCCTCGGTCCCCTCCCACCTGACGATGCAGCGGCGCTCTTCCTGGATCGGATGCACGATCTCGACCCCCAGCTGCCCGACGACCCGGAACTGGTCGCGGAGATCTGCCGCCTCGTCAGCGGCCTCCCGCTCCCTTTGGAGCTGGCCGCAGCTCACCTCCGATACCTCCCGCTTGACCTGCTCCGTGACCGGCTCCGCGCCGGGCTCACGGATGCCCGCCATGTCGTGCAGGAAGCCGTGGCGTGGAGCGTGTCGACTCTCTCCACCGACCAGGGCGCGGTCCTCGCTGCGGCCGCGATGTTCGAAGCCGGCTGGAGACTCGACGCGCTTCAGGCCGTGTGTGGCGAGGTCGACGTGGTCGGGGCGCTGGGAACGCTCGCGGACCGGAGCTTGGTGCTGCTCGACCCGGGCGATCCGACACCGCGTTGGCGAATGCTCGACGTGGTCCGAGAGATCGCCGCCGACCTCGAGCCGGAGCAGCGGACACGCCGTACCGCGTACACCAAGTACTACCTGCGTTTGCTGGACGACGTCAGCGGCAAGCTCGGCCAGGAACGGGACTGGTACCGGGTGCTCGCCGCAGAGGAGCCCAACGTCCGGAGCGCCCTCACATGGGCTGAGCGCGACGGCGCCGCGACAACATTGCTCACCCTGGCGACCCGCATGTGGCTCTTCTGGCAGGCCCGCGGCGGCCTCGACGAGGGACGCCACTGGCTGACCACCGGGCTCGCACTGCACCCACCTGCCGAGCCGGGCGTTCGGGCCTCCGCGCTGTGGGGGCAGGCCTGGCTCGCCTACCACCAGGCCGACGACGAGGTAGCCGAAGCCGCAGGCCGCGAGCTCGCGGTTCTGGCCGCCGAGCGGGGCGACCTGACGACTCGGCGCAACGCCCTGACCATCGCGGGCATCGTCGCGATCGCGCGAGACCGGCCCCAGGATGCGGTCGCGCACCTCACCGAGGCTCTGGCGATCGCACGTGACCTGGACCAGCCCTGGATCCTGGCCACCTCCCTGCTGAACCAAGGACTCGCGCACCTCGCCCTCGGCAAGCCGGACAGGGCTCGACCGGCGCTGGGAGAGGCGCTCTCGACGTACGACAAGATCGGCGACGAGCGCTTCCACGCCCGCTGCCTGGCCTACCTTGGCCTGGCGTCGCTGCTGGAGAACGATCCCGGTCGCGCCGGGGCGCTCTTTGCCCAGAGCCTCAGGACGTTCGCCGAACTGGCCGAGCCAGCTGGGACCGCCGAGGGAGTGGCCGGCATCGCAGCGGTCGCCGCCACCACCGGTCAGACGATCAGGGCCGCAACGCTCGGCGGAGCAGCGGAGCGGCTACGGGAGACCGTCGCAGCTCGCCAGCTGCCACTGGAACGCAGGGCCACCGCGCCCTATCTCACCAGCGCCGAGCAAGCCGTCGGATCCACCGAGTGGGCACGGGCCTGGCGCTCGGGCCGCCAGCTGACTTTGACCGCCGCCGTGTCCCTGGCGCTCACAGAGCACCCCGACCTCCGCAGCACCCACCGGCCATGACCGCAGAGTCGCTTGCGCCGGGCGGATGCGATACCGCCCGGTCAACCCAGGGCCACCCTTCCCTTCAGGTCCGACCTGCGCACCCATGACCCGCAAAGATGCGACGTCCCAACTGCGTCACACCGCCGGTGCGCCGTGAGGCGCTTGTTGATTGAGTGGAGGTGAGAGACCTTCGCCTCCGTCCCGTCGCAGCGGGGCGGTGAAGCTGGGGGCAGCCTGTTCCGGGAGGTGCCGGGATGGGTGGCAAGCGGCCCCGACAAAGC
>DASTWW010000161.1:0-2289 GCA_035765755.1 Nocardioidaceae bacterium
CGCGTCGACGACGTGATGAACGTCGCCGGGCACCGGCTGTCCACCACCGAGATCGAGTCCGCGCTGGTGTCCCACCCGAAGGTCGCCGAGGCGGCCGTGGTCGGCGCCAACGACCCGGACACCGGCCAGGCCGTCAACGCCTTCGTGATCCTCCGGGAGAGCGCGGGCGACGGCGGTGAGGGCGTGGTCAAGGAGCTGCGCGACCACGTCGCCAAGGAGATCGGCCCGATCGCCAAGCCCAAGTCGATCATGGTGGTACCGGAGCTGCCGAAGACCCGCTCGGGCAAGATCATGCGCCGGCTGCTCCGCGACGTCGCGGAGAACCGGCCGCCGGGCGACTCCACCACCCTCGCCGACTCGTCGGTGATGGACCTGATCACGGAGAACCTGAAGACCGCCAAGCCGGAGGACTGACGGCGGTTGAAGTGAGCGAGGGGGCTGCCGGCGCCTGGGAGCGTCGGCAGCCCCCTCGTCGCACCTGCACCCACGCGCCCCTCACCCGCCGGTCGATAGGGTGAGCCCGGGACCGGGTTTGGCCCACCGCCGCACGGGCACAGGAGAGGCACCATGAGCACACAAGCGCCGCAGATCGACGAGCGGGGACGCTCGAAGCACACGCTCACGCCGATCGACGACGAGCCCACGATCGGCCGGCTGGTCGCCGACGCCAGCCGCGACATCTCCAGCCTCCTGCACAACGAGATCGCGCTGGCCAAGTCCGAGCTGAAGGTCAGCGTGAAGGCGGGCGGCACCGGCGCCGGCATGTTCGCCGGGGCAGCGTTCTTCGCGCTGCTCGGCGTGGTGATGCTGTCGATCGGCATCGCGCTGCTCATCAACTTCAGCGGCCTGGCGCTGGCCTACTGCTTCCTGATCGTGTTCGGCGGCTACCTGGGCTTCGCCGGACTGCTGGGCCTGATCGGCATCCGCATGGTGCGCAAGGTCAAGCCGCCGGAGCGGGCCATCCACCAGGCCCAGGAGACCAGCCAGATCCTCAAGCGGAAGTAGAGACCGTGGCCCGGCCACGGGCCATCGCCGACGTCGTCGAGATCCCGGGCCCCTGGCAGCACCGGTACGTCGCCGCGAACGGCGCTCGCTTCCACATCGCGCAGGCCGAGCTTCCCTCCGATCCCTCGCCCGGCTCGCCTCTGGTGCTGATGCTGCACGGCTTCCCGGAGTTCTGGTGGGCCTGGCGGGCCCAGCTGCCGGCCCTCACCGAAGCCGGGTTCCGGGCCGCGGCCATGGACCTGCGCGGCTACGGCGGCTCCGACAAGACCCCGCGTGGCTACGACCCGGTCACCCTCGCCCAGGACGTCAGCGGTGTGATCAAGGCGCTCGGCGAGCGCACCGCCGTGCTGGTCGGGCACGGGTGGGGCGGGTACGTCGGATGGGCCACCGCCGTCCTGCACCAGCGCGAGGTCGCCGCCCTGTGCTCGGTGGCCGCACCCCACCCGCTGTCCGTGCTGCGCGGGCTGCTGCCCGGACCAGCCACCCGGGGCCGTCGGCGCGGGTCGCTCAGCGCCCTGCGCCACCTGCTCGCGATGCAGACCCCGATGCTCCCCGAGCGACGGCTGGCCGACCCGTCCGGCCGGTTCCTCGGCGCGCACCTGCGCGCGTGGAGCGATCCGGGCTCCGGGTTCCCCGACGACGAGGCCCTGTCGACGTACGCCGCCGCCTTCGGGCTGTGGCCAGCCCCGCACTGTGCCCTGGAGTACGACCGCTGGCTGTTCCGGTCCCGGGTGCGCGCCGACGGCCGGCACTTCGACCGCGCGATGCGCGACCCGGTCACCCAGCCGGCGCTGCTGGTCACCGGCACGGCGGACCCCGCGCTCTCCGGGCCGGAGGTCGGGCTCCGCTCGGGCGCGCACGTGACCGGCACGTTCCGCGCCGAGGAGGTCGCCGGCGCCGCACACTTCCCGCACGAGGAGCAGCCGGCCGCGTTCAACGACGTGCTGCTGTCCTGGCTGCGCTCCCTCTGACCTCCCGGCTCAGGCGCAGCCGCCGGTGGAGACCTGGTGGTGGCTGCTCAGCCCGGCGGCCGCGCCCTGCGAGACCTGGTCGGCGGTGAGCGCGTAGCCGGTGTCGTGGTTGGTCACGGACGCCGCGAACACCACGCCCATCACCCGGCCGGCCGAGGACACCAGCGGCCCGCCGGAGTTGCCGGGGCGGACCAGCGCGCGCAGGGAGTACACCGAGCGGATCACCGCGCCGTTGCCGTAGATGTCCGGGCTGCGCAGCCGCTGCTCGCTGCGGATCCGGGCCGGCTCCACGTCGTACGGCCCGTCCTCGGGG
>DASTWW010000162.1:0-16662 GCA_035765755.1 Nocardioidaceae bacterium
GAACCCGCACGACCAGCCGACGACATAACGTTTGCTTGCCGCCGCCGTTGGGTGGTCACAGCCCCCCGAAGACACCGCCTCCGGTGCCGGGGGTGTTTCCGTTGCCTCGGGTCCAGTCCTCAGCCTGGGCGATGTCGGAGTCCTTGCCGGCGCGGCCATGGAGTTTCACCGCTGCGAGCGCCAGCAACCCCACTAGGCCGATCACGGCCACCACGACCACGACCATCAGATCAGTCATCACGCCCCCGTGCGTCGATCTACTTGGCATACGCATGCTATCAGGTCTGTCAGGGGACGGCCCGCGGTACAAACACCCGTGCGGTCAGCCGACCGGCATCTCGTAGATCGTCTCGAGACCGTCCTCGTCATCCCACTGCTCGCCGACCTCGACGAACGGGAACTGTCGGGCAAGCGCCAGCGAGGGCTCGTTGTCCGGCGCGATCGTCAGCCGGAAGACCCGCACGGCCGGATCCTGCTGTGCGCGGGCGATGAGCGACTCGAGCGTGGCGCGGGCGTAGCCGCGGCGTTGGAACTGCGGGTCGACGCGGTACCCCGCCTCGACCATGCCGTGCTGGTTCGGAGCGGCGTGGAAGCCGCCGGCCCCGACCGCCTGCCCGATCTCGTCGTCGAAGAGCACACCGGTGACCCACGCCAGGTCCGCCGGCGTCTCTACGACCTGCACGGCTCGCCGCTGCCAGACGCTGCGTGGGTGCTCGGCGATCAACCATGGCGACAAGGGCACCGGGGCCAGGCCCTGGGCGGCGGCAAGGTCTCCGTCGGCGAGCGCGCGAATCGCCTCGGCGCTCAGCTGCACAATGCGGACGCACGTCACGATGGCAGTATCGCGAGCGCGTCAACGGCTTTGTCGCGCGTTGACCGCCCAAGCCGCGCGAAGCGGTGCCCACACGGCTCAGCTTGATGCCAGGATTGCGGCATGACCGCGGACCTGCACGTCCTCTGCGCCGGTTACGCCCACGAGCGGGTGGCCAGCACGGTGGTGTTGATCCAGGACGGGGCCCGCGCGGTCGTCGTCGATCCGGGCATGGTCTCCGACCGCAGCAAGATCCTCGATCCGTTGGCGAGTCTGGGCGTTGATCCGGGTGACGTCGGCGATGTGGTGTTCAGCCACCACCACCCTGACCACACCTTGAACGCGGCTCTGTTCGAGCGGGCAAGGTTCCACGACTTCTGGGCAATCTATGAGGCGGACACCTGGACCGACCGGGCGGCCGACGGCTTCCAGCTCTCGGCCTCGGTGAGGCTGATGGCGACACCGGGTCACACGGCCCAGGACATCACCACGTTGGTCGAGACCTCGGACGGTCTCGTGGCCTGCACCCACCTGTGGTGGTCGGAGCAAGGCCCGGTTCAGGATCCGTTGGCCGAGGACCAGGCGGTGCTTGAGCACTCCCGCGCCAGGCTCCTCGAGCTGGAGCCGTCACTGATCGTGCCTGGCCACGGTGCGCCGTTCCGGCCCGATCGAGCACGCGTGAGCTGATACCGGGCCAGACGCGGTACGGCGTCGACCACCGGTCGACGACCGAGAGTCACCGGTCGCCGACCCGGGCGATCACCGACCCGACCTTGCGGGCGGCCGGATCGCTGTCCACCTGGACGTCGATACCCTCCTGGAACAGCACGATGATGTCCGACCCGCCGAACAGGAAGTAGCCGAACTCCTCGCCCTTGGCCATCGCGGTCCCCTGCGTGGCGGTCAGGTTGACCGAGGCCACGTGCGACATCCCGACCGGCACGATGGCGACCTTGCCGATGTCGCCGCACCCCGATGTGGCTGTGTCGAGGACGACCACACCGCGGGTCTGGAAGAACTCATAGCCGGTGTCGGTGCTGTCCCGAGACTGCAGCTGGTGGTCGGCCAGGTCGACCTTCATGTACACCTGGCCGCTGACCACGAACGACTCCCGGACCTCCCCGGCGACGGGCAGGTGGTAGCGGTGGTAGGCCGAGGGCGGCAGCATGTAGTGGACGAAGGTGCCGCCCCCGAACGCGTCGGCGTACTGGCTGCCTTCGAGCAGCTGACGGATGTTGCCGTAGGTGTGGGTGCGCTTGATCCTGGTGGCCGGGATGTTGGAGTCCGCGTCGATGTCGTAGCGGTGCTGGTAGCTGCAGTCGGCGGGTGAGGCGACCGCCCGGTTGTCCGTCGGGTCGGCGATCGGGCGGAGGCCACCGTTCAGCTCACGCGCGAAGAACTGGTTGAAGGTCAGCCAGCCGCTCGGGGTGTTCGGCCGCCCGTCGATCAGGGACTCCTCGACGTGGTAGTCGGGGGCGTTCTCGATGAACGACGTGAGGATGTCCTCGTCGAACGACTCGGGCGTGTCGAGAAAGCTGCCCCACTGACGGGCGAAGTCGGTGAGCCAGCCGCGGAACGCCTCGGACCCCTCGGCGACCGCGCCACCGTCGTCATTGACGCCCTGGTCAACCAGCCAGAAGAAGTGGGCGAGCCGGTCGCTGACCTCCTGGGCGTACCGTTCCTGGGGCGCTGAGCTCTTCCACGCGCCGCTGTTCCCCTCGCGGGGGATCCACCGGACGAAGCCCCTCAGGTAGTCGGAGTACCCGTCGAGGTCGGTGGGCCAGTCCAGCGCCTCGTAGAGCTCGCGGCCCAGGTCCTCCTCGGCACGCTTGCGGGCCTGCACGAGGGACTTCTCGAGCAGCTGGGTGAGCTTCGGCTCCTGCTGCAGCAGGGCTCTCAAATCACGAACGATCTGGTCGGGGTCGGTCATGAGCAGGTCGTACCCGCAGCCCGGGCGGTCACACGGAACCCCTCGAGATTGGCGCCGGCCGCGCACGGTCAGTCCAGGCAGAACTCGTTGCCCTCGATGTCCTGCATCACGAGGCAGGACTCCTCTACGCCGTCGGCAGGCAGCAGCCGCACCCGGGACGCGCCGAGCGCGACCAGTCGCGCGCACTCGGCCTCGAGCGTGGCCAGCCGTTCCTCACCCACGAGCCCGGTGCCGACCCGCACGTCGAGATGCAGCCGGTTCTTGACGACTTTGCCTTCGGGAACGCGCTGGAAGAACAGTCGCGGGCCCACCCCCGAGGGATCGACGCACGCGAAAGCTGACCCCTGATGCTCGGGCGGAAGGGTGCGGTCGAAGTCGTCCCAGCTGGCAAACCCCTCCGGCGGCGGCGGTACGACGTACCCCAACACCTCGCACCAGAAGCGAGCTACGCGCTCGGGCTCTGCGCAGTCGAAGGTGACCTGGAACTGCTTGACCGACGGCATCGGTACACCGTAGAGACGTCCCGAACGGCCTCCAACTGATTTGTCGCCTCGGCAGTCGGGAGAGTCAGCCGACGTTGCCCACCACGAGGTGCGGGTCGCCGGGGACACGTGTTTGGTCAGGGTCGTCGGCAAGCCTCGTCGGAGGAGACGTACGAGCGGAAGTGCGTCAGGTCCTCGGCCAAGACCTGTACCCAGTGCGTCGACGGCGGGCTGCCGGTCAGGCGCGGAGAGCTCTCACGCCACGACGCCGCGCATCGTCGGGCTGACCGTCGGCTGGTTCTTTCACCAGGTCGCAGGCGCAGACGGCGCCGCCGTCCGCGGTGGCCAGCACCTGGGTCTTCAACGGCGCCCAGCAGGCCCGCACCTGCGACTGGTCCAGCACCGTCAGCTCCCGCACCATCGCTCGGCCCTCCCGATCGACATTCGACACCGGGCTTGCTGCTGAAGGGGGACCGCGGGTCCGGCGGTGCCGTTGGGTCGCCGCCCAGAATCCGCACGATCACAGGAAGTGCGGCATACTGGCGCCCGGTCGGGCTTGGAACGACGGGACGGGAATCGCACCGGGGAGATCCCGAGTGATGTCCGACCCTGTTCCGGCCCCGGCCCCCGTAGCTCAGCTGGATAGAGCGTCGGACTTCTAATCCGTTGGTCGCAGGTTCGAGTCCTGCCGGGGGCGCAGGGGCGCTGTAGTAGTGCGGCTGATGGCGGACGTTTGGTCTTCGGCTGATGCCGGACACTGTTCCGGCTGATGCTTGACAGTTGTTTCGGTCGATTCATGACACTCCCGTATGAGGGAGATGAGCGTGGCCGAGCAGCGTTACAAGGCTGTGTTGCTGGTGATCAGCGATGGCCGGGAAGTCACTGACGTAGCCGCACAGTTCGGGGTCCGGCGCCAGACACTGCATACCTGGTTGCGGCGCTATGAGGAGGCCGGCCTGGAGGGGCTGGTCGAGCGTTCCCACCGTTCCACGGAGCTGTCCGCATCAGATGGATCCGGCGGTCGAGGTCGAGGTCCTGAAGCTGCGGCGCGCGCACGGCTACTGGGTCCGCGCGGGCCGGCGCGCGAGTCGACGTCGACGTGCGCGCCGAGCTGCTGCAGATTTGGCACGGCGCCGAACTCCTCAAGACCGTGAAACGCACCAGCCAAGGCGAGGTCCGCAAGAAGCGGGCATCGACGCCCTGGAAGTAGTCCTACAGTGAACCTGGAGTGTCACCGATCAACCGACATAGATCTGACACTCATCACCCGAAACCCTTCAGGGGCGCAGCGGCGCAGGACCCGCCCAGCGCATCGTGTTCCTGTGCACGTCACAGCAGCCGCGACATCAGCCGGCACACGGAGTTCCGGGCGCTCCTCACGGGACCCAGCGCGCCCATGGCCTCGGCCGTGACCTGGTGGCAGCTGGCGAGGTCGAGCAGGTACTGGTCGGCGAACCGGCGAGCCGTCGGCCCGTCGTACACCACCGCCATCGCCTCGTCGTGCAGGATCAGGCTGCGGATGTCCCAGTTGCAGGTGCCCACGAGCACGAGCTCCTCGTCGACGGTCACGGTCTTGGCGTGCAGGAAGCCCGCGTCGTAGTGGTAGACGCGCACGCCGGCCTGCAGCACCTTGCCGAAGTAGGCGTGCGCCGCGTAGAACGGCACCTTCTTGTCCGGCAGTCCGGTCATCATCAGCCGCACGTCCACGCCGCTGGCCGCCGCCACGCACATCGCGGTCATCAGCGGCTCGTCGGGAACGAAGTACGGCGTCTGCACCCAGACCCGCTCCCGGGCGCTGGTCAGCGCGACCATGAACGCGTCCCGAATCGTCGAGAACCGAGTCGAGACGCTGGAGTGGAGCACCTGCACCGGCACCCCCGTCGGGGCGGGCGCCGACGGTGGGAGGTGGCCGGCGTAGAGGTCCTCGCTGCGCCCGTTGCTCGCCCAGGTGGCCGCGAACAATGAGAGGTACGGCGCGACGACGGGCCCCGTCATGCGGAAGTGGGTGTCCCGCCAGCTGGCGAAGCGGCTCCCGCCGTCGATGTACTCCTGGCCCATGTTCATGCCGCCGGAGTAGACGATCCGGCCGTCCACGATGGCCATCTTCATGTGGTTGCGGTAGTTGAGCTGGCGCAGCCGCCGGTAGCACGGCACCACCGCCGCGCCGGCCTCGGCGAGCCGATGCAGCTCGTGCTTCTTGTACGGCGAGGAGCTCAGCCAGTCGTAGAGGATGTTCACCTCGACGCCCGCCCGGAGCCGCTCCAGCAGGACATCGGTGATCTGGGCGGTGAGCTCGTCCTGCTCCCAGATCAGGTACATCAGGTGCACGTAGTCGCGAGCCAGGTTCAGGTCCTCCACCAGGTCACGGAACTTGTCCGCACCGGTGAAGTACAGCCGGATGCTCTCCGCCGGCACCGGCTCGGTGCCGCCCTCACGCCGGCCGAGCTCCTCGACGCGCCGGCTCGGTGAGCCGGCGCGCTTCTCCGCCGAGGGTGCGGCAAGCCCACCGGCCCCCGCCCCCACGGACGCGAGCGCCATGGTGGCCACCGGAGCGCCCACCTGGCGCACCCGCCGGCGCGGCTCCCGGCGGTAGTTTCGGCCCACGAAGAAGTAGGCCACCACGCCGACCAGCGGGACCATCACGATCAGGAACAGCCAGGCCAGCACGATGCTCGGCTCCCGGTCGTCGGTCACCAGCGCGAGCACCACACCGATGACCGCGACCGCGACCAGGATCGAGACGACGGTTCCCAGCCAGGCGACGTCGGTCATCGCAGGCTCCCCTCGGCGCTCGCAGTGGATCAACACGACAGTCCAGGACGCAGGGGACGGGCCACATCATCCCTCGCGGGTGAACACACCGACGGCGGTGCCGGCCCATGATGCTGCTGGGCCGCCCGGATGGGGCGGGCCGCACCGGAGGTGCCATGGCCAGATCCACTGCCCCGTTTCGGGGGGCAACCGCACCGGTTGTCTCCCGGCCCGTCCTGCTGCTGGTCGGCGCGGGTGGCGCGGTGCTGCTGATCGCCGGGCTGCACAGCATGGCCGGGCTCGTCGGTCCGGTGTTCCTGGCCCTGGTGCTGGTCGTCGCGGCCCATCCGATCCGGCCGATGCTGACCCGGCGCGGAGTCCCACCCTGGCTGGCGACCGGGGTTGTGCTGCTCGTCATCTACGCGACCATCGCGGCCCTGGTCGCGGCGATCGCGGTGAGCATCGTCCGGTTCGCTCTGCTGGTCCCGTCGTACGACGCAGAGTGGCACGCGCTGACCGGGAGGATCTCCACGACACTCAGCAACGCGGGCATCCAGGCCAGCGCGGTGCAAGAGGCGGGGACCGTTCCCCTCGGCCAGCTCCTCGGTCACCTCGCCGACCTGCTCGGCGGGCTGCTCGGCGCGGTGTCGGTCCTCGCGCTCGTGGTCACCGTCGCGTTCTTCGTGGCCATCGACGCCGCCTGGTTGCCCGACCGGGTCCAGCAGCTGCCGTTGCGCCGGCGTGACCTCGGCCAGGCGCTGGCGACGTTCGCCTCCGGCACCCGGCGTTACCTGGTCGTCTCCACGGTCTTCGGACTCGTCGTGGCGCTGCTCGACACCGCGGCGCTGTTCTGGCTCGGAGTCCCCGGAACAGTCTTGTGGGGGCTGCTGGCCTTCGTCACCAACTACGTGCCGAACATCGGCTTCTTCATCGGTCTGGTGCCACCGACGATCCTGGCGCTGCTGGAGGGCGGGCCCGGGCTGGCATTGGCCGTCGTCGCGGTCTACATCATCATCAACTTCATCATGCAGTCGCTGATCCAGCCCCGGATCGTCGGCGGTGCTGTGGGCCTGTCGCCCACCCTGACCATGCTGTCGCTGGTGTTCTGGGCCTTCACGCTGGGTGCGCTCGGCGCGCTGATGGCGGTCCCGCTCACCCTGCTGGTCAAGGCTCTGCTCGTCGACGCCGATCCCCAGGCGGGGTGGGTCAGACCGCTGCTGGCGCAGCAGCAGCCGAAGTTCGCGGGAAAGACGGTTCCCCGCATGAACGGGACCTCGCTGACCCTCCGGGAGCGCATCCGCCTCGCCCCGCGGCGATGACCCCCGGGCGATGACCCCGCCCGTCGTACTCCGGCTCAGTGCAACAGCGCCTTGAGCAGGATCATCACCACGCCGAACATCCCGGCCGCTCCGGCGGCGACCACCCGCTCCCGCCCGGTGAGCTTGCCGTCGCGGCCCATCTCCCAGCCCGCCACGCACAGCAGCAGCGTGCTACACACCAGCCCGGCCAGCACCGCGACGTACAGCTTGGCGCCGAACGCACCGACCACCAGCAGCACCACCAGCGGCAGCAGCGACGCGGTCACGATCTCCCAGCCCATGGTCAGCTGCCGGCGCACGTCCCGCCAGCCGGGCCGGTGGTGCTCGTGGATGCGCTCGGCGATCAGCCGCGCGTAGCGCTCGGCCAACCAGTAGATGGCCAGCGTGACCAGCACCGCCACGACCAGCGCCCTGGTCGTCGGTGCGTGCGCGGCCGCCATCACCGCGGCGCCCACGATGATCCCGTAGATGCCCGCCGCGGTGCTCTCCTCCGTGGGCCGCGCCGGGTGCACCCGTCTGGCGCGGCGGAGCCGCTGTACGCCGGAGGTCATGCTTGCAACCTCCCGCGCGGCGGCGCCGCCCGCCTCATCCGCTCCGGGTGATGCAGCAACGACCGGATGTCCATTTCCGGACCGCGGGTGTCACCATGGAGGCATGCGGGAGGTCGAGGTCGACCCCATCCCCCTCGCCCGGCTGGAGGCGCTGCTCGCGCCGGAGCGGGTGGAGCGGCTGCGCCGCCACGCCGTGCAGGCCGAGCAGATGCTGGCCGATCGGGTGGTGTGGAACGTGAACGCGACCGCCCAGGGCGGCGGCGTCGCGGAGATGCTGGAGGCGCTTCTCGCCTACGCGCGCGGTGCGCACGTGGACACCCGGTGGCTGACCCTGACCGCCGACCACGAGTTCTTCACGATCACCAAGCGGGTGCACAACCTGCTGCACGGCACACCCGGTGACGCCGGCGAGCTGGGCGAGGCCGAGCGCGCGCACTACGACCGCGTGCTCGACGCGAACCTGGCGGACCTGAAGGCGTGGGTGCGGGCGGGCGACATCGTGCTGCTGCACGACCCGCAGACCGCCGGGCTGGCCGAGGGGGTACGACGGCTGGGGGCGCACCCGATCTGGCGCTGCCACATCGGCCGGGACACCCCGAACGCGCTCACCGACGAGGGCTGGGCCTTCCTGCGCCCCTTCTTGGAGCCCGTCGACGGTTTCATCTTCTCCCGGGCGGTGTACGCACCGGACTGGGTCCCGCACGACCGGCTGTGGGTGATCCCACCGTCCCTCGACCCGTTCACCGCCAAGAACGAGCCGATGGCGCCTGAGGACGTCACCGCCACGCTGCACGTCACCGGCCTGGTGGAGACCCACCCGGTGCATACCTCGCTCCGGTTCACGCGGCGCGACGGCAGCAGCGGCATGGTGCGCCAGCACCACGGCCTGCTCGTGGACGGCGGCGAGATCCCCGCGGAGGCGCGGCTGGTGCTGCAGGTCAGCCGCTGGGATCGGCTCAAGGACATGCAGGGCGTGATGATCGGGTTCGTCGAGCACCTGCACGAGATGCCGCAGGACGCGCACCTGCTGCTGGCCGGTCCGGACGTGGCCGGGGTCACCGACGACCCGGAGGGCGCCGCAGTTCTCCAGGAGTGCCTGGCCACCTGGCGGGACCTGCCGGCCCGGGCCCGCCGCCGGGTGCACATGGCCGCCCTGCCGATGGACGACGTGGACGAGAACGCCTACATCGTCAACGCGCTGCAGCGGCACGCCGCGGTGGTGGTGCAGAAGAGCTTGGTCGAGGGCTTCGGGCTGACGGTCACCGAGCCGATGTGGAAGGCCCGTCCTGTGGTGGCTTCCGGGGTGGGCGGCATTCTGGACCAGATCGAGGACGGGGTCAGCGGCGTGCTGCTGCCCGACCCCACCGACTACGGCAGCCTCGGCAAGCACGTGCGGGAGTTGCTGTACGACGAGGAGCGGGCTGCCCGGCTCGGGCAGGCGGCCCGGGACCGGGTCCGGGACCGGTTCCTCGGCGACCGTCACCTGATCCAGTACGTCGACCTGTTCGAGGCGCTGCTCAGCCGGCAGCCGCCACCCGCACCGGGTCGCCCAGGCTGACCCGGCCGGGCCGGACCACGTCGGCGACCACCCCGAGACCGCCGTCGTTGAGGGCGGTGATCAACCCCAGCAGCTCGCGGTCCGCGGGCAGCCCGCGCTGGGGAAGGTTGACCATCACGCACCGGGGCATGCTGTAACCGATACGCAGCACCAGCTCCTCGCCGATCGCCACCTCTGCGGCGACCCAGCCGTCCTCGATCAGGCCGGGCTCGCCGGTGTCCACCACCAGGTTGGGGCGCAGCCGCGCCGGGTCCACGACGCGCCCGTGCGCCCGCTGGACGCAGGCGATCGCCGAGGTGGTGACCAGGTGGACCGGGCCCTCGTCGAAGTGCGAGACCTCCTGCTCGCGGGCCAGGGTCACCTCGCGTCCGACGTACGTCGACAGCGCGGCATGCACCGCCGGGTCGTCGCCGCGGAAGCTGGCCCCGTCCGGGAAGGTCACGACGGGCACCTCTGCCCCGTCGTACTTCGCGGAGAGGTCCAGCAGCCCGTCCATCCGGCGGAACCGCCGCGTGGACTTGCCGCTGCCGAACTTGCCGTCCTGGTCGCGCACCGACCAGAGCCGGTCGCCGACCAGCCCGCGAGCGTCGACCTGCGCCTCCGTCAGCTCCTCGCCGACCAGCGACTTCACCGGGTAGCGGCGGATGCCCGCGACGCTTCCGACGAGACGGGTCACGCGAGCCTGCGCCGTTGCTCAGTCATGCGAGCAAGGTACCGTCCCGCGCGTGACCGAGCCCACGTCGCGGATCGGGCGGGGCGGGTGTCGATCCACCGATTCTGGGCACAACTGCGGTAGACAAGGCTGAGGCCCCGCGAAGTATGAGTTCGCGGGGCCCCAGTTGATCAGGTCGTGACGGACGCCGATCTCACGGTCGGCCCGGGCATCCCTGGCCTCGTCACTGGCCGTCCGGCGGATCTCTCCGCCGGCATGGACTCCGGTTTCCGACCGATCCCGCCACCGGAGAACCGGCGACGTGAGAGAAGTTCTATCCCTTCCGCACCCGGGCCGCAAGAGCCTTCCGTAGGAATTTTCCGAGCAGTTACCGCGGCCGCGGCGTGTCCCGCTCGACACGCCGCAGCGGACCGGTTTGTCCCCAGAGTTCTCCCCAGGCGGTGCGCGTCCTGTGCATGGATCCGCCCCGGACGGGCCGCTCGCGGGTTCTGGCGCCCGGCCAGTGGATAGGGTGCTCTACGTGAATGAGCGACTGGTGTGGATCGACTGCGAGATGACGGGGCTGGACCTGCGTGCCGACGCGCTGATCGAGGTGGCCGCCCTGGTCACCGACTTCGACCTCAACGTCCTCGGCGAGGGTGTCGACGTGGTCATCAAGCCTCCCCAGGAGGCGCTGGACCAGATGATCGAGTTCGTCACCGAGATGCACACCACCTCCGGCCTGCTCAACGAGCTGGACAAGGGCGTCACCCTGCAGGAGGCGGAGGACCTGGTGCTCGGCTACGTGCGCGAGCACTGCCCCGACGGCAGCCGGCCGCCGCTGGCCGGGAACACGGTGGCCACCGACCGGGCGTTCCTGGCCCGGGACATGCCCACCCTCGAGTCGTTCCTGCACTACCGGATCGTGGACGTGTCTTCGGTCAAGGAGCTGGCTCGCCGCTGGTACCCACGCGTCTACTACAACGCCCCCACCAAGTCCGGCAACCACCGCGCGCTGGCCGACATCCAGGAGAGCATCGAGGAGCTGCGCTACTACCGGGCCGCGGTGTTCGTGCCGCCGCCCGGCCCGGACTCCGAGGCTGCCCGCGCGATTGCCCGCGAGCACGGTGGGTCGCTGACCGGGATGGTGCCCCCGGCACCGGCGAGCTCGACGGGGAGTACGACGGAGGGGGCGGGCCGGGACTCCCGGGGCCAAGCACCCGCCTAGAACAGGTACACTGTTCTCGCCTCGGCTTCTCCCGCGCACGCTCCTGGGAGGGGCCGACGTGACTGTTGGCCGCAAGGCCGGCCGTCGCAGGCATGGTGGACGTAGCTCAGCTGGTAGAGCACCTGGTTGTGGTCCAGGATGTCGCGGGTTCGAGCCCCGTCGTTCACCCCACGAAATCCTCCGGGTCGGTGGCCCGAGGACGCTCATCCGGGAAGGATGAGGCACCCCGGGCGGTGGCTCCGGACAATGACGGCATGAGCACGTCACGGCCGCCGAACGGGCGCGCCGGATCGGTGGCGATGGCGCTCGACGCCGCGGTCGGTGTCTCGGTGCTCGCGCTGCGGACCGGCGACACAGTGGTGCGGGTGGCGCGCCGCCGGATCTCGTCGGGTGCGCGGCACCTGCCTCGGCCGGCCGTCCCCGGTTCCGCGCGGTCCTCGCGGATGGTCCAGGCGCTCGTCGAGCTAGGCGCCGACCGCCGCGCCGAGCTCCGCCGCACCGTCACGGCGGAGCTGGCGCGTCGCCTGGACCTGCTGGTCCCGGTCGTGCTGTCGGAGGTGCTGCGCCGCGTCGGCCTGACCGACCTGGTGCTCGACTACCTCGACGTGGACCGGGTGGTCGAATCGGTCGACCTCGACGCGGCGGTGCGCCGGGTCGACGTCGACCAGGTGCTGCGCAGCATCGACCTGGACGCTGCGATCGCTCTCGTCGACCTCGATCGCGCTGCCGCGCGGCTCGACGTCGACGCGGTCGTCCGGCGCGTGGACGTGGAGTCGGTGCTGGACCGCATCGACCTCACCGACGTCGTGCTGCAGCGTGTGGACCTGGACGCCCTGGTCCGCGCGGTGCTCGCCAGGATCGACATGGTCGGCCTGGCGGAGCAGGTCATCGACGGCGTCGACCTGCCGGAGATCATTCGCGAGTCCACCGGCTCCATGGCGTCGGAGTCGGTGCGCGGGGCCCGGATGCAGGGCATCGCCGCGGACCAGGCCGTGGGCCGGGCGATGGACCGGCTGCTGCTGCGACGCGGGGTCAGGCGCGGCATCCCACCGGCCGGTCAGGTGCCCGTCCAGCCCGGCCCGGAGGGCTGAATCCCGTGGCCGTCGGGCGCGTCTCACCGGTCCCGCGCGAAGCACGCGCCTACCAGGGCCAGCGGGCGGGTGTGGTCACCCGACTGGTCGCTGCCGTGCTGGACGGCGTGGTCGTGGTGCTGGTGCTGACCGGTGCGTACGCCGCCTGGGCCGGCCTGCTGTTCCTGATCGATCCGCGGGGCTTCACCTTCCCCAGCCCGGGCCCGTTCTCCAGCTTCCTGGCCGGATTCGTGGTGACCGTCGCCTACTGCACGCTCAGCTGGTGGCTCGGGGGTCGCTCCTACGGCTGCCTGGTGATGGGGCTTCGCGTCCTCGGCCCCGGCGGCCGGCCGCTGCGGCTGGTCGGCGCACTCGCCCGGGCGGTCGTCTGCGCAGCGTTCCCCATCGGGTTGCTGTGGGTCGCGGTCAACCGCAACAACCGCTCGGTCGCGGACCTGCTGCTGCGCACGTCGGTCGTCTACGACTGGCAGGTCCACCCCAACAGCTGACCCGGCTGCGCCACGGCAACCGACCGGTCCCGCACGCAACGGTGGCGCCGCCCCTGCCGGTCACAACCGGCCGGGGCGGCGCCTGAAAGGAGGTGCGACGGACTGCGTAAGCCGCCGACGCCTCCCATTACCCGGTCTGGACCGGTTTCATGCGATCAGTCGATGCGGGCGATCGAGGTGCCCTGCTTGACCGTCTCCTCCTCCACGACGAGCAGGTGCACCACTCCCCCGACCGGTGCGGAGTCGTTGGGGATGGTGACGCCTGGGTCGCCTCAGCCCTCGATGACCTGGGTGGGTGCGCCGTGCACCGCGGGGATCTGCCCCATCCGACCCTTCTGGAAGTCCTCGAAGGCGGCCATCACCTCGGCCTTGGTGTTCATCACGAACGGGCCAGCCCAGGCCACCGGCTCCCGGATCGGCAGGCCGCCGAGCACCAGCACCTCCAGCCTGGGGGTGTGGCTGGCCTGCTTGTCGGCAGCGCCGACGGTGACGTAGTCACCCCGGCCGAGCACGGCGAGCTGCCCGGTGCGGATCGGCCGCTGCTCGGTGCCGACGCGGCCGTCGCCGGCGAGCACGTAGACCAGGGCGTTGAAGTCCTGCCGCCAGGGCAGCTGCAAGGTCGACCCGGGCGCGAGCGTGGCGTGCACCATGGCCATCGGGGTGTGCGTGGAGCCGGGGCCGACCTGGCCGCCGACCTCACCGGCGATGACCCGCACCAGCGCGCCGGCGTCGGCGGTGGTGGCCAGCCCGACCTGGCTGGACTTGAGGTCCTGGTAGCGCGGCGCGACCAGCTTCTGGGAGCGCGGCAGGTTGACCCACAGCTGGATGCCGTGGAACAGGCCACCCTTCGTCACCAGCCACTCCGGCGGCGCCTCGATGTGCAGCAGCCCGGAGCCGGCGGTCATCCACTGGGTGTCGCCGTTGGTGATGGTGCCGCCACCGCCGTGGCTGTCCTGGTGGTCGAAGACCCCGTCGAGCATGTAGGTGACCGTCTCGAAGCCGCGGTGCGGGTGCCACGGGGTGCCCTTGGGCTCACCCGGGGCGTACTCCACCTCGCCCATCTGATCCATGTGGATGAACGGATCCAGGGCGGCCAGGTCCACACCGGCGAACGCGCGGCGGACCGGGAAACCCTCGCCCTCGTAGCCCTTGGGCGCCGTGGTCAGGCTCATCACCGGACGCGCGGCTGCACCGGGCACGGGCGCCGGGATGCGCGGCAGGACGGTCAGGTCCTCGACGGTGACAGCAGGCATGGTGCTCCTTCGCTCGACGAATCACGCTCACCCGTCCAACAGTGGTTCAAGATTAAACATTCCGCCAGGGCCCGGTGGCGGTCGGCGGCTGCGGGTAGCGTGTGCTGCCGTGACTTCGCAATCGGATCAGACCGCGTCCGGTCGCTACGACGTGGTGATCGTCGGCGGCGGGCACAACGGGCTCGTCGCGGCGACGTACCTCGCCCGAGCCGGCGTCTCGACGCTGCTGCTCGAACGGCTGCCGCACACCGGCGGAGCGGCGATCAGCGCGCAGGCGTTCAGCGGGCTGCCGGCCCGGCTGTCGCGATACTCCTACCTGGTCAGCCTGATGCCGCAGCAGATCATCGACGACCTCGGGCTCGGGCTGGAGCTCCGGTCGCGCCGCACCGCGTCGTACACCCCGACCGTGCGCGAGGGCCGGCACACCGGGCTGCTCGTCGAGCGCGAGGAGGGCGCCGCGACCAGGGAGTCGTTCCAGGCGCTGACCGGGTCGGACCGGGAGTACGACGCGTGGCGGACGTTCTACGGGGAGGTGGCCGGGCTCGCCGAGGCGATCGCCCCGACCCTGCTCTCCCCGCTGCCGACCGCCAAGGAGATGGCCGCACGCGTCGACCGGGGCATCTGGGACGCGGTGATCGAGAACCCGATCGGCAAGGCCATCGAGGACCGGTTCACAGACGACACCGTCCGCGGGGTGGTCGCCACCGACGCGGTGATCGGCACCTTCGCCTCGCTCCACGACACCTCGCTGGCGCAGAACCGCTGCTTCCTCTACCACATGATCGGCAACGGGACCGGCGAGTGGCGGGTGCCGGTCGGCGGGATGGGCGCGGTCACCGACTCGCTGGCCGGGGCCGCCCGCGCCGCGGGCGCGCACATCGTGACCGGCGCCGGGGTCAGCCGCATCGAGTCCGACGGCAGCACCGCGCAGGTGACCTGGCACGACGGGCACGCCAGCCACACCGCGGAGACCGACTGGGTGCTCTCGAACGTGGCCCCGTGGGTGTTGAGCGTGCTGATCGGCGAAGACCCCGGCGAGCGCCCGGAGGGCTCACAGCTGAAGGTCAACCTGCTCGTCGACCGGCTGCCCCGGTTCAGGTCCGGCGCCGACCCGGAGGCGGCGTGGGCCGGCACCCTGCACGTCGCCGAGGACTTCACCCAGCTGGAGAAGGCGTACGTCGAGGCGGCCTCCGGCCGGGTGCCGAGCGTCATGCCCGGCGAGGTGTACTGCCACTCGCTCACCGACCCGTCCATCCTCGGCGACCTGGCCGGCAGCGGCGCGCACACACTGACCTATTTCGGGGTGCACACCCCGGCCTCGGTGTTCGACGGGGACGTCGAGGCGCAGCGGGACACCGCGGTCGAACGGTTCCTGGACGCGGTCAACGAGCACCTCGAGGAGCCGCTGGAGTCCTGTCTGTCCCTGGACGCCGACGGCAACCCCTGCCTGGAGGCCAAGGCGCCCCAGGACATCGACGAGGCGCTCGCGATGCCCGGCGGGCACATCTTCCACGGCGACCTGTCCTGGCCGTGGGCGCCGAACCGGGCCCGCCTGGACACCCCGGCGCAGCGCTGGGGGGTGGCCACCGAGGTGCCGAACGTGCTGCTGTGCGGCGCCGGCGCCCGGCGCGGCGGTGCGGTCAGCGGCATCGGCGGGCACAACGCCGCCCAGGCCGTGCTGGAGGCCATCGCCCGTCGCTGAGCCGCCGCGCAAAGGACCAGGGGACGTGCTGGGCTCCGATTTCATGTCGTGCCCGCCACGCTGATACAGTTCCAGTCGCTTCAGGCGCCATTAGCTCAATTGGCAGAGCAGCTGACTCTTAATCAGCGGGTTCGGGGTTCGAGTCCCTGATGGCGCACAAATCCCCAGGTCAGCGGCCCTCACGGACGCTGACCTTCTCGCGGGTGTCGTCGCACCACGAAGATAGCGCTCAGCAGCGCCGCAAGCGCAGCACGCCGGTGAGCATCGGCAGGTCGAACTCGCCGGTGGTGTCTGGTGTGTTCGCGAGGAAGGCACGGATGCGGCCGCGGGTGGCCTCCCGCTCCGGGTCCGCCATCACCAGCACGCCAGCACGCGTCGCGAGTGCGGCCACGAGCGAGTCAACCGTGCGACGCTGTCGGTGCGGGAACTCGGCCTGCTCCGGCGAGCCGAACCGGGCGGCTGCGCCAGGGCTGGGGAGATGCGACCGTGCCGTTGCCGAGCGCCATCCGCGAAACGTGTCACGCGGGCCGACGGCCGCGCTCCCGCTGACTCGTGCGAGTTCGGCCACCCAGCCGACGCGATCGTCGAGCACGTTCCACAGCCCGGCGAGGATGCCACCAGGCACGAGGACCCGGGCGATCTCGGGTCCCGCGACATCCATGTCGAACCAGTGAAGGGAATGGCCGGCCAGCACGGCATCGACGGACGCGTCCGGCAACGGGATCTCCTCGGCCCTGCCCCTCATCGCACGCGCGGCCGCCAGCCCACGACGCAGCTCGGCCAGCATCGCAGGGTCCGGCTCGACCGCGATGACGTCCGCGCCGAGCTCGAGAAGCGCCTCGGTCA
>DASTWW010000163.1:0-4959 GCA_035765755.1 Nocardioidaceae bacterium
GCCCGTGACACCAAGGGTGGCCACGCGCTGGTCGCGCTGTCCGTGGACTCCGCCATCCCGGCTCGGGTGCTGGAGGAGATCGAGCAGGCCATGCAGGCGGTGTCCGTGCGTGCGGTCGACCTCGCCGACTGACCACTCGACGATCAGGCGACGAGGGGGGACCGGACGGCCGCGGAGGTCCGGTGCCGCTGCGCGTCCTCCCAGGCGATCGCCAGCCGGGCCACCGCGTCGGTGAGCTCCTCGGCGGAGCGCGTGTAGGGCAGGCGCAGGAACCGCTCCAGCCCGCCCTCCGGCGCGAAGCTGGCGCCCGACGCCAGGAGCACGTCCTGCCGCTCGGCGGCGACCGTCAGCGCGCTGGACAGCGGCTCGGGCAGCTCGCACCACAGCGCCAGGCCGCCGCAGGGCAGCCGGAACCCCCAGTCGGGCAGCGTGCTGGACAGAGCCGTGGCCAGCGCGTCGCGGCGCTCGCGCAGCCGCTCCCGCTGGTGGGCCAGCACCGGTTCGCGGCGGGCCAGCAGCTCGCCGAGCACCAGCTGCTCGAGCAGCGGCGCGCCGAGGTCCACCGACAGCCGCGAGGCCACCAGTGCGCCGACCCGGTGGTCGGGGGCGCGCAGCCAGCCCACCCGAAGCCCACCCCAGAACGCCTTGCTGGCGCTGCCCACGGTGACCGAGTCGGCGGCGTGCGCGGCCATCGGGGCCGGCTGGTCCCCTCCGTCGAGGTCGAGCTCCTGCATGGTCTCGTCCACGACCGCCAGCGTCCGGGCCCGCGCCAGCGCGGCGGCCACCTCGGCGCGCTGGTCGTCGCCCATCAGCCCGCCGGTCGGGTTGTGGAAGTCCGGGACCAGGTAGGCCAGCCGCGGCGCGGCCTGCCGCACCGTGGCCGTCAGCGCCTCGACGTCCCAGCCGGCCGGGTCGACCGGCGCGCCGACCAGCCGCCCAGCCCGCCGCAGGGTGGCGATCGCGTTGGGGTAGGTCGGGCTCTCGGTGAGGATCCGGTCGCCGGGTCCCGCGAACGCGCGTGCGGTGACTGCGATGCCGGCAAGGGCGCCGGCTGTCACCACGATCTGGTCCGGCCTGGTCGGTACGCCCCGCTCGTCGTACCTCCTCGCGATCTGCTCCCGCAGCGCCGGCAGCCCGGAGGGGTAGTAGCCGGTGCCGGAGAGGTACGACGGGAGGGCGGCCACCGCGGCCTCGTACGCCGCCGCCACCCCGGGCGGGGCGGCACCGGCTGCGGTGGTCAGGTCGATCTGCCCGGGCCGCCCATCGCCGGGGGAGAGCACGTGGTCCTCGACCGCGGCCCGCCGCACCGGCAGCCGGGTCACGCTCCCGGAGCCGCGGCGCGACTCCAGGTAGCCGAGCTCGCGCAGGTGCGCGTAGGCGCGGGTCACCGTGGTGCGGCTGACTCCGAGCGCATCGGTGAGGTCACGCTCGCTGGGCAGCCGGGTGCCCGGGGCGATCCGGCCGTCCGCGACCAGCAGCCGCACCCCGTCGGCGATGCCGAGGTATGCCGGGCGGCGCTCGGCTGCGGAACCGAGGAGACTGGCCATCCGCGATGCGGACACGGTGCGCGTCATACAGACCACTGTTCCACAATTGGCTATATGATCCAATGCCAATGTCGGTGATGATGCTGCGCATGGCCCGCTCCGCGACGTCGACCCCGGCTGCCGCACCGCGCACGCTCGCGGTGCTCACCCCGCTGGGCCAGCTCCGCGCGGGCCGGCTGCCGCGCCGGCTGGTGCAGCTCTACGCCGGGCTGGTGTTGTTCGGCGTCTCGATGGCCCTGCAGCTGCGGAGCACCCTCGGCCTGGATCCCTGGGACGTCCTGCACTCCGGGCTGGCCCGGCACCTCGGCCTGTCGTTCGGCACCGTGGTGATCATCGTCAGCTTCCTGGTGCTGCTGCTGTGGATCCCGCTGCGGCAGATGCCCGGTCTCGGCACCATCTCCAACGCGGTGGTGATCGGCCTGACCACCAACGCGGTCCTGAGCGTGCTGGTCACCCCTGACTCCGCCGCACTGCGGTGGCTGCTGCTGGTCTCCGGGATCGCGCTGAACGGGTTCGCCGACGCCCTCTACATCGGCTCCCAGCTCGGTCCCGGCCCGCGCGACGGCCTGATGACCGGGCTGGTACGACGGACGGGGCGGTCGTTCCGGCTGATCCGGTTCTCGATCGAGGCGACCGTGCTGGCCGCGGGCTGGCTGCTGGGCGGGACCGTCGGGGTGGGGACGCTGATCTACGCGGTCTCCATCGGCCCGATCGTGCACCTGCTGCTGCCCCGGCTCATCGTTCCCCTGCCGGAGCGGGCCGGGCCGGAGAGGGCCCTGCCGCAGCCGAATCGGGCGGAGCGCTGTTCGTCCTGAGCCGGGGCTCCCGCTCCTCGACGTACCCGCGCAGCCACAAGCCTCCGAGGATGCCCGCGAGCACCACGACGCCGTACCAGTTCCCGGTGGCGGCAGCGGCCACCGTGATGCCCGGGCAGACCGCGCCGACGCCGAAGCCGACCCCGAACACCGCTCCGCCCAGCACCGCCTGCCGGCGCACCGGGTGCCGCGGGAGCACGAGCGGACCGCCGAACGCGGTGCGCCCGACCCGGCGCAGCACGAGCAGGCCGAGGGCGGCGGTGCCGACGGTGGCGGTCATCATCAGGTAGATGTACGGGTCGCGGAGCAGCAGCCCGTCGTGGATGGTGCGGTAGTTCCCGAGCCCGCTGGCGGTCAGGAGGAACCCGAAGACCACCCCGACCGCGAGCGCGCTGAGCTTGACCGGCCGGTTCACACCGCACCCCCGGTGAGCAGGTGTACGACGAAGGTGACCACGATCGCCACGCAGAAGAAGGTCGCCGTGGCCGCGAAGCTCTCCGGCGACCCGGCCGAGCACCCGGAGATGCCGTGCCCGGAGGTGCAGCCGCCCGCCCACCGGGCTCCGTAGCCGATCGCCACCCCTACCACGACGAGCAGCACGATCAGCGGCAGGGGGGACAGCACCTCCGACAGCGCGCCGTAGCCGCTGACCCGGGCGGTGCCGAGGACACCGGCGAGCCCGGCACCGGCCACCAGGCCGCCGGTGAACCACAGCCGCCACGGCTCGGTGACCGGGCGGTGCTGCGCGGCGAGGACCAGCTGCAGCCAGCCACCGGAGACGCCGAGCTTGCGGTTGGTGAGCGCGTAGAGCGCCACCACGCACAGCCCGATCCCGGGTCCGGCGACCCACCAGGGCAGCTGTGCGGGCAGGACGTGCGGCATGGGCCCCCTCCCTCGTACTGGTGCTGCTCTGCAGCCTGCCAGCCGCCGGTCTCGAGGGTCAGCGTTTCGTGGCGATCAGCACCGACGCGTCGGAGGCGACCATCACCTCGGCGGTGGTGAACCGCTCGTCGGTCAGCCACTGCTCGCGCAGCGCGTCCACCCGCCCCTCGTAGACCGGCGGCCACGACGAGCACGGCGTGAAGTCGTCGAGCACCACCACGCCGCCGGGCTCGACCAGGTCGACGATGATGTCCGCGCCGCTGTCCTTCGGCTCCCTGGCGTCCAGGAACAGCAGCGAGAACGGGCCGCGGTCGCGCAGCGTCGACCAGTCCGCGGCGACCACCTCTACCTGCGCGTCGTCGGCGAAGATCTCGCCGGCGGCCTTGGCCAGCTTCGGGTCCAGCTCCGCGGTGAGGATCGTGGTGTCCTCGCGCACGCCGCTGCGCAGCCACGCGGTGCCCACGCCGCAGCCGGTGCCGAACTCCGCCAGCACACCGCCACGAGTGGCGGCGAGCGTGGCCAGCAGCCGCCCGGTCTCGTTGCGGCAGAACGAGACGTAGCCGTGCTTGCGGGAGACCGCGAACGCACGCTCGACGACGGCGGGAAGCTCGGGAGGGGCGCTCATGGCGCCGAGTCTGTCAGACACGCGGCCGGCAGCCGCGCTGCGAGACGGCGTCTCACATCATGAAAAGGATGGGAAAACAGCCGGTCTGCACCGGACCCCGTTGTTACGCTGAGACAACCATGCGGGGCTTCTTCGTACTTATTCGCCGCCGCGGCGGGGCCAGTTAAGTAGGCCACCTCGCCGCGGCGCTCGGCATGTCGCGCACATGCCGCCGGCCTTCGAAGAACCTCCGCGGCGAGCAGTACGCACCACACCGCTTCTCGTTGAGACTCCCTCGGCATCGCGCAATCCGCACCGAGGATCGACTCTCCGGCTCGCAGCGACAGGTCCAGCCCATTGGGCACGCAGCACCCATCCCTGCGGAGACCCCGCCGGATCCGTTGCAGCCAGACCGCACGAACTCACCCGATCCTTTGGAGCAGAACGATGTACGACATGTATCCCGACTGGGGCCCGACCCAGCACCAGCAGAACGACGCCGCCACCCAGGCGCTGCAGACCGCTCTCGACCGGCGGGACAACGGAGGTGAGGGTCCCGACGACAGCTAGAGTCGCCGCCCATGACCCAGACCTACACGCTCGCCGTGTTCCCCGGCGACGGCATCGGCCCGGAGGTCACCGCCGAGGCACTGAAGGTGCTCGAGGCGGTGACACCGGCCGGTGTGAAGTTCTCCTCCACCCGCTACGACCTCGGCGCCCAGCGGTACCTCGCCACCGGTGAGGTGCTGCCGGACACCGTGCTGGAGGAGGTCCGCGGCCACGACGCGATCCTGCTCGGCGCGGTCGGCGGCCGGCCGGGTGACCCGAACCTGCCGCCGGGGATCCTCGAGCGTGGTCTGCTGCTGCGGCTGCGGTTCGAGCTCGACCACTACGTGAACCTGCGCCCCTCGCGGACCTACCCCGGCGTCCCGTCGCCGCTCGCCGAGCCCGGCGACGTGGACTTCGTGGTGGTCCGGGAGGGCACCGAGGGCCCGTACGTCGGCAACGGTGGCCGGGTCCGCGCCGGCACCCCGCACGAGATCGCCACCGAGGTGAGCGTGAACACGGCGTACGGCGTGGAGCGGGTCGTCCGCGACGCCTTCCGGCGGGC
>DASTWW010000164.1:0-8595 GCA_035765755.1 Nocardioidaceae bacterium
TGGGACTGGCGCAGAGAAGAGCACAGGAATCCCGCGCAGACGTCCGTTGACGCCCGTTGGGTTCCGTTCAGCCAGGTCCAGGGCATCACTCTGGACGTCTCCAGGGTCGAGCCGACAGAACGAAAGAGCGATGGAAGCCACTACGGGCTGCAGTTCTCCGATTCGTGGACGATCCTACTGGCCGGCGGAGAGCCGCTGCGGCTGACTGCTGACCAGTCTGAGGATGCACCGAACCGTCTGCGGACGTTCGTGGGAAGAGTCCGTTCGGCCTTATGACCGACCTACCGGCAGGTGCGAAACGTACTCGAGCCTGAGGGCCTTGCCGGAGGCTCACCATCCGCACGATCATCGACTCGGCGCCCCGCGACTCTGTCGGCGAGTGTCCGACCGACCTTGCTTGCTTCGACTGGAAGGGGCAACAGAGATCACCGGCGTGCGGATGGCGGCCTGGCTGCAGCGACGGGACCTCGTGCCGGTTCCCGGTCGACCCGAACTGGGCCGACAGCCCACCTCGGCAGCGTTAGGTCTCTGAGACGTTCACCGCTATGCGACCTTGAGAGCGTACGGTCCCGAATCACGAGGGCGTGTCGACGCGGGAGGCGAGATGGGCAACTGGTGGATCGAGACGACTGAATATCGGGTCGTGGTCACCTCCGACGACGGCACCGAGGCGGTCCACGAGGCCACGTTCTCCGACGAACACTCGCCGGACCCGGAGGTCTGGGCTGACTGCTGCTGCGGGTTCAGTGTGAACCCACGACGGCACGGGGCGCTGGAGCGGCTCCACGAGCACTTCCGCGAGATCGGTGCGGGTGAGGTCAAGCCCCTCCGGATGCGGAGCAAGTCCGTCTAGGCCTCAGCCGAAACTCAACTGCCAGCCCTGCGAAGACACGAACTCGGGCAACGTCATCCACGGAACGCCCACACTTATGCAGGCGTCGGGGATCCTGGGCTTCCGGTCGCTGTTTGCCGGCGTCTCTTGGGTGACGACTGTGCCGCCACGAGCAAGGGCGAGGCCGACGACGAACGGGTCGGCCGAGTTCCGGTTCGCGCCGTGCTGGGCCATCAGCCGTGGGCAGGCCGCCAGCACCTCTTTGGTGCCCTTCTGGATGTCGTGCTCCAGTGCCACGAACAGCCCTCGGTGGACACGGATCCACTTCGCGACATCGTCGTCCTTCCTCCGGATCTCCCTCTTGACCTCGTCGACTGCGAGGATCATCCCGTCGTCGATCAGCTGGCCGATCCTGTCCCAGAGGGCCTCGAAGGTCGGCGGCCGGTAGAGGTCGCGACGCCCGTTGATGAACGCGCTGGTGTCGAAGGAGTAGAACGGAAACGGTAGGAGACCCTGTTCAGTCACAGCCCGGCCTTCTCAGCCAGGCGGGAGATCTGGTTGACCTTCACGTCGAGGTAGGCCGCGGCGGTCGCCGAGTCGATGACGTTCCGACTGTGAGCGTCGGTTACGGTCCGGACATAGCCCCTGCCGAGGTCACGAGCCTTGGTCACGTAGAAGTTGCCGCCACTAGACCGGTTGCCGCGCAGGTCGCGCTCGGAACGGCCGTCACGGAAGTCGCGGTAGAACTCGATCGGAACCCGGTCGAGGGTCACCAGGCGGCGCAGGAACGACTCGACGCTCACGCCGAAGGGTCGGGCCGCGTCGATCAGCTCCTGCATCGTCCACTCGTGGCCGGGCGGCCGTTCGGCGACCAACGTGTTGTCGAGGACGTCCGCGGCGGGCATCAGGATCTCAGCGGCGAGCGCGTTGCAGCGCGCCTCCAGTTGCCGGTCTTCGGTGAACGCGCGGGTGTCGGTGGTTGTGTCGCACAGCCCGCTGGTGTGGAGGAGCAGGTGGGCGTACTCGTGGATGAGGGAGAAGAGTCTGCCTCGGGGCCAGTCGGCGCCGTTGAGGGCGATGACGGGCACCCTGTCGAAATAGAGCGAGAAGGCGCGCATCTCGTCGGTCTCGACCTGGCCTCCTGTGGTCTGCATGACCATTACCCCCAGGTGCTCCAGGGCGGTGATCCAGTACGCCAAGTGCCGGTACTCGTCTGCGCTCGGCGTCGGGTAGTCGAGCGGGGAGGCGGACTCCAGGGCGTGGCGCGCGGCAGCCGCGATGGAGGCGTCCGCGTCAGGTAGGCCGACCAGCCGCCAGCGCGATTCCGGCTCGTTGCCGTCCAACTCCGCGATCTCCAGGATCACCTCACGCTGCGCATGCGCCCGTCGGTACTCGTCGTGCAGCGCCACCGACCACTCGGCGGCCTCCGCACCAAGGATCCGCCGGAAGTCCCTCATCGTCTCGAAGCCCGCCGGGGGCTCGGGGAGGACGAAGACGCCGAGCGGTCGGCGGTACACGGCCGCGGCATCCCGCAACTGCTTGACGGTCGGCAGAGTCGTCCCATTTTCCCACTCGGCGACTCGACCCTCAGGAACACCGATCTTGCGGTCGGCAGCGAGAGGCTCAAGGTTGGCGGTCTTGCGTGCCCAGACCAAGAGTGAGGGCTCGACGAGGGCTGTGATCGACGGCACAGCCCCAGTCTGAGGCTCGGCGGGGACATCCACAGGCAACTTCGCCGCCAACGCTCGAACGGAGGCTCCGGGGACCCGCGCGCAGCGGGTTTGGCGTCAAGAGCTTGAGAACAGAGCGGTGCGATTCGGGTGACGTTCGACAGGGCCGGCCAGCTGCCACCCTCTGACGTTCCAGCCCGCGGCAGCGAGCAATGCGATGGCCTCCGAAACGACACGATCGAGCCGGTCCTGCTGAAATTCTTGCGGACTGTGTGCGGACTGGGAGGGGTCACACCCCCTCTGACCTGCGATTTTGCGGCGATTCAGACGTTGAACCGGAACTCCACCACGTCGCCGTCCTGCATGACGTAGTCCTTGCCCTCCATGCGTACCTTGCCGGCGGACTTGGCGGCGGCCATCGAGCCGGCCTCCATCAGGTCCTCGTAGGAGATTATCTCCGCCTTGATGAAGCCGCGCTGGAAGTCGGTGTGAATCACCCCGGCCGCCTCCGGTGCCGTGGACCCACGTTTGATGGTCCACGCGCGGGCCTCCTTGGGGCCTGCGGTCAGGTAGGTCTGCAGCCCGAGCGTCTCGAAGCCGACGCGGGCGAGCACGTCGAGCCCCGGCTCGTCGATGCCCATCTCGGCCAGCATCTCGCGCGCCTCGTCCTCGTCGCCGAGCTCGACGAGCTCGGCCTCGAACTTCGCGTCGAGGAAGATCGCCTCACTGGGCGCGACCAGCTCGCGCATCTTCTTCTTCAGATCCTCGTCGGCGAGCTCGTCGGCATCGCAGTTGAACACGTAGATGTAGGGCTTCGCGGTCAGCAGCATCAGCTCCCGGACCAGGCTCCGGTCGACCGAGGTGGCGATGACCGGCGTACCACTCTCCAGGGCCTCCTGCGTCTCCTTGGCCGCGGCGACCACGGGCGCGAGCTCCTTCTTGCCCTTGGCCTCCTTCTCCAGCCGCGGGATCGCCTTCTCGAGGGTCTGCAGGTCGGCGAGGATCATCTCGGTCTGGATGGTGGAGATGTCGTTGCCGGGGTCGACCTCACCCTCGACGTGGGTGACGTCCTCGTCGCGGAACACCCGGGTCACCTGGCAGATCGCATCGGACTCACGAATGTGGGAGAGGAACTTGTTGCCGAGCCCCTCCCCTTCTGAGGCGCCCTTGACGATGCCGGCGATGTCCACGAACTGCACGGTCGCCGGTACGACGCGCGCCGACTCGAACATCTCTGCCAGCTGGCCGAGCCGCGGGTCCGGCACGCCGACCATCCCGACGTTGGGCTCGATGGTGGCGAACGGGTAGTTCGCCGCCAGCACCTCGTTCTTGGTCAGGGCGTTGAACAGGGTCGACTTGCCTGCGTTGGGAAGTCCGACGATGCCGATCGTGAGTGCCACAGGCGGCCACTTTACGGTGAGCCGCAGGTGCCGCACGAATCGGCGGTGAGAAGCCCGGTCCCTAGAGTGGCGGCATGCGCATCGCCACGTGGAACGTGAACTCCGTCCGCTCCCGGATCGACCGGGTGGAGGCTCTGCTGGCACGTCACGACATCGACGTACTCGCCTTGCAGGAGACCAAGGTCCGCGACGACCAGTGGCCGGTGATGGGACTGGAGGCGATGGGCTACGAGGTCGCCTCGTACGGGATCAGCCAGTGGAACGGGGTCGCGGTCGTCTCGCGCGTCGGCATCGCCGAGGTGGAGCGCGGGTTCGCCGGCATGCCGACGTACGGCGAGCCGCCCGCCGCCGAGGCCCGCGCCATCGGCGCGACCTGCGGCGGCGTGCGCATCTGGTCGTTGTACGTCCCCAACGGCCGCGCACTGGGCGACCCGCACCTGGACTACAAGCTGGACTGGCTGGCCCGGCTACGAGACACCGCCGCCGGCTGGCTGGCCGCGGACCCGGATGCGACGGTCGCGCTCGTCGGGGACTGGAACATCGCGCCCCTGGACGAGGACGTCTTCGACATCGCCCGGTTCGCCACCAGCACGCACGTCTCCCCGCCGGAGCGGGCCGCGTTCCAGGCGATCGTGGACGCCGGCTACGCGGACGTGGCCCGGGCCCACACGCCCGGCCCGGAGGTGTACACCTACTGGGACTACTACAGGCAGCGGTTTGAGCGAAACCGTGGGATGCGCATCGACTTCGTGCTCGGCTCGCCCGCCCTGCAGAAGCGGGTCACCGGGGCCCGCGTCGACGTGGACGAGCGCGCGGGCAGGGGTGCCAGCGACCACGCTCCTGTCATCGTCGACCTCGCCGACTGAGCGCAGCGGGGCGGCCATCCTCCCGGCGCGGAGAGCCCGAAATGTCGGCGGCCTCGGCCACCATGGCTCCATGGACATCGCAACCGCCTTCGTGCTGCTCCTCGTCCTCGGTGCCGGGGTGGCGCTCGGCGTGGCGCTCGGCACCGCCCTGGCCAGGGCGCGTGCCGGCGGCGCCACCGCCGCGGACACCCGCCGCGCGCTCGAGTCACGGGCTGCCGACCACGCGGTGGTGACCGAGAGCCTGGCGCGGCTGCACGACCGGCTGCGCGACCTCGACCAGCAGCGCGCGTCCTGGCAGAGCCAGCTCAAGCAGCAGGTCGACGACGTGCGGCACTCCACCGACCTGCTGCGCCGGGAGACCACGTCCCTGGCCACCGCGCTGCGCAAGCCTCAGGTGCGGGGCCGCTGGGGCGAGCTGCACCTGCGCCGCGCAGTGGAAGTGGCCGGCATGGTGGACCGCTGCGACTTCGCCGAGCAGGTCTCGCTGCGCCACGACGACTCGGCCGCCGAGCGGGTGCTGCTGCACCGCCCCGACCTGGTCGTTCACCTCGCCGGCGGCAAGCACGTGGTGGTCGACGCGAAGGTGCCGCTGGACGCGTTCCTGGACGCCACCGGCGCCGACTCCGAGGAGACCCGCGACGGCCACCTGGCCCGGCACGCCCGGCAGCTGCGGGCGCACGTGGATGTGCTCGCCGGCAAGGCCTACTGGCGCGCGCTGCCGGCCACCCCGGAGTTCGTGGTGCTGTTCGTGCCCGGTGAGTCGTTCCTGTCCGCGGCGCTGGAGGCCGAGCCAGGGCTGCTGGAGTACGCCGCGTCCCGGCAGGTCGTGCTGGCCACCCCCACCACGCTGATCGCGCTGCTGCGCACGGTGGCCTACGCCTGGACCCAGGAGGCGCTGGCGGACAAGGCCCGCGAGATCCACGAGCTCGGCCGGGACCTGCACGAGCGGCTCGGCGTGATGGGCGGCCACCTGGACAAGCTGGGCAGGTCGCTGACCGCCGCGGTGGGCGCCTACAACAAGGCGGTCGGTTCGCTGGAGACCCGGGTGCTCGTCTCCGCGCGCAAGTTCACCGACCTGGAGGTCGCGGAGCACGAGCTGGAGGCACCGGCGCCGGTCATCGACACGACCCGGCCGTTGACGGCAGGTGAGCTGCTGGAGGCCGTGGCCGAGCCGCGGCCCGAGCTGCCGGTGGCCGAGGAGGGCGGGGACGCCGCGCGCCGTACCGCCTGAGCGTCAGCCGCGCGCCTTCTCCGCGGCCCGCATGTCGCGGCGCAGCTTCGGCGGCAGCGCGAACATCAGCGACTCCTCGGCGGTGTGCACCGACTCCGCGTCCGGGTAGCCACGCTCGGCCAGCGCGGCGAGCACGCCCTGGACCAGGTCCTCGGGCACCGACGCGCCCGAGGTCACGCTGACCGTGCGCACTCCGTCGAACCAGGCGTCCTGGATCTCCGAGGAGTCGTCGACGCGGTGCGCGGTCGCGGCACCGGCTTCCAGGGCCACCTCGACCAGCCGGACTGAGTTGGAGGAGTTGCCCGAGCCGACCACGATGACCAGGTCGGAGCGGCCGGCGATCTCCTTGATCGCGGTCTGCCGGTTCTGGGTGGCGTAGCAGATGTCGTCCGAGGGCGGGTCGATCAGCTGCGGGAAGCGCTCGCGCAGCGCCTCGACGGTGGCCATCGTCTCGTCGACCGACAACGTGGTCTGGGACAGCCAGGCCACCTTGGCCGGGTCGCGCACCTGCACGTTCGCGACGTCCTCGGGGCCCTGCACCAGCTGCACGTGACCGGGCGCCTCGCCGGTGGTGCCGTCGACCTCCTCGTGGCCCTCGTGGCCGATGAGCAGGATGTCGTAGTCCTCGCCGGCGAACCGGCGTGCCTCGTGGTGCACCTTGGTCACCAGCGGGCAGGTGGCGTCGATGGTGTTCAACTCGCGCTTCTCGGCCTGCCTGTGCACCTCCGGCGACACCCCGTGCGCGGAGAACACCACGGTGGAGCCGACCGGCACCTCGTCCAGCTCCTCGACGAAGACCGCGCCGCGCTCCTCGAGCTCGGAGACCACGTGCCGGTTGTGCACGATCTGCTTGCGGACGTACACCGGCGCGCCGTACAGCTCGAGTGCCTTCTCGACGGTGAGCACCGCCCGGTCCACCCCGGCGCAGTAGCCGCGAGGGGCGGCGAGCAGCACCGACCGCTGGTCCTCGACGGTGTCTGCCTCCTGGGCAATCCCCAGGTCCGAAGTGCGCATGTCCTCCATGGTAGGTGGTCTGCCATAGGGTGCCTGGCGTGGTGTTGCAGACCAGTCCCGAGCATCCGGCGCCGGTCCGGACGATCGCGAACGCGATCGCCGGCTGGATCGACCGGCTCGGTTCGGTGTGGGTGGAGGGCCAGATTGCCCAGCTCAACCGGCGCCAGGGCATGAACACCGTGTTCTTGACCTTGCGCGACCCGGTGGCCGACCTGTCAGTGACGGTCACCTGCTCGCGCACCGTGTTCGACTCGCTGAACCCGCCGGTGGTGGAGGGCGCCAGCGTGGTGGTGCACGCCAAGCCGTCGTACTACCCGACCCGGGGCACGCTGAGCCTGTACGCCGACGACATCCGGATGGTCGGCCTCGGCGAGCTGCTGGCCCGGCTCGAGCGGCGCCGCCAGCTGCTCGCCGCCGAGGGGCTGTTCGCCGCGGAGCTGAAGCGCCGACTGCCGTTCCTGCCCGGATGCATCGGGTTGGTCACCGGGCGCGGCTCCGCCGCCGAGCGGGACGTGCTGGAGAACGCCCGCCGCCGCTGGCCTGGTGTGCGCTTCCGGGTGCTCAACACCGCGGTGCAGGGTCCGAACGCAGCCGGCGAGGTCATCGACGCGCTCGGGGCACTGGACCGGGACCCCGAGGTCGAGGTGATTGTGATCGCCCGCGGCGGCGGGTCGGTGGAGGACCTGCTGCCGTTCTCCGACGAGGCGCTGATCCGGGCGGTGCATCAGGCGCGCACCCCGGTCGTCTCCGCGATCGGGCACGAGCCGGACTCCCCGCTGCTGGACCTGGTCGCCGACCTGCGCGCGTCCACCCCCACCGACGCCGCGAAGCTGGTGGTGCCCGACGTGGCCGAGGAGGTCGAACGGGTCACCCGGCTCCGGGACCGCGGCCGCCGGGTGCTCACCAGCTGGGTGGCCCAGCAGCAGCACCAGCTCGACGCCGTGCGGGCTCGCCCGAGCCTCGCCGATCCGCGCGCCGGTCTCGCCGACCGGGCCCGCGAGGTCGGGGAGCTGCGGGACCGGACGCGTCGCTGCCTCAGCCACCACCTGGACCGGGCCTCCGACGACCTGGCGCACCGGCTGGCCCGGGTGCGGGCGCTGTCGCCGCTGGCCACACTGGAGCGCGGCTACACGGTGCTGCAGGACGAGTCCGGGAATGTCGTGACCAGCGTGACGCAGGTGTCGCCGGGTGACCCGCTGCGCGCCCGGGTCAGCGACGGCACGCTCGGCGTCCTGGTCACGGACGCGCGGCGCGCCGAGGACCCGCAAGACGTCGACGAGGAGAGCGAAGGATGAGCGAGCAGGAGGACCTCAGCTACGAGGCCGCCCGCGAGGAGCTGGTGGAGGTGGTCCGCCGGCTGGAGGCCGGCGGGACGGATCTGGAGACCTCCCTCGCGCTGTGGGAGCGCGGCGAACAGCTGGCCCGGATCTGTCAGCGCCGACTCGACGGGGTGCGCAAGCGGCTCGACGACGCGCTGGCCGCCGAGGAGAAGGCCGACGGGCAGTAGGCGCTCAGCGCAGCGAGGCCAGGTAGCCGGTCAGGGTGGCTCGGTCGGCCGTGCCGACCACCAGGGTGGTGGTGT
>DASTWW010000165.1:0-7965 GCA_035765755.1 Nocardioidaceae bacterium
CCGTGCGGGTGAACGACTGCGCCGCCCCCATCGCGATCACCCGGGCGGGGACCAGCGCGTAGCCGGTGTCCCGCGAGGTGCGCAGCAGCCCGTCGAGCTCGGCGGCCTGGTTGCGCGCGTAGGTGCTGGTCGCCAGCCAGCCGCGCAGCGCGTCGTTCTGGGCGTGCAGCCGGGCGACCTCCGCGCGCAGCCCGCCGGTGGTGTGGAAGAACTGGGGCACCGCCCGGAAGGGGCGTACGGCGGTCGCGGCGGCGTCCTCGACCGGGCCGAACACCGTTCCGGCCGCGGCCCGCAGCGGCGCGACCGGCGAGTGCGATCCGCCGTGCACGTCGAGGGTGATCACCGTGAAGCAGGCCAGCAGCAGGAGCACCAGCAGCCCCCGCGACGGCCGACGTCCGTGGTCCTTCATCGGCGCCTCACCGGCGCCGGGGTTCCGAGACGAGCACCTGCTGCAGCGCCTCGAACTCCTCGACGCACTTGCCGGAGCCCATGGCCACCGAGTGCAGCGGCTCCTCGGCCACGTGCACCGGCATCCCGGTCTCGTGGCGCAGCCGCTCGTCGAGGCCGCGCAGCAGCGCGCCGCCACCGGTCAGCACCAGACCGCGGTCCATGATGTCGCCGGCGAGCTCGGGCGGGGTCTGGTCGAGGGTCACCCGGACCGCGTCGATGATCGCGTGCAGCGGCTCCTCGAGCGCCTGCCGCACCTCGGCGCTGGAGACCACGACGGTGCGCGGCAGCCCGGAGACCATGTCCCGGCCCCGGATCTCGGCCTCGGGCTCCTGCGGCAGCGGGAAGGCGGAGCCGAGGGTCATCTTGATCTCCTCGGCGGTGCGCTCCCCGAGCATCAGGGAGTACTCCTTCTTCATCCAGGCGATGATCGCCTGGTCGAGCTCGTCGCCGGCGGTGCGGATCGACAGGGACGTGACGATCCCGCCGAGCGAGATCACCGCCACCTCCGTCGTACCTCCGCCGATGTCGACGATCATGTTCCCGGTCGCCTCGTGCACGGGCAGGTTGGCGCCGATCGCGGCGGCCATCGGCTCCTCGACGATGTAGACCCGGCGCGCGCCGGCCTGGTAGCCGGCCTCCTTCACCGCGCGCTGCTCGACGGCCGTGATGCCGCTCGGCACGCAGATGACCAGCCGGGGCTTGGCGAAGTAGCGGCGCCGGTGCACCTGCTGGATGAAGAACCGGAGCATCTGCTCGGTGGCCTCGAAGTCGGCGATCACGCCGTCCTTGAGCGGCCGGATCGCGGTGATATTGTCCGGGGTGCGGCCCAGCATCCGCTTCGCCTCGTGGCCGACCGCGAGGATCTCGCCCGTCGTCGAGTTCAGGGCCACCACGGAGGGCTCGTCGAGAAGCACGCCCTTCCCCCGGACGTAGACGAGGGTGTTGGCGGTGCCGAGGTCAACGGCCATGTCCCGGCCGATGATGCTGTTCGCCATGCTTCCCCGCTGTCCCTCGCGCGTGCCTGTCACTGCTCTTCGACGGGGCCACCTCACCCGTGCGAAGAGCCTAAGAGCGGGGGACGCCTTTACTTGGCAGACACGCGGCGGAGCACGTCGTCGGGCACGTCGGCGCTCTGGGCATCGGCCGCGGTGACCGGCGCGTCGAGCGTCGTGCGCACGGGTACGACTCCCGCCCAGCCGCCGGACCCGACGTCGCCCTCGTCGTCGACCGGGCCGCCGGCCCGTGCCTTCACCGACGACTCCAGCAGCGGGAGCGCGAGCACCCGGGTGGCCGCGAGCTCCTTGCGGGTGTGCGGCCGCAGGGTCCGCGAGCGGCCGGGCACCACCTGGTCGACGACCAGGGCCAGCGCCCGGTGCACCTCGTCGGGGTCGGTCACCACGCGGGGCCGCCCGACCACCACGGCCGACCGGTAGTTCATCGAGTGGTGGAACGCCGACCGGGCCAGCACCAGTCCGTCGACCATCGTCACCGTCACGCACACCTCCTGCTCCGGCGCGGTCACCAGGCTGTGCGAGGCGACCGAGCCGTGCAGGTAGAGCGTGCCGCACTCGTCCGGGCCGTCCGGATCCACGCCGTACGCCGTGGGTAGCACCAGAGGCACCCCGTCGACGGGCACCCCCACGTGGCACACGAACGCGCCGGCGAGGACGTCGAACAGCGCGGCGCGGTCGGTCTGGGCGCGGTCGGCGTGCCGGCGCACCGTGGTGCGGGCTGTAGGTGAGAGCGGGGCGACGGTCATGGGACTAGGCTGGGCCCAAAGTGGCCTTCCGGACAGAGCCACTTCCGAGCCACTTCGGCAGGACACTTTGGCGGCCACCCTCCCCCTCGAGCTGCGACGCGGCTCCGGCATCCCGCTGCACGTGCAGCTCGCCGGCCAGGTGCGGACCCTGGTCAGCGGTGGCGCCCTCCCCGCGGGCACCCGGCTGCCCAGCACCCGGGCGCTGGCCACCGAGCTGGCGGTCGCCCGCAGCGTGGTCGAGTCCGGCTACGACCAGCTGCTCGCGGAGGGCTGGCTGGTCGCCCGGCAGGGGTCCGGCACCTACGTCGCCGAGGTCGGGGCGCTGCCCGCGCCCGGCAACGGGCGCCCCTTCCCCGGCTCGCCGACCGCGGCGTCGCCGCCGCTGCGGCTGGGCAGCGGCTCGCCCTGGGTGGACCCACGGCACCAGGCCGCCTGGCGACGCGCCTGGCGCGACGTCTCCGCCGCGGCGGTGCCGGCGGACTACCCCGACCCGGCCGGGCTGCCCGAGCTCCGCGACCAGATCGCGGCGTACGTCGCCCGCACCCGCGGCGTGCCCTGCACCGGCGACGAGGTGCTGGTGACGTCGGGGACCACGCACGGAATGGCCCTGGTCCTGGCCACGCTGCCGCGCGGCACGGTCGCCGTCGAGGACCCGGGTTACCGGGCGGGGGTGGCCACCGCGGTGCAGGCGGGGTGGCGGGTCCTCGACGTCCCGGTCGACGAGCAGGGGCTGGTCGTCGACCGGCTCGCGGCGGCCCCCGAGACAGTGGCTGCGGTCTACGCCACCCCCGCGCACCAACATCCGCTGGGCGTGACCATGTCCGCCGCCCGCCGGGTGGCGCTCCTCGAGGAGGCCCGGCGCCGCGACGCCCTGGTGCTCGAGGACGACTACGACTCCGAGTTCCGGTACGACGTGGCGCCGCTGCCGGCGCTCACCGCCCTGGACCGCGCCCGGGTGGTCTACCTGGGCACGGCCTCGAAGGCGCTGTCCCCGGCCCTACGGCTCGGCTGGCTGGTCGCCGAGGCCGGCCTCGTGGCCCGCATCGCCGAGCAGCGCGCCGCCCGTCACGACCACCCGCCCTGGCCCGCGCAGCGAGCGCTGCTGAGCCTGATGCGCGAGGGCCACCTCGACAAGCTGGTCCGCTCCGCGCGTCGGGTCTACGCCGAGCGCGCTGGACTGCTGGTCGGCCGGCTCCGCGGCTACGGCGTCGTCGCGACGCCGGTCGCGGGCATGTACCTCGCCCTGCTCACCCCGCCCGCGGTGGCCCGGGCCGTGCACGAGGACTGCCTGCGGGCCGGTCTCGACGTACCTCTGCTGGAGGAGCTGACCCGCACCGACGAGCGGGCCGGCCTGCTGGTCGGCTTCGGCGGGGTCTCGGACGCGCAGCTCGCCTGGGGCCTGGACGTGCTCGAGGGGTCGCTGGCCCGGTACCTATGAGGTCAGAGGTCGGGGAACCAGAGCTTGATCTCGCGCTCGGCCGATTCCGGCGAGTCCGAGCCGTGCACCAGGTTCTCCCGGTTCGACAGCGACAGGTCGCCGCGGATCGTTCCGGGCGCGGCCTTGCGGCCGTCGGTGGCGCCGTTGATCGCTCGCACCACGTCCACGGCCTCGTCGCCCTCGAGGACGGCGGCGAGGAGCGGACCGCTGGTCACGAACTCCCGCAGCGGCGGGTAGAAGTCCCGCTTCACGTGCTCGGCGTAGTGCTGGTCGGCCATCGCGGTGTCGATGCGGCGCAGCTCGAGCGCCACCAGGGACAGGCCCTTGGCCTCGAACCGGGCCAGAATGTTCCCGACCAGGCCCCGGCGGACCGCGTCGGGCTTGAGGAGCAGGAGCGTGCGCTGCGACATGCCCGCACCCTACTGGCCGTGCGGCGTGCTCCCTCCGGTGGCCGGCCCGTCCAGCAGCGCCCGCTCGGCCTTCTCCCGGTCGATCCGCTCGCCCATCAGGTAGGCGGTGGTCCACAGCGCCGCGAAGACCACGCCCAGGACGAACATCAGCGGCACCACGAAGCCCAGGCCGATCGACACCACCTGGATCAGCCAGCCGAGCCAGAAACCGACCCGGCTGCGGAGCAGACCAGCGGCCAGCACGCAGGCCAGGGCAAGCCCGAGCCCGATGCCGAACGCCGTGCCGAACCCGACGTCCGTGAGCCCCGTCATCACCAGCCCGGCGAGAAAGAGCGTGACGGCCTGAAGCACGAGCATGGCGGCGCACATCGACCGGCGCAGCGAGCGCATCAGGCGCCGTCCCGGCCGCGGGGTCGCAGCATGGCCCGCGCCTCTCCCACGGTGATCACCGACCCGGTGACCAGCACGCCTCCCGAGCCGATTGCCTCACCGAACGAGCCGCCGGCCTCGGCGAGCGTCGCGGCCTGGTCGATGGCGTCCTCCAGCCGGCGGGCGACGTGCACCCGGTCGACGCCGAAGATGCCGCGGGCCACCTCGGCGAGCTCCTCGGCCGGCATCGCCCTCTCCGTGGAGTTCTGCGTGCAGACGATGGCGGCGAACACCGGCTCGAAGGCGGCCAGAACCCCTTCGTAGTCCTTGTCGGCCATCACCCCGACCACGCCGACCAGCGGGCTGAAGGTGAACGAGTCCTGCACCGCCTCCGCGGTGGCCTCCGCCCCGTGCGGGTTGTGCGCGGCGTCCAGCACGATCGTCGGGCTGCGCCGGATCACCTCCAGCCTCCCCGGGGAGGTGGCCTGCTCGAACGCCTCGTGCACCACGTCGCCGCCGAGCGGCTCACCACCGGCGAACGCCTCGACCGCCGCCAATGCGAGCACTGCGTTGTGGGCCTGGTGCGGGCCGTAGACCGGGAGGAACACCTCGTCGTACTCCGCGTTCAGTCCCTGCAGCCGCACCATCTGGCCGCCGACCGCAGGCACCCGGTGGGTGACGGCGAAGTCCACGCCTTCGCGGAGCACGGTCGCGCCGACCTCGGCGGCCCGGGCGAGCAGCACCTCCTCCGCGCCGGGCGGCTGCTTGGCCATCACCACGGTGGCGCCGGGCTTGATGATCCCGGCCTTCTCCACCGCGATCGCCTCGGGGGTGTCCCCGAGCAGCCGGGAGTGGTCGACGCCGATCGGGGTGACCACGGCCACCCTGCCGTCGGCCACGTTGGTGGCGTCCCACGCGCCGCCCAGACCGACCTCGACCACCGCGGCGTCCACCGGTGCGTCGGCGAACGTCGCGTAGGCCATCCCGACCACGGTCTCGAAGAACGACAGCGGGTGCACGCTCTCGGTGTCGACCATCTCGAGATAGGGCGCGATGTCGTTGTAGGCGTCGAGGAAGGCCTCCTCGGAGAGCGGGTCCCCGTCGACCGAGATGCGCTCGGTCATCGACTCCAGGTGCGGGCTGGTGAACCGTCCGGTGCGCAGCCCGAGCGCGCGCAGCAGCGCGTCGATCATCCTCGAGGTGCTGGTCTTGCCGTTGGTGCCCGTCAGGTGCACCACCGGGTAGGCGTGCTGCGGGTCGCCGAGCAGCTCGGTCAGCGCCCGGATCCGGTCCAGGCTCGGCTCCAGCCGGGTCTCCGGCCACCGGGCGAGCAGCGCCCGTTCGGCCGCGGCGTAGGACTCGACGGAGTGGGCAGGGTCGAGCGCAGAGGGGGTGTTGGACATCGCGTGTCGAGTCTACGGTCCCCAGCGCAGCCAACTGAGTCGCACCCGATCGGTGGCGGACCGTAGGATTTCGGGTCATGACCAGCAAGCCCTTCACCGCAGACCTGCCTGGCACGACCACCGGACCGACCGCTCGTCGTCCGGTCGTCGTACCGGACAAGCCCGCACTTGAGGGCCTGGAGGCCAAGTGGTCCAAGATCTGGCAGGAGGACGGCACCTACTCCTTCGACCGGTCCCGGCGGCGCGAGGAGGTCTTCTCCATCGACACCCCGCCGCCGACGGTGTCCGGGTCGCTGCACGTGGGGCACGTGTTCTCCTACACCCACACCGACCTCATCGCCCGGTTCCAGCGGATGCGGGGCAAGGAGGTCTTCTACCCGATGGGGTGGGACGACAACGGCCTGCCGACCGAGCGCCGGGTGCAGAACTACTTCGGGGTGCGCTGCGACCCGTCGCTTCCCTACGACCCGGAGTTCACCCCGCCGGAGAAGCCGGACGCCAAGCGCCAGGTGCCGATCAGCCGGCCCAACTTCATCGAGCTGTGCGAGCAGCTGGTCCAGGAGGACGAGAAGGTCTTCGAGGCGCTGTGGCGCACCCTCGGGCTGTCCGTGGACTGGTCGCAGCACTACACCACCATCGGCGGCAAGGCCCGCACCGCGTCGCAGCGGGCCTTCCTGCGCAACTTCGCGCGCGGTGAGGCCTACCTGCAGGAGTCGCCGACCCTCTGGGACGTCACCTTCCAGACCGCGGTGGCACAGGCGGAGCTCGAGGCGCGGGAGTACGCCGGCCACTACCACCGGGTCGCCTTCCACCAGCACGACGGCTCACCGCTGTTCGTCGAGACCACCCGCCCGGAGCTGATCCCCGCCGTGGTGGCGCTGATCGCGCATCCCGACGACGAGCGCTACCAGCCGCTGTTCGGCACGACGGTGACCTCGCCGGTGTTCGGGGTGGAGATCCCGGTGCTCGCGCACCCGGCCGCGGAGCCCGACAAGGGCGCCGGCATCGCGATGTGCTGCACGTTCGGCGACCTCACCGACGTGCAGTGGTGGCGCGAGCTGCAGCTGCCGGTGCGCACCGTGATCGGCCGTGACGGCCGGCTGCACCGCGACACCCCGGAGTGGCTCTCGCACGAGACCGCCGCCGCGGCGTACTCGCACATGGCGGGGAAGACCACGTTCAGCGCCCGCGAGGCGATGGTGGGGCTGTTGCGGGAGAGCGGCGACCTGGACGGCGAGCCGAAGCCGACGCAGCGGATGACGAACTTCTACGAGAAGGGCGACAAGCCGCTGGAGATCGTCTCCACCCGGCAGTGGTACATCAAGAACGGCGGCCGCGACGCGGAGCTGCGCGCGGACCTGATCGAGCGGGGCGCCGAGATCGACTGGGTTCCGGGCTACATGCGGCACCGCTACGACAACTGGGTGGAGGGCCTCAACGGCGACTGGCTGATCTCGCGCCAGCGGTTCTTCGGGATCCCCTTCCCGGTGTGGTACCCGCTCGACGAGGACGGCGAGCCGGACTTCGAGCACCCGTTGCTGCCCAGCGAGACCGAGCTTCCGGTCGACCCCTCCTCGCAGCCGCCGCGCGGCCACACCGAGGACGAGCGCGCCCGGCCCGGCGGCTTCATCGGCGACCCGGACGTGATGGACACCTGGGCCACCTCCTCGCTGACCCCGCACATCGCGGGAGGCTGGGAGACCGACAACGACCTGTTCCAGCGGGTCTTCCCGATGGACCTGTGCACGCACGCCCACGACATCATCCGCACCTGGCTGTTCTCGCGGGTGGTCCGGGCGCACCACGAGAACCACGTGGCGCCGTGGTCGCACGCGCTCATCTCCGGGTTCATCGTCGACCCGGACCGCAAGAAGATGAGCAAGTCGAAGGGCAATGCGGTGGTGCCCTCGGAGATCCTGGACAAGTTCGGCGCCGACGCCGTCCGCTGGCGGGCGGCGCTGGCCAGGCCGGGAGCCGACTCGCCGTTCGACGAGACCCAGATGAAGGTCGGCCGCCGGCTGGCCATCAAGGCGCTCAACGCGTCAAAGTTCGTGCTCGGCCTCGGTGCGGTCGACGTCTCCCCGACCTCGGTGACCGAGCCGGTCGACTGCGCCATGCTCGGCGGCCTCGCCACGG
>DASTWW010000166.1:0-5647 GCA_035765755.1 Nocardioidaceae bacterium
GGTCCGGTGGTGGTGCCGTCGCCGAAGTCGAAGCTGTACTTCAGGGTCTGGCCCTGCGGGTCGCTGGAGGCGCCGGCGTCGGCGGTGACGGCGAGGGGTGCGGTGCCGGTGGTCGGCGTAACGCTCAGCTTCGCCGTTGGCTGCTGGTCCGTCGAAGCGGACGTGCCCTGGAACTCGTAGGCGCCGAGGTCGTCGTAGAGCCGCGGACCTTCGGCGTTGGTGTTCGGGGTGCCCGGGTCGTCGACACGGTACAAGTGCCGGATGTCGGTGCTCTGCTCCCCGGAGACCCCGGAGTTGCCGCGGTCGATCGCGGGAGAGCCCGCGTCGATGGCCAGGTTGCCGCCGGAGGCGTTGACGAACTTCGGGTCGGCCGAGATGCCGTGCTTCTCCTGGCCGGAGGCGGCCTGCATGGCCGACAGCGAGGTGTACCTCGTCCCTGCCCAGGCGTACATCGTGCCGCTCGTGGTCAGCCACACCAGGTTGTGGTCGACGGTCGTGGTCGCCGGGGCGGAGTCCCAGATGCCGATGTTCCCGGTGCGTCGGCTGCAGGAGATGCCCTTGTAGGTCGGGTAGACCGCGTTGTCCACGGCGATGTTGTTCTCCACCACGTAGTTGCCCGAGGTGCCCTCGACGTTGATGCCGGTCGTGCAGTTGTGGAACACGGTGTTGCCGATCAGCCGGCCGCCGGTCACGTTGTAGTCGTCGATGCCGTGGTCGCCGTTGTTGTAGGTGACGTTCAGCGTGGCCAGGTTGTTGTTGCCGCCCGGGTAGAAGTTGATCCCGGAGTCCTCGTTGTCGTGGGTGATGTTGCCGATGATCGTGTTTCCGGGTGCCACCACGTTGATGCCGTTGGCGTTGCGGCGGTAGCCCTCGGCGTTGTACGTCGAGGTGTTGTAGGCGACCGTCGTGTTCGTCGTACTCCCGCTCAGGTAGATGCCGTGGTCGCTGTTGTCGTGGGTGTAGTTGCCTTGCACCAGGTCGTTGGCCGAGTTGCTGATCCGGATGCCCTGCGCGATCGCCCCCTGCGCGGGCTTACCGGCCTTGGTGACCTCGTTGCCGAGCACGGAGTCGTAGTCGCCGCCGGAGACGTAGATCCCCGGTCCGCTGGTGCCGGCGACCAGCAGGTTCGAGATGGTGATGTAGCTGCGGCCGGACAGGTAAACGCCGTTCGCGACGCCGGTACCGACCTGCGGGTTCTTGCCGGGCCAGGCGGTGATGGTGATCGGCGCGGACGCGGTGCCGGACACGGCCGGCTTGATCGTCTCGGCGTAGGTGCCGTTGCCGATGTTCAGGGTGTCGCCGGCGGTCAGCTTGGCGACGCCCTTGGCGATGGTGCAGAACGGAGCGGTGGCGGTGCCCGAGCCGGTGTCCGAGCAGCTCGCCGTGGTCCGGTCGACGTAGTAGCCGGCTCCCGCGGCCTGTGCCGGGAGCGCGATGAGGCCGGTGAAGGCAACCGGGAGGCCGAGCAGCGTCAGGGCAGCCGTGGTACGCCGACGGGCGGGCGTGCCGTGGCCACGGAGGGCCTTGGTGGGAAGCATGCCGAGACTCCTGTCTTCGCAACCGGCTCCTCGCTCACCGTAGGGACGCGCAGCGACGAGAGGCTCATGCACCGTGCGTAGAAACGGCTACGCCTGGCCGGCCGCGACACCCTGCGGTACGGACCCGGAGGGACAGGGTTTGGGCCGGGTCCGCAAAGATAGGACCATGAGCAACACGCCGTTCTCCCGTCCTGGCGCCGTCGACCTGTCGGGCCTCAAACGCAGCGCTCCACCGAGCACACCGTCCGGCGCCGCTCCCGCCGCGCCCGGCGGCTCATCGGCCTACGCGGTCACGCTGACCGAGCAGAACTTCCAGGCCGAGCTGGAGTCGTCGCTCAACGCCCCGGTGGTGCTGGTGTTCTACTCACCGTCCCGGATGCCGGCCAGCGCGCAGCTCGCCGACGACCTGGAGACGCTCTCCGACGAGTTCGAGGGCCGGTTCCTGCTCGGCAAGGTGGACGTGGACGCCAACCCGCAGCTGGCTCAGGCGCTGCAGGTGCCGTCGGTGCCGCTGGTCGCGCTGGTGCTGCAGGGGCGGCTGGCGCCGCTGCTGCAGGACGCGCCGCCGCTGGAGGAGCTGCGGCAGATCGTCACCCAGGTGCTGCAGGCGGCGGCGGCGCAGGGGGTGACCGGGCGGCACCAGCCGCGTGCGAATGGCGCCCCGCCCGCCGAGGGCGAGGAGCCGGAGATCGACCCGCGCTACGCGCCCGCGCAGGACGCGCTGGCCGACGGCGACATCGACCGTGCGGTGGCGGAGTACCAGAAGCTGGTCGACGCCAACCCCGCCGACTCCGAGGCGGCAGCCGGTCTGGCGATGGCCAAGGTGCTCCAGCGCACCGCGTCGGTGGATGCTGCCGCGGCACGCACGGCCGCGGCCGAGCGTCCCGACGACGTGGAGGCCCAGACCCTGGTGGCCGATCTCGACCTGCTCGGCGGGCACGTCGAGGACGCCTTCTCCCGGCTCGTCGACCTGGTCCGTCGTACCTCTGGAGACGAGCGGGACCAGGCGCGCACCCACCTGCTGGGACTGTTCGCCGCGGTGGGCAACGAGGACCCGCGGGTGCTCAAGGGGCGGCAGCAGCTGGCGTCCGCGCTCTTCTGACCGACCTCGCGCCGGCTCAGCCGACCGGCTGCCGGAACGGCACGTTCAGCCGCTGCACGGTGCCGTCCGCGAGAAGCACGGTGTACGTCATGCCGGTGCGATAGTTGGTGTCCACCCAAGGTGCTGCCCACCGGATGCCGGTGAGGCCGTCGGCGGTGCGCGGCCCCCAGGGCACGTCCTGTGGGTCGGCGTAGGCGTCGTACGAGCTGGCCCAGGTCTTGAAGTAGCCGGGAGCCCACGCGTAGCCCATGTCCAAGCGCATCCCGACGCCCCGGGGGCCGTTGAGCCCGGGCAGAGCGGTGGGCCGGAGCACGGGATCGAGCGAGCCCGTGCCCACACCGTTGTACCAGTTCAGGCCCCAGCCCTTCACGGTTCCGTCGGGCAGAACCGCGAACCGCGCTGCGTCGCCGCCGCTCTGGAAGACCTTGGTGGCCCCGTCGATCGCGGTGGTGTGGACCGGGCGGGCGCTGCCGCGCCGGTGACCATCGCCCAACGGCCCCGCGCCCCAGGCCCACACAGACCCGTCGCGGCCGCGGACGTAGGTGGCGTCCTGAGCCGGCCACACCCTCTGGATCGCCGGCAGGCCGCGGACCCGGCGGGGCGCGAACATCGTGTGCCGGGCCGGGTATCCGAGGTTTTTCGACCGGTTGCCCCAGGTCCACACCGACCCGTCGCTCAGCAGCGCACGGTAGGTGCTCGGCGGCGGGGCGGACAGGAACAGGCCGGTCACCGGCGCCGGAAGCCGCACCCGGTGCGGTCGCGACGAACAGGCCTGCTTGCTGCCGTCCCCGCGGTCGCCGTCGTAGCCGTAGCCCCAGGACCACAGCGTTCCGTTCCGCTGGAGCGCGAACGAGGTGTTGTACCCGCTGGTGTACACGGCCTCGACATGACGGAGGGCACGCACTCTCCTCGGCCGGAGGTGGTCGCGGAGATCACCCGTGCCCAGCTGGCCGCAGCCGTTGCGGCCCCACGCCCAGACCCGACCGTGCCGGGTGAGCGCGAGAGCGTAGCCGTTTCCCAGAGTCGCGTGCCTGATGCCGCGCAGGTGCCCCACGAGGTGAGGCACGTCCCGCTCGCGCTTGTCCCCGGTGCCGAGCTGGCCGTAGCCGTTGTAGCCCCACGCCTTGACCCGTCCCTGCCTCACGAGGGCCAGGGTCGTGGCGCCGTCGCTCACGATCTTCTGGACGTGGCTGAGCCGCTGCACCACGACGCCGCCGAGGCTGATTCCTCGGGAGGTTCCGTTGCCGAGCTGCCCGAGGTCTCCCTGCCCCCAGGCCACCACGCGCCCGGACGCGCGGATCCCGTAGAAGGTCTGGCGGTCGTCACCCCAGCTCCAGCCCTCGACCACGCGTTCGATGCCGGTGGCTCGCTGCACCGGTGTGACCGTCGAGCGCAACGGGCCGTCCTCGCCGGTCGTCGCCTGGGCGGCCCCGCCCGCCGAGGTACCGATGGACGGCATACCGATGACGAAGGCGAGCGCTGAGGTGACGGCGAGTAGACGAGGCAACTGCCGACGGCTGCGGATCATGCCGAAACCCTGACAGAGGGGCGGCTCGTCAACGGTCCAGTTGCGCCGATCCGTCAGGTGCGCAACACCGGCGCTGCCTGGCGGACTGGCTCACCTCAGGTGCGGCCGGTGGTGGTCGTGCAGGTGTCCGCCGCGGAGCCCGGCGCGCTGCACGACGCGCTGAATGACCAGGTCCCGGTCGTAGGGTCGCGGGACGTGCCGGATCCGGTGCAGCCCCTGCTCCTGGGCGGCGGACTCGAAGACGAAGTGCCCGTAGTTCAGCAGCCTGCCCAGCACCGGCTTCTCCACGGTGATGTCGAGGATCCGGCCGAGCGGCATGGTGGCGAGCCGCCGGCCGAGCACGCCGCGCACCCGGAACACCCGCATGTTCGTGACCACGAACCGGTCCATGTGCCGGGCGAGTGCCTTGCCGGCCGCGTGCGCCAGCAGGCCCAGCCCGATCAGGAACGGCAACCAGGCAACCTGCACGGAGACCACGAAGCACAGCCCGAGGAAGAACAGCCCGGCCAGCGCCTCGGCGCCGGGCCCGACATAGACCACCCAGTGGTGCGCCACCTCGTCGACGATGACCTCGTCCTCGTCGCGAAGCAGGTGCTTGCCGATCTTCGGGTCGAACGAGGACGCGATCCAGCCGGTCACTAGAGGGCGGTGACGAACTCGATGATGTTGCTGACCGCGGACCCGACGCCGCCGGCCGCACCGCGCACCGCGTCGGCCGCGCCCTGTGGCTGGCTGACCAGGTAGATCAGCACGAACACGACCGCGATCCAGCCCAAGAACTTCCGCATGGCTCCTCCGACCCGACTTTCCGCTGACCGAGCACGGGGCGCGGCGTCACCCCGCCGGGCTACATGAATAGCACGAATGGACTAGTCACGAACAGAGGCGCGCGGGCAACAGGTCGCGTCGGGCTCAGAGCCGGCCGGACTCGGTGTACGACGAACCGCCGCCGTCGCGCAGGGTGCGGAGCGCGGACTCGATCCGCCGCGCGGTGAAATCGGCGCAGTGGGCGCGGATCTCGGCCAGGTCGCAGAACTGTGCGGAGCGGATCTCGCGGTCCTGCTCCACCACCTCCTCGATCAGGCTCTCCGGGTGCAGCCCGCCGTCGAAGACCAGGCAGAGCGCGTCGTCCCAGCCGCTCCAGGCCGGCAGCCAGTCGGTGAGCACCAGGTCGCCTGCGGGGATGTCGAGGCCGAGCTCCTCCTCGATCTCGCGGCTGACCGCCTCGCGTGGCGACTCGTTGACCTCGACCACGCCTCCGGGCAGGTCCCAGTCGGCCTTGTAGGTGAGGTTGCACAGCAGCACGCGGCCGTCCCGGTCGCGCACCAGCATCTGCCCGATCGCGCGCTTGCGCGGGAGGAAGGAGTTGAGCAGCGCCCGGAAGCCCTCCGGCTCGTGCAGCGGGGTGTCGGTCGCCAGGCGCGCGTAGACGATCCGGTCGACGGGCGCGCCGTCGACGGTGACCCCGCGCATGACGCC
>DASTWW010000167.1:0-17108 GCA_035765755.1 Nocardioidaceae bacterium
CGCCACCACCGCTGCAAGACCCACGGCGGCTGGACCTATGCGATGCCCGAACCCGGCCTCTACCTGTGGCGCTCACCCCACGGCCGCCGCTACCTCGTCGACCACACCGGCACCACCAACCTCGACACCAGCTGAGTCGCAACGGAGGCGAAAGCCCCTTGCCCGAGCCGATCACGGGCCGAAGCACGCCTCGACCGCGAAGTCCCTCCGAACCGCAGCAACCGACGACGCCATGCCGCCGGCATCGGCATGCCCGGCACCACTAGGATCGGCACGCCATGGGAATCCAGATCGCACCGAGCATCCTCGCCAGCGACTTCGCGCGCCTCGCCGACGAGGCGAAACGGGTCGCCAACGCGGACTGGCTGCACGTCGACGTGATGGACAACCACTTCGTGCCGAACCTGACGATCGGGTTGCCCGTCGTCGAGGCGCTGAAGAACGCCAGCTCGATCCCGATGGACTGCCACCTCATGATCGAGGACCCGGACCGGTGGGCCCCGGCCTACGTCGAGGCGGGCGCCGCCTCGGTCACCTTCCACGTCGAGGCCGCGACCGCGCCGGTGCGCCTGGCCCGCGAGCTGCGTGGCCTCGGCGCTCGCGCCGGCCTGGCGCTGCGTCCGGCCACTCCGGTGGAGCCCTACGAGGGCCTGCTCCCCGAGCTCGACATGCTGCTGGTGATGACCGTCGAGCCGGGTTTCGGGGGGCAGGAGTTCCTCGACCTCTGCCTACCCAAGGTGCGCCGGGCCAAGGAGCTGATCGACAAGCACGGCCTCGAGCTGTGGCTGCAGGTGGACGGCGGCGTCTCCGCCGAGACCGTCGGACGCTGCGCCGAGGCCGGTGCGGACGTGTTCGTGGCCGGCTCCGCGGTCTTCCGCGCCGATGAGCCCGAGCGGGCCGTCGACGAGCTGCGCGAGCTGGGCAAGGCGGCGGCCCGCTGACGTGGGCCGGCTCACATACCGCCTGCGCCCACCGGTGTGGCAGGCTGTACCCGACGAGTGACAGCACTCGCGTGCTCTGGGGTCGGTGAAACTCCGAACCGGCGGTGAAAGTCCGCGACCCGTCCGCAGCCGGCGGACGGTTGACCAGGTGGAACTCCTGGACCGACGGTCAAAGTCCGGATGGGAAGCGCACGCAGCCGTGTACGACGCTCGCTCCGGCGGGGCACCCTCCGGCGAGCACCGTCCGCGACTTCTCGAGTCCCCGGGGTCCGCGTCCGGACGAGAGGGCTCAGCGATGTACGCCGGCTCACGCGAACGCTCCGCGATGCGCCGCGCCCTCGACCTGGCCCGTACTCCCGGCGTCCCGTTCGGCCCGAACCCGCGGGTTGGCTGCGTGCTCCTCGACCCCGCCGGGGACGCGGTCGCCGAGGGCTACCACCGGGGCGCCGGCACCCCGCACGCGGAGGCCGCCGCGCTCACCGCGGCCGGGGACCGAGCCTGCGGGGCGACGGCGGTCGTCACCCTCGAGCCCTGCAACCACACCGGCCGGACCGGTCCCTGCGCGCAGGCGTTGGTCACCGCCGGCGTCCGCCGGGTGGTCTTCGCCCAGGCCGACCCCAGCCCGCAGGCGGCCGGCGGCGCCGAGACGCTGCGCGCAGCTGGCGTGGACGTGGAGGCCGGCCTGCTGGCCGACGAGGCCCGGGCGGTGAACCCCGCCTGGACGTTCGCCGTCGAGCACCGCCGCCCCTTCGTCACCTGGAAGCTCGCCGCGACGATCGACGGTCGCAGTGCCGCCGCGGACGGCACCTCGCGCTGGATCAGCTCGGTCGCCGCGCGCCGCGACACCCATCTGCTGCGGCAGCACTGCGACGTGGTGCTCGCCGGGACCGGCACCGTCCTGGTCGACGACCCGGAGCTCAGCGCCCGCGACGACGCCGACCGGCCGCTGCCGGCGGACCGGCAGCCGCTGCGCGCGGTGATGGGGCTGCGGGAGGTGCCCGCGCATGCCCGCGTCCGCAACGCGGTCGCCGAGACGGTGTTGCTGCGCACCCAGGATCCCAAGGAGGCGCTCACCGAGCTCTTCGCGCGCGGCGGACGGCACGTGCTCCTCGAGGGCGGGCCGCGGCTGGCCGCCGCCTTCCTCGGCCAGGGGTACGTCGACGAGGTGGTCGCCTACATCGCCCCGATGTTGCTCGGGGCCGGCGCGGCCAGCGTCGGCGACCTCGGGGTGCGCACCATCGCCGACGCGCACCGGCTCGAGGTCGTCGACATCACCGTCCTGGGCGAGGGGGCCGACCGCAACGTCCGGCTCACCCTGACCGTTCCGCGGGAGGCCTGAGATGTTCACCGGCATCGTGGAGGCGCTCGGCAGCGTGGCCGGCATCGAGGACCGCGGGGACGCGGTGCGGCTGACGGTGCGCGCCCCGGAGGTGCTCGACGACGCCTGCCCCGGCGACTCGATCGCCGTCGACGGCTGCTGCCTGACCGTCGCCGACCTGCACGACGGGGGCTTCACCGCCGACGTGATGCGCCAGACGCTCCGGCTGACCACGCTGGGTCGCCGGGCCGTCGGCGACCGGGTCAACCTCGAGCGCGCGGTCACCGCGAGCACCCGGCTCGGCGGCCACCTGATGTCGGGGCACGTGGACGCCACCGGCCCGGTGCTGGCGCGGGAGCCGTCGGCGCACTGGGAGCTGGTCCGGATCGGCCTGCCCGCCGCGCTGAGCCGCTACGTCGTATCCCAAGGCTCGGTCGCCGTCGACGGCGTGTCCCTGACCGTGGTCGAGGTCAGCGACGCGGGCGCCGACGACGGCTGGTTCACCGTCTCGCTGATCCCGGAGACGCTGCGGCGCACCACGCTCGGCACCCGGGCGCCCGGTGAGCCGGTGAACCTGGAGGTGGACGTGATCGGCAAGTACGTCGAGCGGCAGCTCGGCACGAGAGGACGAGAACGATGAACCTGCTGCACTGGCTCCTCGAGGGCACCTTCACCGTCGCCGGCGGACAAGTGCTGGTCCGCGAGGTGGTCGGGAACGTGTTCGGGCTGGCCAGCGCGGTCGGCGGGATGCGCCGCCGCACCTGGGCCTGGCCGGTGGGGATCATCGGCAACCTGATCCTGTTCACCGTCTTCGTCGGCGGCGTGCTGGACAAGCCGCAGGCGCACGACCTGTGGGGGCAGGCCGGCCGGCAGGTGTTCTTCATGGCGGTGTCGGTCTACGGCTGGTGGCGCTGGCGGCGGGCGATGCGTCGGGGGGAGAGCGCCGACGGGGCGATCGCGCCGCGCTGGGCGGGTGCCTCCGGCCGCGCGCAGCTGCTGGTGCTCGCGGTGGCGGGCACCGCGATCTTCTACTGGGTGCTCAAGGCGCTGGGCTCCTGGGGCCCGCTGGCCGACGCCTGGATCCTGACCGGGTCGATCCTGGCCACCTACGGGATGGCCCGCGGCTGGACCGAGTTCTGGCTGGCCTGGATCGCGGTGGACGTGGTCGGCGTGCCGCTGCTGCTGGACGCCGGCTACTACCCGTCCGCGGCGATGTACATCGTCTACGGCGCGTTCTGCCTGTGGGGGTTCGCCACCTGGGTCCGGGTGCAGCGCCACGAGCGGGTCCGCGAGCCGGCCGAGCCGGCCCAGGTGGCGTGATGAGCAGCTGGGGAGGTCGACGATGAGCGCGCCCGACGTACGCCTGGACACCGTCGAGGAGGCGCTGGCCGCCCTTCACGCGGGCCGACCGGTGGTGGTCGTCGACGACGTGGAGCGCGAGAACGAGGGCGACCTGGTGTTCGCCGCGTCCCGGTGCACCCCGGAGCTGATGGCCTTCACCATCCGCTACTCCTCGGGGGTGATCTGCGCCCCGGTCACCGCCGCGGTGCTGGACCGGCTCGGCATCCCGCTGATGACCCCGCACAACCGGGAGCGGATGCGCACGGCGTACACCGTCTCGGTGGACGCCCGCGACGGGGTGAGCACCGGGATCTCCGCCGCCGACCGGTCGCAGACCGTGCGTCGGCTCATCGACTCCGCGACCGAGCCCTTCGAGCTCGTGCAGCCGGGCCACGTCTTCCCGCTGCGCTACCGCGAGGGTGGGGTGCTGGTCCGGCCCGGACACACCGAGGCCTCCGTCGACCTGGCCCGGCTGGCCGGCCTGGAGCCGGCCGGGGTGATCGCCGAGGTCGTCAACGACGACGGCACCATGAAGCGCGGACCCGAGCTGCGCGAGTTCGCCGACGAGCACGACCTGAGGATGATCGCCATCGAGCAGATCATCCACTACCGGCGCCGGCACGAGACCCATGTCGAGCGGGTCGCCGAGACCCGGCTGCCCACCGCGCTGGCGGACTTCCGCGCCTACGGCTACCGGGTCACCATCGACGGCTCGGAGCACGTCGCGCTGGTGCACGGCGACCCGGAGTCGCTCGGCGACGGCACCCCGGTGCTCACGCGGGTGCACTCGGAGTGCCTGACCGGCGACGTGTTCGGCTCGCGGCGCTGCGACTGCGGGCCGCAGCTGGAGGAGGCGATGGCGCGGATCGTCGCGGAGGGCCGCGGCGTGGTGGTCTACCTCCGCGGCCACGAGGGCCGCGGGATCGGGCTGGTCGCCAAGCTGCAGGCCTACCAGCTGCAGGACGGCGGGCGGGACACCGTGGACGCGAACCTCGACCTCGGGCTGCCCGCCGACGCGCGGCACTACGGTACGGCCAGCCAGATCCTGCGCGACCTCGGCGTCGGCTCGGTGCGGCTGCTCACCAACAACCCTGCCAAGACCACCGACCTGGAGGCCTACGGCATCGCGGTCGCCGAACGGGTGCCGCTGGCCCCGAGGCCCAACGACCACAACATCGCCTATCTGTTGACCAAGCGTGACCGGATGGGCCACCATCTGCCGGACCTCCATACGGCGGACCCGGCTGCCGCCGACCCGGTGACGGAAGGAGACCGCGCGTGAGCGGCGAAGGATCCCCAGACACCACCCCGACCGACTGCCACGACTTCCGCGTCGCGGTGGTGGCGGCCTGCTGGCACGAGCGGGTGATGGAGGGGCTGGTCGGCGGCGCCCGGCGGGCGCTGCAGGAGTACCAGGTGGAGGCACCGCTGGTGGTCCGGGTGCCGGGCTCCTTCGAGCTGCCGGTGGTGGCCGCGGCGCTCGCCGACAAGGGCTACGAGGCGGTGGTCGCACTCGGCGCGGTGATCCGGGGCGGCACCCCGCACTTCGACTACGTGTGCGCCGCCGCCACCGACGGGCTGAGCCGGGTGGCGCTGGACTCCGGCGCGGCGATCGGCTTCGGGCTGCTGACCTGCGACACCGAGCAGCAGGCGCTGGACCGGGCCGGGCTCGAGGGCTCGTCGGAGGACAAGGGCTACGACGCCACGTCCGCGGCGCTGGTCACCGCGTCCACGCTGCGCCGGATCCGCCGGGGCTACGAGCTCGACGCGGACGCGTGAGCAGCGCTGGACACGTCGGCTGCCGCCGCGCCGTACGCCGTAGGCTGGCGGGCGAGACCAAGCAGGAAGCAGAGGCGATGAAGACGTTCGAGGAGCTCTGGCAGGAGCTCAGCGTCAAGGCGCAGACCCGGCCGGCGGACTCCGGGACGGTGCGCGCTCTGGACGCGGGGGTGCACACGATCGGCAAGAAGCTGGTCGAGGAGGCCGCGGAGTCCTGGATGGCCGCCGAGCACGAGGGCCGGCAGCGGACCGCGGAGGAGGTCAGCCAGCTGCTCTACCAGGCGCAGGTGCTGATGCTGGCCAGCGGGCTGACGCTCGACGACGTCTACGCACACCTGTGAGGGACCGGTCATGACCCAGCAGCGCTTCCTGCGCGTGGCCGTGCCCAACAAGGGCTCGCTGTCAGTGGCCGCCTCCGACATCCTGCGCGAGGCCGGCTACGTGCAGCGCTCGGACGGCAAGCAGCTGGTGCTCACCGACGCCGAGAACGAGGTCGAGTTCTTCTACCTGCGCCCGCGCGACATCGCGTTGTACGTCGGGGAGGGCACCCTCGACCTCGGCGTGACCGGCCGCGACCTGCTGCGTGATTCCGGAGCCAAGGCCGAGGAGGTGCTGCCGCTCGGCTTCGGGCGTTCCCGGTTCCGGTTCGCGGCCCCGCCGGGCACGGTGTCCAGCACGGCTGACCTGGCCGGCAAGCGGATCGCCACGTCGTACGACGGGGTGGTGCGCTGGTTCCTGGAGGAGCACGGGATCGAGGCGAGCGTGATCCGTCTCGACGGTGCCGTGGAGACCAGCGTGCAGCTCGGCGTCGCGGACGTGATCGCCGACGTGGTGGAGACCGGGAGCACGCTGCGGCAGGCCGGCCTGGTCATCGTCGGCGAGACGATCATGGAGTCCGAGGCGGTGGTCATCAGCCGTGCCGGAGCCGCCACCCCACCGGGCTTCGAGGTCTTCCAGCGGCGGATCCGCGGAGTGCTGGTGGCCCGCGCCTACGTGATGATGGACTACGACATCCGCGTCGAACGGGTGGAGCAGGCGGTGGCGCTCACCCCGGGCATCGAGAGCCCGACGGTGTCCCCGCTGCACCGCGAGGGCTGGGTCGCGGTGCGCGCGATGGTGCCCCGCGAGGGAGCGCAGCGGCTGATGGACGCGCTCTTCGAGCTCGGCGCGCGCGGCATCCTGGTGACGGACATCCATGCCTGCCGGCTCTGAGCTGACCCCACCGACGCTGCCGCGCACGTTCCGCCCTCTCGGCGTGCGCATCGCTGTGGTCGTGTTCGGCGCCATGCTGCTCGCCGTGTGCCTGGTGGCCTGGTTCGCGCTGCCTGCCCACATCCAGGCGGAGATCTCGTGGCTGGAGCGCGCCACCGTGATCTTCTTCGGGATCGCGCTGGCCACGGTGGCTGCCGGGCTGGCCCGCTGCCGCATCGAGGCCCGCGAGGACGGGGTGACGATCGTCAACGGCTACCGCAAGCGCGCCTTCGACTGGAACCAGCTGGTCGCCATCTCGCTGCGCCCGGGCGGGCCGTGGGCGGTGATCGACCTCAGCGACGGTACGGCGGTCTCCGCGATGGCCATCCAGAGCTCGGACGGCTCACGGGCGATCGCCCAGGTGCGGGCGGTGCGCGCGCTGATCAGCCAGCAGAGCCGGACCGCCGAGGACGACTGAGCTCCGGTGCCTCCTCGGCGAGGGCGTCGATGGCCTGCACGAAGCACCCGAGCGGCGGGGTGACCAGCCCGGCGCCCACCTGCCCGGTGCCGGCCACCTTGCCAGCCATGCCGGTGTTGATCTGCGGCAGCAGCCCGGTGCGCACCACGGCCGCCACGTCGATGCCCGTGGGCGTGCCGCGGAACTCCAGGATGGGCAGCGCGTAGGCGGGGTTCTCGCCCAGCGTGATGTTGTACATCTTCCGCGTGGTGGCCAGCGCATCGGGCACGCTGCCGCCGACGAAACCGACGATCGCCGGCGCGGTGGCCATCGCGAACCCGCCCAGGCCCGCGGTCTCGGTGATCGCGGAGTCGCCGATGTCGGGGTTGGCGTCCTCGGGCCCGTAGGCGCCGAGGTAGAGCCCCTCCGGAGTGTTCGCCGGCCCGGTGAACCAGCGGTCGCCGGTGCCGGCGGTCTGGATGCCGAAGTCGGTGCCGTTGCGGGCCATCACGGTGACCACCGTGGACCCCGGCCGATCGGCCGCAGCCCGGGTCTGCAGCTTGCAGGCCGGCATCACCAGGTTGAGGAAGAAGTGGTCGTTGCCGGCCATGAACCGGACCGCCTCGGCGACCTGGCTGGTCGGTGCCCCGGAGTCGATAAGCGCCGGCAGCACCTCCCGCAGGAACATCAGCGTCCCGGCACGGTTGCGGTTGTGGCCCTCGTCGCCCATCTGCACCATCTGGGCGACGATCGCCTTCACGTCCACGGTCCCGACCGAGCGGACCGCGCGCTGCAGCAGCGGGCCGAGCACGTCGGTCATCCACCGCAGCCGGTCCACCACCTCCGCGGAGTAGGCGCCGTAGCGCAGCACCTTGCCGAGCCCCTCGTTCAGCGAGCACCACGCGGTGTTCTGGTTCGGCTCGTCGCGCAGGGCGAACATCCACATCGACGGAGAGACCACGCCGGCCATCGGCCCGACGGCGCCGCGGTGGTGGCACGGCTCCCAGGCGACCTCGCCGGCGGCCAGCGCCGCCTCGGCCTGCTCCGCGGTGTCGGCGAGGCCCTCGAACAGCATCGCGCCGATCAGCGCGCCCCGCAGCGGGCCGGACGCCCGCTCCCACGAGACCGGCGGGCCGGCGTGCAGGAACTGGCCGCGCTCGAGGCCGAGCGCCTCGCTCGCCGGGAGCACGTCGACCAGCGCGGCCTGCGCGCCGAGCATCGCCTGCAGCGCCTCGGCGTTGGCCGGGACCCGGCGCGGATCGGCCATCACCCGGGTCACCGAGGCCGCAGTGCCGGCGGCCGGCGGGTGCCAGTCGACCGCAGCCGCGGTGACCCCCTGGTGCTGCAGCGCCTCGGCGAACATCGCGACCCCGGCGGTGACGACCGACGTGGGCGTCTCGAGCGGGATGGTCATCGACCTGCCTCCTCGGTGCGCAGCAGCCGTACGGCCTGTCTGGCCGCGGCCGCGTTGGAGCAGAACACCCACGCCCCCGCGTCGTGCAGCGTGTCGAGCTGACGGCGCAGCCCCTGTGGGTCGTCGCGGGTGCCGACCACGCTGACCAGCACCGGGATGCCCGCAGCGGTCGCCTTTCGGACCGGCTCGGCAAGCTCGCCGGCGGGGTCCGCGGCCGCCCCCAGCCCGAGCACCACGTCCACGAGCAGCACGCCGGTGGCCGGCTCGTCGATCGCGCGCAGCAGCCGCTCCAGCCGGATCGTCTGGTCGATCATCGGGTGCGGCCGGCCGCGGGTGAGCCGGTCGTCGCCGAGGTCGACCATCGTCGGGCAGGGCTTGGCCAGGGGGCGCAAAGGGTCCTCGAGCGCCCACGCAGGGTCCAGCGGGATGTTGGAGAGCACCGGTCCCAGCTCCGCCGACGCCAGGATCATCGCCTCGTCGCACAAGGTGCCGCCGCTGAACAGACCCAGCAGCGACCCGCCTGGGCGTGCAGCGGCGACCGCGCCGGTGCGCTGCTCCGGCTCGACCCAGCTGTGGCCGAGGGCCTCCACGGTCTCGTGGGCGGTGTCGGTCAGCGTGGCGGTGGCCTGGCCGAGCAGGCCGAACCGGACCGGTTTGCCTAGTGACTCGGCGTGCGCGCGCACCGCCTGCTCCACCTCGGGGGCCGGCGGCTTGGAGACCACCACGATCTGCTCGGTCTGCGGGTCGGCGCCGAGCAGGTCCATCGCTCGGAGCGTGGAGCGGCCGGCCACCTCGGCGCTCAGGTCGCGCCCGCCGACCCCCAGGCAGTGCGAGATGCCGACGTCGGCGCCGTCGAGCAGGGTCATCAGGTGCTGGGCGCCGGTGCCGGAGGCGGCCACGATCCCGACCGGCCCCGGTCGGACCACGTTGGCGAAGCCGAGCCCGACCCCGCCGATGACCGCGGTCCCGCAGTCCGGGCCCATCACCAGCAGGCCGGCCCGGGCGGCGTACTCCTTGAGCGCCACCTCCTGCTCCAGCGGCACGTTGTCGCTGAACACCATGGTGTGCAGGCCGGCGTCGACCGCGTCGACGGCGTCGGAGAAGGCATGCTCGCCCGGGGTGGAGATCAGCGCTACGGTGGCCGCGGACGCCCGGGCCGCGGCCCGCACCGTCCGAGGGGCCGGAAGACCGGCGAGGGAGACGTCCGTGGGCGGACCCGCGGTCAGGGCGGCCTCCGCCTCCACGAAGGCCTGCGCGAGGGCCTCGTCGTGCTCGGCGTCCACCGCGAGCAGCATGTCGTTGGGCGAGACCGGTGGCACGTCGAAGCCCATCTCCCGCGCCAGGTCGAGGTTGAGGTCGGTGGCCATCGCCACCAGCGCCGCGGTGATCCCGGGCAGGCTGGCCACCCGCCTGCTCACCTGCATCAGGGTCACCGAGTCCAGGTAGCTCCCCGTGCGCACCCGCACCTGCCGTGCGCTGTCGCTGCTGTCCGTCATGCCGCGCTCCTCATCGACCGGGTCTCCAGGGTGTGCACCACACCGAACCACAGCGCAGCGCCGGAGCTGTGCCCGACGGCGAACAGGTCGGCGAGGGCGGGTGCCAAGTCCAGTCCGCGGCACACCGCGTCCAGGCACGCCGCCAGCTGGGGGGTGGCGTAGCCGCGCAGCGCCTGGTGCAGCATGCCCCGGGACACCGCGGTGGTGGTGCGGGTGGCCAGCGCGGCCCGGACGGCCCGGACCCAGGCGGCCAGCCGAGGGTCCGCGGTCGCGTGGGCGGTGACCAGCGCCCCGGCCAGGATGTCGTCCCCGGCCGGGGTCAGGCCCGCACCAGCGCCGAGCAGGTCGGCGGCGACGAGCCCGTCGTAGGTCGTAGCCGGGAGCCGGCCGGGCGGCAGCGCGTCCTCGGGCAGGATGGCGGTGGGCCGGCCGCCCCACGCCGGGACCGGCAGCCCGCGCGGGGCCGGCGGTCGCCACCAGCGCGCCACCCGCCAGGTGGCGCCTGGCGCCTCGAGCCGGCCGTCGCCGACGCGGACCTCGGACGGCGGCAACGTCGCGGTCACGACCGCGTCGGGGAGCCGGACCGCGTCCGGGGTGCACACGGTGAGCACCGGCTGGCGCGGGTCACCGGTCTCGAAGTGCACGCTGACCCGGGTGCGAGCCGCCTGACGAAGCTCGGTGGCGGGCCCGTCCAGCACCGCCCCGGCGAGCACCGAGGCGGCGCAGGGAAAGTCGCGCGAGGGCACGGTTCCGACGATAAGGGTGCGGTACCGTGCCGGAGCATGGGCAAAGTTGCCAATGATCGCCCCGAGCCTGGGGTGGTGTTGCCAGAAGGGGCCGCCGAGCACCCGGTCGGCCAGCCGCCGCCGCTGAGCGTGGCCCGGATGCTGTCCCTCCCGGCGTTCTCCGGGGCGACCGTGCTCGCCGGAGGCTCCGGCCTGGACCGCACGGTGCGCAGTGCCAACGTCATGGAGGTCCCTGACATCGCGGCCTGGGCGCGGCCGGGAGCCCTGCTGCTGACCACCGGCTACCCGCTGCGGTCGGCCCCCGACCGGCTACCGGGGCTGGTGGGCGACCTCGACGACCGTGGCGCGTCCGCCCTGGTGGTCAAGCTGCACCGGTACCTCGAGGCGTTGCCCGCCCCGATGCTCGCCGAGGCCGACCGCCGCGGCCTGCCGCTGGTGCTCGTTCCCGACGACCTGGGCTTCGACGCGGTGCTCACCCAGGTGTTCACCAGCCTGGTCGACGAACGGGTGCCGCTGCTGGAGCGCAGCGAGCAGGTGCACCGAGGGCTGGTCGACGTGGTGGTGTCCGGTGGCGGGCTCGCGGACGTGGTGGCCGCGGTCAGCCGACTGTTCGGAGGGGTGGCCATGGTGACCACCACCGACGGGCGGGTGCGGGCCGAGGCCGGCGACGGCGCGTTGCGTGCGGCGCTCCGGGACACCTCCGTCTTCCATCACAGTGGCCGGTTCCGCACCGAGGTCTCCGGCCCGGGGGTGCACGCACTGGACGCGGTGCCCGGGTCGCACGCGGTCGTCGCGGTCACCGGCGAGGGGATCGACCAGGGCCGGCTGGTGCTGTTCCACCCCGACCGGGCGCTCACCGACGTCGACCTGGCGGTGCTCGAGCGCGCCGCGGCGGTCGCCGCGATCTGCCTCAGCACCGAGGTGGCGGTGACCGCCGTGGAGAGCAAGTACCGCGGTGACTTCCTGCGCGACGTCCTTGCCGGCCGCGCCGGCGACGAGCACGAGGTACGGGCGCACGCCGCCACCCTCGGCTGGGACCTGGAGCGGCCGACCGTGGTGGTGGTCGCCGCGCTGGAGACCCGCGACGCGCCGCCGTTGTCGCGGGGCTACCGCGGGCCGCTCGAGCTGGAGCGGTTCGCCGCAGCGTGGACCACGGTGGTCGGCGCCGACGACCCGTCCGCGCCGGTGGTCGGCTTCGCCGCCGAGGTGGTCGCCCTGCTGCCGGTCGGCGACGGGGACCCGCGGCCCGTGGTGGCCCGCACGGTCGCGTCGGTCCGCGGGGACGGTGGCGGTGGGCGACGCCCGTTCGCGGCGGGGGTCAGCCGCGTGGCGGAGACGGTGGCGGCACTGCCGGCGGCGTACGAGCAGGCACGCCGCGCGCTCGCGGTCGGCCGACGGCAGCAGCGGACCGGGGCCCTCGTGCACTTCGACGACCTCGGGGTGTTCCGGCTGCTCAGCCTCATCGAGGACGACGGCGAGCTGGCGGCCTTCGCCGAACAGACCCTCGGCGAGCTGGCCCTTGACACCGCGGAGGCGACCACCATGCGCCGCACCCTGCGCGTCCTGCTGGACACCAACCTCAACGTCGCCGAGACCGCGCGGACGCTGCACTTCCACTACAACACGCTGCGCTACCGGATCGCGAAGCTGGAGCGGGTGGTCGGGCCGTTCACGTCCGATGCCAACCTGCGGCTCGACCTGGCCCTCGCGCTGCGGATCGTGGCGATGCGCACCCTGTGAGCCGACTCGCGCCGTGCTGGCAGAGTTTGCCATCTCCCTGCGGAATCTTTCAGCAGCAACTGACCGGCGTGCGGTCTTTGCGTGCGGCGCCTGCTGGTGCACAGTGAGCGGTGGCAATCGGGTGAGGCTGGTCACATCGAGACGTGGTGAATGCGCCGGAGGAGTCCGGTGCCCGGGCCGGGAGGCGAAGCATGGCGATCGGTTGGAAGGTCGTGTACGGCGGGAAGACCCCGCCGCTTGGCAAGTCGGTGGCCCCTGACGAACGGCTCTCGTGGGGCCGGACCGTGGGCCTCGGGGCGCAGCACGTGGTGGCGATGTTCGGCGCCACGTTCGTGTTCCCCATCATCATGGGGCTGAACCCCCAGCTGGCGATCCTGATGAGCGGCATCGCCACCATCTGCTTCCTGCTCATCGTGCAGGGGAAGGTGCCGAGTTACCTGGGCACCTCCGCATCGTTCGTCGGTGGCGCGGCCGCGATCTACGCCCAGGGCGGCAACCAGGCCGACGTGACCGGCGCGGTGCTGGTGGCCGGTGTGGTGCTCGCGATCGTCGGCCTGCTGATCCACCGGGCCGGCACCCGGGCGCTGCACGCGGTGCTGCCCCCGGTGGTGACCGGCGCGGTGGTCATGCTGATCGGCTTCAACCTGGCACCGGTGGTGGCCACCGTGTACTGGCCGCAGGACCAGTGGATCGCGCTGATCACGATGGCCCTGGTGATCTTGATGGCGGTCGGGCTGCGGGGCTTCTTCGGCCGGATCGCCGTCTTCCTGGGCCTGGTCTTCGGCTACGTCCTGTCCTGGCTGTTCGACCTGTGGTTCGGCCCGATCACCTCGGTGCTGCCCGGCCAGAACCTGGTCGGTCCCGACGGCAAGCCCTGCTCGCCGGAGGGCACCTACTGCGTGGCCACCGCGTTCCCGCACGACCGGGTGAACTGGTCGGGCGTGAAGGCCGCAGACTGGTTCGGCTTCCCGCCGCACACCGACTTCGCCACCGGCACGATCGGCTGGCACCTGCCCACCTTCAGCCTGGCGTTCATCCTGCTGATGCTGCCCGCGGTGATCGCGCTGGTCGCGGAGAACACCGGGCACGTCAAGGCGGTGGCCGAGATGACCAAGCGGGACCTGGACCCAGTCATGGGGCGCGCCATCGCCGCGGACGGCGTCGGCACCGTGCTCGCCAGCGTGGTCGGTGGCTCGCCGACCACGACGTACGCCGAGAACATCGGCGTCATGGCCGCCACCCGGGTCTACTCCACCGCGGCGTACTTCGTGGCTGCCCTCGTTGCGATCCTGTTCGGCCTGTGCCCGAAGTTCGGTGCGCTCGTGTCCGCGACGCCCGGCGGTGTCCTGGGCGGCATCACCGTGGTGCTCTACGGCATGATCGGGCTGCTCGGCGCGAAGATCTGGAAGGAGAACCAAGTCGACTTCGCCAACCCGGTGAACCTGGTCCCGGTGGCCGCCGGGATCATCATCGCGATCGGCAGCACCTCGCTGGTGTTCTCCCAGAACTTCACCCTCGGCGGTATCGCGCTCGGCACCATCGTGGTGCTGGTCGCCTACCACGCCGCCCGTGCGCTGGCGCCACGGGAACTGGTGGAGGAGGACGTCAGCCTGATCGTGGTGGACCGGCCGGGCGTGCAGACCGAGGACGGCAAGGAAGAGGCTCCGCCGGCACCCGCCGAGCCTCGGCACTGACCCATCGAGGAACCCTGTTGAAGCCTTCCCCGTTCACCTACCACCGGCCGGCCAGCGTCGGCGAGGCGGTGGCCACCCTCGCAGAGCTCGGCGGCGACGGCAAGGTGCTCGCGGGCGGGCAGAGCCTGGTGCCGTTGATGTCGATGCGGTTGTCGGCCCCCGACCACCTCGTCGACATCAACGGTCTGGCCGAGCTGGACACCGTCGAGGCGACCGACCGCAGGGTGCGGATCGGCGCCGCCGCGCGCCAGGCCCGCGTCGAGCACGACGCCGCGGTCCGCGAGGCGGTGCCGCTGCTCGGCCGGGCGCTCGCCAACGTCGCCCACCCCACCATCCGCAACCGCGGCACCGTGGTGGGCAGCCTGGTGCACGCCGACCCGTCCGCGGAGCTGCCGGCGGTGCTGCTGCTGCTCGGCGGCACGATGGAGCTGCGATCCCCGGACGGGGTCCGCGATGTGGCCGCCGCCGACTTCTTCCTCGGCCCGATGAGCACCTCGGTCAGACCGGGCGAGCTGGCGGTCGCCGCTCGCTTCCCGCGCCAACCGGCGGGCAGTGGGACCGCCTTCGTCGAGGTGAGCCGCCGCCACGGCGACTTCGCGCTGTGCGGGGTGGGCGCGGTCGCGGACACCGACGCCGACGGCGCGATCACCTCCGCCCGGGTCGCCCTGGTCGGTGTGGGTGGCACCGCGATGGTGGTGGACCTGACCCCGGCGGTGCGCGGCAGCGGGGGAGACCTCGACCCTTCTGCCCGGGACGGGCTGGTCGACGAGCAAATCGACCCGGAGGACGACATCCACGCGACCGCCGACTACCGGCGGCAGCTGGCCCGGGTGCTCACCGGCCGGGCGCTGGAGCAGGCGGTTGCCGGAGCACGGAACGGAGGGAGGCGACGATGACCACCGAGACCCAGGTGCACATGAGCCTCGTGGTCAACGGCACCCGGCGCGAGGTCGACGTGCCGGCACGACGGCTGCTCTCCGACGTGCTGCGCCACGACCTGTGGCTGACCGGCACGCACGTGGGCTGTGAGCACGGGGTGTGCGGGGCCTGCACCGTCCTCGTCGACGGCGCACCGATGCGCTCCTGCCTGCTGTTCGCGGTGAGCGTGGACGGGGCCGAGGTGACCACCATCGAGGGTTGCCGGGCCGCAGACGGCTCGCTCGGCCCGGTGCAGGCGGCGTTCCGGGACTGCCACGCGCTGCAGTGCGGCTTCTGCACCCCCGGGTTCGTGACCACGGTGACCGCCTACCTGCGGGAGAACCGGGCGCCGACCGAGGCCGAGGCGCGGGAGGCGATCTCCGGCAACCTGTGCCGGTGCACCGGCTACCAGAACATCGTGGCCGCCGTGCTGAAGGCTGCCGAGGCGACCGTCCCCGAGCCCGCGAAGGGCGACCCCGCATGAGCACGCGCATGTTCGGCGAGCGGATCACCCGCACCGAGGACCAGCGGCTGGTCAGCGGGAACGGCCGCTACCTCGACGACCTCGGGCACGACGCGCTGGAGGCGGCGCTGGTGCGCAGCCCGCACGCGCACGCCCGCATCGTCGACATCGACGTCACCGATGCTCTCGAGGTCGACGGACTGGTCGCGATCTACACCTACGAGGACCTCGACGGTCGGATGGCCGAGCCGCTGCCGCTGCTGATCCCGCACCCGACCCTGACCCACGGCCGCACGCAGTACGCCCTCGCCCGCGCGGAGGTGAACTACGTCGGCGAGGCGGTGGCGATGGTGGTGGCCCGCAACCGCTACCTCGCCGAGGACGCCGCCCAGCGCATCCGCGTCGAGTACGCCCCGCTGCCGGCCGTGGTCGGCATCGAGACCGCCCGGGAGGCCGCGCACCTGGTGCACGAGGACGTGCCTGGCAACGTCGCCGCGGTGATGGTCCAGGAGACCGGCGACGCCGACGCGGCGATCGACGCGGCCCCGCACGCGCTCGAGCTCGACCTGCACATCGAGCGCAGCGCCTCGATGCCGATGGAGGGCAAGGGGGTGCTGGCCCGGTGGGACCCCGACGACCGCTCCCTGCTGGTGCACACCAGCACGCAGACGTCGACCAGCGTGCGGCAGGCGGTGGCGGCCAAGCTGGCCCTGCCCGTCGACCGGGTGGAGGTGGTCACGCCCGACGTCGGCGGCGGGTTCGGGGTCAAGATCGTGCACCCGTGGCCGGAGGAGGTGCTGGTGCCGTGGGCGGCACTGCGGCTGGGCCGGCCGGTGAAGTGGACCGAGGACCGGCGCGAGCACTTCGTGTCCAGCGCGCACGAGCGCGGCCAGCTGCACCACGTGCGGGTCGGCTACGACGACGACGGCGTCCTGCGCGGGCTGTCGGTGCGGTTCTGGCACGACAACGGCGCCTACACGCCCTACGGGCTGATCGTGCCGATCATCACCTCCACCCAGCTGCTCGGGCCCTACAAGCCGGGGGTCTACCGGGTCGAGTTCGCCAGCCTCTACACCAACACCGTGCTGGTCACGCCGTACCGCGGCGCGGGACGGCCGCAGGGCTGTTTCGTGATGGAGCGGGTGATGGACGCGGTCGCCGCCGAGCGCGGCCTCGACCGGGCCGAGGTGCGCGCCCGCAACTTCATCCGCCCCGAGGAGATGCCCTACGACCAGGGACTGATCTTCCAGGACGGGCGGCAGCTGCTCTACGACTCCGGCGACTACCCGGCCGAGCTGGAGAAGCTGAGGAAGCTGGTCGGCTGGGACGATTTCGGCGCCTACCGCGCTCAGGCGCGGGCCGAGGGTCGCCGGGTCGGCATCGGCCTGGCCTGTTACGTCGAGGGCACCGGCGTCGGCCCCTACGAGGGCGGCCACGTGCGGGTGGAGACCGACGGCACCGTGGTGGTCTCGACCGGGCTCACCACCCAGGGCCAGGGACACCAGACGATGCTGTCCCAGATCGTCGCCGACGAGCTCGGCGTGCCGCTGGACCAGGTCACCGTCACCACCGGCGACACCCGCCGGTTCAAGTACGCCGTGGGCACTTTC
>DASTWW010000168.1:0-7607 GCA_035765755.1 Nocardioidaceae bacterium
GTCGCGGTGTGCGCGCGAGCTCTGCGGGACGGCACCACCCGTGGTCGCCGGCTGGTGGCCGGCTGGGCGCCGGTGTCGCTGGTGGTCGGCGGGCGCAGGAAGCGGGGCGCCTCGGAGGGGCTACGGACCTTCGGGCTCGACCACGCGACCTGACCGGTTCAATCGGCCGGGCCGCTGCGGAAGTCAGTAGCCGTTGCGCTCCCGGCGGCGCTGCCAGCGCTCCTCGAAGCGCTCCATCAGCGGGCGCTTGGGCCCGCGGTTCTTGGTGACCTTGCGGGCCTTGCCGCCGTGGACCAGGCTGAGCCCCCGCTTTCCGGGGTGGGCGGCCGGGCCGGGGGTGCCCGCCGCGGCGCGGTTCTGGTTCTTCCAGGAGACCAGGGCGATGTAGGCGGAGCCCAGCATGACGACGAAGCCGATGATGCCGACGATGGTCAGGCGCATGACAGCGCCGGCCATCAGCACCCCGACACCGATCATGAACACTGCGGCGGCCGCGAAGGCCCGACGGCGTGCATTGCGGCGCAGGGCCGTCCCGCGAAGGGTCGACGCGAGCTTGGGGTCCTCAGCGACCAGCGCGCGCTCCATCTGCTCGAGCAGACGCAACTCTTCTTCCGAGAGCGGCACGGTTTCCTCCCGCGGACGATCGTGTTCCCAGTTTAGGCAGCCCCACGTCTTGGTGGTACCCGCCGGTGGGAATTTCATCGCCCAAGAGGTTCAGCGGCGGTCGGTGAGCAGGCTCGCCGGTCGGACCGCCGTACCCCCGAACCGTAGAGCCGCCTTGTCCATCGCCCGGTCCGCATCGGACCAGCCGTGGTCCCGGGCACCGAGCACCAGCTGGCGGTGCACCCCCGAGCGGGGCATCAGCCCCTCCACCCGGACCCCGACCAGCCGGATCCGGGCGCGCTGCAGGCCGAGGGCCCGGAACAGGGTGGCCGCGGTGCGGTAGACCTCCTGGGTCATGTCGGTGGCGTCCGCGAGGGTCTTCGACCGGGTGATCGTGGTGAAGTCGGCGAAGCGGACCTTGACGGTGACCGTGCGGCCGGCCACCCCGGCGGTGCGCATCCGCGCGGTGACCTTGGCGGACAGCCGCAGCAGCTCACGCAGCACCACGTCCGGGTCGTCGGTGTCGCGGCCGAACGTCTCGTCGGCCCCTATGCTCCGGTCCGGCTCGTCCGGCCCGCGGCGCGGGGTGACCGTGCGCTCGTCCCGACCCCAGGCGAGCCGGTGCAGGTGCGCCCCGAGGCTGGCCCCGACCGCCCGTTGCAGGGTCGCCACCGGGGTGTGCGCGACGTCACCCACGGTGTGCAGCCCGAACCTGGCCAGCAGCTGCGCGGTCTTCTCCCCCACCCCCCACAGCTCACCGACCTCGAGCGGGTGCAGGAAGGCGAGCACCGCCTGCGGCGGCACCACCACCACGCCGTCCGGCTTCGCGCGCCGGCTGGCCAGCTTGGCCACCGCCACCGAGCCGGCCACCCCCACCGAGCAGGTGATGCCCTGCTCGTCGTGGATGCGGGCGCGCAGCTGCTCGGCGATGGCGTACGGCGAACCGAGCCGGCGCATCGACCCGGACACGTCGAGGAACGCCTCGTCCAGCGAGATCGCCTCCACCACCGGGGTGACCTGCCGGAAGCTCTCCATCACCGACGCCGAGACGGTGGCGAAGGTCTCGAAGTCCGGCGGCACCACCACCGCGGCCGGGCACAGCCGCCGGGCCCGGGTCATCGGCATCGCCGACCCGACGCCGTGCTCGCGGGCGATGTAGTTCGCCGACAGCACCACCCCGCGGGTCCCGCCGCCGACCACCACCGGGACACCCTGCAGGTCCGGCCGGTCCCGGGTGGCGACCGAGGCGTAGAACGCGTCCATGTCCACGTGCAGGATCGGGCACTGCCAGGACGGGTCGGCGTGCGTCATGCTTGCTGCTCCGCCACGCATCCTCGGCCGCCGAAGAGCAACAACAGGTCACACGAACCGATAGGGACCCGTTTCGCGCCACCTGGCAGCAATAACAGGTCGTGCGACCCGATACGGCCCCGCGAGAACCCGGCGCGGCCCCGGAGGCGGCGCGGATCAGCGCCGGGTGGCCAGGGCGTGCAGCTGGGTCGCCAAGGGGAGGTACTCCGGCCGGGTCGCGACCGCCTGCTCCAGCTCGAGCAGCGCACCGGCCGACCCGGGCTCGAGCTCGACCAGCGAGCTCGGCACCAGGTCCACGAAGACCCGGACCCCGTGCAGAGAAGTGGTGTCGAAGCCGGCACCGGACAGGAGCGCGGTGACCTCCTCAGCGGTGAACCGGCGGGGCGCACCCTCCCCCGGCCCGTCCAGCAGCGTCCGGGCCTGCACGAAGTGGCCGGCCATCGCGCGTGCGACCACTGCGGCGTGCCGTTGGTTGACCAGCAGGCTGAGCACGCCGCCGGGACGGAGCGCCCGCGCGAGGGTGCCCAGTGCGGTGGCGGGGTCGTCGACGATCTCGAGGACGCCGTGGCACAGCAGCACGTCGGCGCTGCCGGGCGAGACCAGGTCGAGCAGGCTGGCCAGGTCGCCCTGCCGGGCCGACACCAGGTCGGCCACTCCGCTCTCCTCCGCGCGCCGGGCCAGGATCGCGAGGGCGTCGGGACTCGGGTCGATGACGGTGACCCGGTGCCCGAGCTCGGCGACCCGCACCGCGAACCCGCCGGTGCCGCCGCCGATGTCGACGACCGCCGCGGTCCGGTCGGCCCCAGGGAGATCGGCGAGGACGTCGCGCAGCGCGTCCCAGACCGCGACCGTGCGGGCGGCACTGGGGCGCGCCACGCTGGTTCCGGTTCGCTGGGGTCTCGTCCGATCCGCCGGCATGCCGCACACCCTAGCCGGGCGGCTGATCGCCCAGCCGCCGACTGCTCGAGACGTGGTCGCGTGCTCATCCGCCCGAGCTCCCCGGCGAGGAGTGCCAGAGCTTGCGGGGCGCGGACTTGGCGTCCTCCCCTGCCGGCCTGACGTCGGAGTACGGCGACATCGCGAAGCCACTGGAGTGCACCAGGACCCGACGCCGGCCCATCCCTCCGGCAGTGGGGCCGCCCTCCGGCGGGTTGGCCATCACCGGCCGGGTGGACCGGCTCTCGGCGGCGCCCTCGATCGCGGCCTGCTGCGCGGGATCGGCGAACCCGGCCGGCACCTGGGCCATCAGCTCGCGCACCGCGGCCAGCCCACCCTCGGCGTCCCCGGTCGTCCCGCCGCTGCGCCAGACCCGGTAGAGCTCCGGCAGCTCCCAGCAGCCGGTGGCCCGCAGCGAGACCCCGTGCCGTCCGGTGCGGCGCAGCTCGCCGCGCACCACCAGCAGCCAGGAGTGGAACACCGTGGCGGCGTAGGGACCCTGCACGTCCTCGAAGAACGTCGCGTCCACCGGGCCGGTGGCGTCGTCGAGGGTCAGGAAGACCACCCTCCGGCCGGACCGGATCGGCGGGGTCTGGGTGGCCACCTTCACCCCCGCCACCAGCAGGTCCGCCTTGCTGCGCTGCTTCAGCAGGTCGGCGGCCCGGGTCACCCCGAGCGCGTCCAGGAACGGGACGTAGAAGTCGACCACGTGCCGGCTCACGTCCAGCCCGAGGATCTCCAGCTCGGCACGCACCCGCTCGGCACCGTCCATCTCCGGCAGCCCGCTGACCTCCCCGTCGCCCGGGGTGTCGCCCAGGTCGAGGGCCAGCTGCACCGAGCTGACCGGCCGAGGTGTCCCGGTGGCCTTGGACTGCCGGGACGCCTGCTCCCAGACCCCGTCCCGTTCCCGGGCGTCGGAGCTGTTGCGGGCCGCCGCCGCACCGGCCCGCGCGGCCGCCGGGGAGACCTTGGCGCCCCGCGACGAGAGGCCGCGTCCCCTCCCGGCGCTTGCCCGGTCCACCGCCCGGGAGTGCCGGTCGAGGTCGGCGACCTGGAGCAGCAGGTCGCGCCGGGTCACCCGGCCACGCCGACCCACCCCCAGCGCCTGCGCGACACCCCCGATCCCGTAGCTGCTGTCGAACCCGCCGGCCAGCACCAGCCGCTCCACCACCGGCCGGGACACCCGTGCCCGGTGCCAGAAGTCGGTGAGCGAGTGATATGGCCTAGCCGCGATGATCCGGTCCACCTCGGCCTCGGAGATGCCCTTGACCTCCGACAACGCCAGCCGTATTCCGTAGGCAGCGTCGACCTTCTCGACGACGTAGGTCTTCTCCGACGCGTTCACGTCCAGGCCGAGCACCGCGACCCCGAACTGGCGGGCGTCGTCGAGGATCAGCCGCTTCGGGTACATCCCCGGGTCGTGGGTGAGCACCCCGGCCAGGAAGTGCGCCGGGTAGTGCGCCTTGAGCCAGGCGGACTGGTAGGTCGGCAGCGCGAACGCCGCGGCATGCGCCTTGCAGAAGCCGAAGGAGGCGAACGCCTCGAGCACCTTCCACACCTGCTCCACCAGTGCCAGCGGGTAGCCGTTGCCCACCGCCCGCGGGAAGAACCACAGCTTCGCCTGGGCCATCCCGTCCACGTCGCCGAGCGCCCGGCGCGCCTCGTCGGCCTCCGCCAGCGTGCAGCGGGTGAAGGTCGCGATCATCTCGATGACCTGCTCGTGGAAGACCACCACCCCGTAGGTCTGCTCGAGGACCGGGCGCAGGTCCTCGTGCAGGTAGTGCGGCATCCGCCAGCCCTGCTTGGCGGAAAGGTACGGCGTGACCATGTCGCTCTTGACCGGCCCCGGCCGGAACAGCGAGATGTCGGTGATGATGTCCTCGAACGTGTCCAGCCCGGACTTGCCGACCAGCTCCCGCTGGCCCGGCGACTCGATCTGGAAGCACCCCAGAGTCTTGGCCTGGCTGATCATCGAGAACGTGGCCGGGTCGTCGACGGGCACCTGCGCCTCGTCGTCGACATCGAGGTCGACCCCGTCCACCCGGCGGATCTCGGCGACCGCGTGCGCCATCGCCGACTGCATCCGGATCCCCAGCACGTCCAGCTTCAGCAGACCGAGGTCCTCCACGTCATCCTTGTCGAACTGGCTCATCGGGAAGCCGGCGTACGACGCCTCCACCGGCGTGCGGTCCAGCAAGGTGGCGTCGGAGAGCAGCACTCCGCACGGGTGCACGGCGACGTGCCGCGGCAGTCCGTCGAGCCGCTCCACCATCCGGAACAGCAGGTCGAGGCTGGCTTCGCCCAGCCCGGATGCGCGCAGCTCCGGCAGCTCCCGCAGCGCCAGCCGGGCGTCGCGGGCGCGGATGTGCGGGAACGCCTTGGCGATCGCGTCGATCTCCCCCATCGGCATGCCGAGCGCCGCGCCCACGTCGCGCACCGCGTGCCGCACCCGGTAGGTGTCCATCATCGAGACGCAGACGCACCGCTCCCCGCCGTACCGGTCCAGGATCGCCTCGTAGACCTCGAGCCGGCGCGCGGACTCCACGTCCACGTCGATGTCGGGCAGCGCCTGCCGCAGCGGGGAGAGGAACCGCTCCATCAGCAGCCCGTAGCGCAGCGGGTCGACCCCGGAGATGCCGAGCAGGTAGTTGACCAGGCTGCCCGCTCCGGAGCCGCGGGCTGCGCAGCGCACGCCCAGGTCCTTGATCAGGTCGGTGACGTCGGCGACGGTCAGGAAGTACGACGCGTAGCCGAGCGTCGCGATGATCTGCAGCTCGTCGTCGAGCCGCTTCCAGATCCGCTGTCTCGCGGCGTTGCCGTAGCGGGAGCCGATCCCCGCCTCGCAGCGAGACCGGAGCACCTGGTCCGCGGTGGTTGAGGAGCCGGCGAGCTTGCGAGCCGGCGTCTCGAAACCACCGCCGCCCCCGTCGAGCTCCGGGAAGTGCACCTCGCCCAGGCCGAGGTCCGCGGCCGGGTCGACCGCGCACCGGTCGGCCACGGTCCGGGTCCGGGCCAGCAGCCGGCGGGCGGCGCGGCCGTCGTGGCCGAGGCCGGCGAACCGGCAGATCTCCTCGGCCACCTCGACCATCTCCTTGCCGGACTTCAAGAACCCCTCGGCGTTCCCACGATCGAGGTGCCGCACGTCCAGCGGGACCAGCCGACGGGCGGCGTCGAGCACGTCGACGGTGGGCGCATCCGCCCGGTCGGCGTACCGGACCGCGTTGGTGAGCACCGCCCCGAGGTTCTCCTCCTGCGCGATCCGCACCATCCGCGCGGCGTGCGGGGAGGAGCCGGGTCCCGAGCCGGGCAGCCGGTGTGAGACCACCTCGACCAGCAGGTCGACCCGGTCCACGACCTCCAGCCACGGACGGAGGGCCGCACGGGCCAGGTCGTCGCGGCGCAGCGTGGCGGCGTGCCCGAGCTCGGAGGCGGGCCCGAGCAGGACCAGCACGTCCGCGCTGGCGACGTGCTCGGCCACCAGGTCGAGGGTCGCCACCGGCCGCCCGCGCTCCCCGGCCAGGTGGGTCGCCGAGATCAGCCGGCACAGCGCGGCCCAGCCCCGCTTGCTGCCGGCGAGGAACGTGGCCCGCGGCAGCCGCTGGTCCCGGAACGCCCCGCCGCGGACCGGCGTCCGGGGCGCGGCGGGACGGGCCGGCAACCCGTCGCCGCTCCGCGGGATCTGGGTGGGGGCGACGGCGAGGTCCACCCCGAGCACCGGCCGGATCCCGGCCTGGACGCAGGCCTTGGCGAACCGGACCGCGCCGTAGGCGCCGTCCCGATCGGTGAGGGCCAGGGTGTCCATCTCGAGCTCGCGGGCGCGCTCGACCAGCACGTGTGGATGCGACGCGCCGTACTGCAGGGAGTAGCCGGACGCCACGTGCAGGTGGACGAACGGGTCAGGCGACACGGCCGCCACCCCACGGGGCGGGGAGGACGTCGTGGAACGGGGCGTGCCGGGTCAGGCCGAGCGCCTGCTCCACCAGGCCGAGGAACCGGTCGGCGTCGCGGACCAGGTCGTCGGCCTCGCGCTCGCTGACGGCGCGCCGGGAGCCGGCCTCGGCGGCGGCGCGCTTGCCGGCGCCGGCAGCGAAGAAGCCGGCCCACTCCGCCAGCTCCGGCGCCACCTCGGCGAGCAGCACCCAGGCGTTCTTCTGCGCCGCCCGGCCCCGAGCGGGCCGGCCGCCGGTCGCCGTCGCCCGGGCGGCGAGCAGGGCGGCGGTGGCCTGCAGCGCGCTGACGTGCGCCTGGGCGTACCGCTGCGGCACGTCGCTGGTGGTGATCGCCTCGCGCAGCGAGCGTGCTGCGCGCTCGAGATAGGTGTACGTCGCCGCGGGCAGGTCGAACGGGTGCCTCGCCGTCATGGTCATCGTCGCCTCCTCTGGTCCGCGCCCTAGTCCGCACACCGGGCCAGCCGCCAGGTGCCGTCGGCCCAGTCGAAGACCAGGTCGAACACCCCACGCCCGGCACCCGTCGCGGTCCTGCCCCGTGCCGCCTCGACCCGCCACACCTCGCGCTCGGCGAGCAGGTCGGGTGCGGCGACGGCAGTCTGCCCGGACCCACCGACAACCGGCGTCTCCTCGGCGCCTCCGACGGCGCCTCCGACAGCAACAGCCTCGGCCGAGCGCCACCAGGCGCCGGTCTCCACCCAGTGGCCGACCACGTCGCACACCCGCCACAGCCGGCCGCGCCACACGAACTGCTCCGGGCCCTCGAGCCGGGCCCCGCCCGTCGCCTGCACCATTCCCTTGCGCACGTCC
>DASTWW010000169.1:0-19222 GCA_035765755.1 Nocardioidaceae bacterium
GTGGTGGTCGCCAGGATCGCCCCCGGCTTGCAGATCTCGTCGAGGTTCTCGAACAGCGCGGTCTTGACCTGCAGGTCCTCGGCGATCGCCTCGACCACGACGTCGACGCCGGACAGGTCGTCGAGACGGGTGGTCCCGGTGACGTGCGCGAGGGCGTCGTCGCGGGCCTGCTCCTCGAGCTTCCCGCGCTGGACCGCCTTCTCCAGCGACCTCTCGACATCGGCGCGGACCTGGTCCACCTTGGTCTGGCTGCGTCCGACGTACGTCACGTCGAACCCGGCCTTGGCGAACACCTCGACGATGCCGGTGGCCATGGTGCCGGTGCCGACCACCCCGACGGTGCGCACCTCGCGGCGGAGCTGAGGCCGGGCGTCCGCGGGCGGGGTGAGCGCGTCTTCGACGACGACCGGGCTGTCGGGCGCTTCGTAGGTGTAGAAGCCGCGGCCGGTCTTGCGGCCGAGCATCCCGGCGGTCACCATCTGCTTCAGGATCGGCGCGGGCGCGTGCAGCCGGTTGCGGCCCTGCTTGTACATCGTGTCGAGGATCTCGTACGCCGTGTCCAGGCCGATCAGGTCCAGCAGGGCCAGCGGGCCCATCGGGTAGCGGCAGCCCAGCTTCATGCCGGTGTCGATGTCCTCGCGGGTGGCGTACCTCGACTCGTACATCGTCACCGCGTGGTTGAGGTAGCCGAACAGCAGCGCGTTGGCGATGAATCCCGCCTTGTCCCCGCAGATGACCGGGATCTTGTCCAGCGAGCGGGCCACCTTCGCGACGTCCTCGAGCACGTCGGGCTCGGTGACCACGGTGCGGATCACCTCGACGAGGTGCTGGATCGGCGCCGGGTTGAAGAAGTGCACGCCGACGACCCGGCCCGGCTGGGAGCTCGCCGTGGAGATCTCGGTGACCGACAGCGAGGAGGTGTTGGTGGCCAGGATCGCGTCCGGGGCGATGATCTGGTCCAGCTGCCGGAAGACCTCCTGCTTCTTCGGCAGCTGCTCGACGATCGCCTCGACGACGAGCTGGCAGTCCTTGACGTCGGCGAGGTTGGTGCTGAACGTGATGTTCCCGATCAGCTTCTCCTGCTCCTGCTCGCTGAGCTTGCCGCGCTTGACCGCCCGGTCGGTGGAGTGCTGAAGGTGGGCCCGGCCCCGCTCGAGGGACTCCTCGTTGTGCTCCACGCCGACGACCCGGTAGCCGTTGCGGGCGAACACCTCGGCGATGCCTGCCCCCATCGTGCCCAGGCCGACGACCCCGATCGTGGAGAACTCGCGTGCGCTGCTCGTCATGGCTCGCATCATGCCACGCGGCACGCCGCCCCCGCCGTGAGGTGGTTCACCCCCTCGCGGGGTAGGGTCCCGCCGTGCGCATCGTGATCGCCAAGTGCCAGGTCGACTACGCGGGCCGGCTGACCGCGCACCTGCCGATGGCCACCCGGCTGATCCTGGTCAAGAACGACGGGTCGGTGCTGATCCACTCCGACGGCGGCTCCTACAAGCCGCTGAACTGGATGTCTCCGCCGTGCAAGGTGGTGGAGGTCAGCGGCGAGGACGGTACGGCGGAGTGGACCGTCACCGGCAGGGAGCAGGACACGCTGCGCATCCTCATCGACGAGGTGCTGCACGAGTCGGTGCACGACCTCGGCATCGACCCGGGGCTGCAGAAGGACGGCGTCGAGAAGCACCTGCAGGAGCTGCTCGCCGAGCATCCGGCGCACCTGGCCGACGGCCTGACGCTGGTACGACGGGAGTTCCCGACCGCCATCGGACCGGTGGACCTGATGTGCCGCGACGTCGAGGGGCGGTCCGTCGCGGTGGAGGTGAAGCGGCGCGGCGAGATCGACGGGGTCGAGCAGCTGACCCGCTACCTGGAGCTGCTGAACCGCGACCCCGCATTGCGCCCGGTCCGCGGCATCTTCGCCGCCCAGGAGATCAGGCCGCAGGCTCGCGTCCTGGCCACCGACCGGGGCATTGCCTGCGCGGTCGTGGACTACGACGCTCTCCGCGGACTCGACGACCCGTCCCAGCGCCTCTTCTGACGAACCGATATTGGTGCGTCCACCGCGACGCATGGGTCGCGCTAGCGACACGACATCGGTACGCCTACCGCGACGCATAGGTCGCGATATCGACACGACATCGGTACGCCTACCGCGACGCATACGTCGCGATATCGACACGATGTCGGTTAGACCAGGGCGGCGACGTCGGCGGCGCAGCCCCAGGAGAGCGTGACTCCGGCACCCCCGTGCCCGTAGCAGTGCACCACCCGGGTGGAGCCGACCCGCTGCTCCTCCAGCCGCACCGCCGGCCTGCCCGGCCGCAGCCCGACCTTCTGGCGCAGCACCCGCGCGCCGGCCAGTGCCGGCACCAGCGCGGTGGCCCGTTCCAGGATTCGTGCGGCGACTGCAGGGTCGGGCGACAGGTTCCAGACCCCCTCCTCCTCGGTCCCGCCGACCACGACCTCCTGCGCGCGCGGCACCACGTAGGTCAGCCCCGACCCGTCCAGCCACCACCGGTCCAGGCCGACCTGCTCGACGTACAGCACCTGCCCCCGCACCGGCGTCACGCTGCGGTCCTCGGCGAGCAGCCGGGCTCCCATCCCGCTGGCGTTCACGACCACGTCGGCGCCGTCGGGCAGCTGGGCCATCGCCAGCCGGGTGATCGTGCCGCCCCGTTCGCGGACCCGCTCGGCCAGCCAGCGCAGGTACACCGGCATGTCGACGACCGGCGCGGTGAACGCCCACCCGTCGACGTACGGCTCGGGCGGCGCGTCCACCCGGGTCAGCCCCGGCACCGCGCCCGCCCACCACGGATCGGCGGCCTTCGCGCGCAGCAGCTCGCTGCCGACCATCATCCGCACCCCGCTGCCGGCGACCCCCGCGAGCGTTGCCAGCTCCCGGTAGCCGACCTGCGACCAGGCCGCGACCTTGTCCTGCGGGTAGGCCCGGAACGGGTACCAGAGCGCGGCGGCGACCACCGAGGTGGTCTCCAGCGGCAGCTCCCTGGCCAGTACGTCGACGCGGTGCCCGCGCTCGAGCAGGCGTACGGCGCACGACAGCCCGATCACCCCGGCGCCCACCACGATCACCCTGGCCATGGCACGAGTCTGCCCGATGCGACTCGGAGGTCGGTCAGTATCCGGTGATCTCCACCGCCCCGGACCGGGTGGTGACGGTGGCCACCACGAACCTATGCTCGCCGTTCTTGCTCACCGCGCACACCACGTGGCTGCCGACCACCGACGGGTAGGCGGGCGCCTGCCCGCAGTCCACCGCGCGGAACCCGTCGACGCGCAGCTGCCGCTCGAGCTTGGAGGTGGCGATCAGCCCGTGGCCGAGCCGTGCCTTGAAGCTGACCGCTCCCCCAGTCAGCCGGTGCAGCTTGACGTGGATCGCGGCGCTCACCCCGTCGACGTACCCCCGGCAGGTCAGCTGCCGCGGCGCCTGCCCGCGCCAGTGCGGGCAGGCGACGTACTGCAGGTCGAGCTGCTCGCGGGCCACCTGCTGCCCCAGCCGCGCGGCGACCGCCTGCTCCAGGTCGTCCATGGGCGCGGACGGCGGCGTCGCGGGCGGCGGCAGCTGCCCGCCCGGTGTCGGGGACGGTCGAGGCGACGAGCCTGATGCGGGAGCGGAGGGGTAGTCGACCACCCGGTGGCTGCCCGTGCCCGAGCAACCGGACACGACCATCAACGCGACCAGAGCTGCCGGGACAACGCGGGCACTCACCGTTCCAGACTCCCCGATTGCTCACGACGTCGCGGCGCGGACGTAGGTCGTCCCTCAGGTTATCCGCCTTGCCCAAGTTTTCAGGCCGCAACCGCGTCCCCGACCACCACGGGCGCCGCGTCCGCCCGGTGCACCGCGCGAGCGACCGGCACGAAGGCCACGACCCAGGAGAGCAGGCCGACCAGCCCGGCCGTGAGGCCGCCCGTGGTACCGGCCACGATCTCGACGACGCAGGCGACCACTGCCCAGGTCGGCACGACACCGGCCCGGCGCAGACCGACCATCAGCAGCAGCTGGCCCACGACCAGCCCGGCCACGAACAGCACGATCAACCCGACCAACGACGGGTACCGCTCGGAGGCGGCGTCGAGCGCCCGGACCGCGGAGGAGGGAACGCCGGCCCGGTCGTAGAGGCCGAACAGGCCGAAGAAGCCGACCATGTGACCCATCGCGGCGATCAGTCCGGCTCCGAACAGGTAGCCGCCCACGGTGGTGATCACGCGTCCACGTCTGCGCACCATGCCAACGGCGGCGACGACCCCCGGCAGGAACAGGAGCGGGCTGACCAGGCTCAGCGTCCCCGCTAGCAGCCACAGCGACGAGTGCTGGTGCACGGCGGCGGCGGTCTGCGTTGGACCGGCGGCCCCACCGGGCTCCACGAGACGGCGGAGCAGGTCGGAGACGGCGAACGTGAGTGGTCCGAGGACCAGGCCGACGACGGCGACGCGGCGGTGCAGGTTCATGCTTGCTTTCCCTTCGTGCGTTCCGGCGCCCGGCCGCTCGCCGGACGCATCGGGGTTCAGCGTGCGGCCGGTGGGGCCCGTGGCACATCGGCCCTGACGCGGACGAGGGGTCCCGCCGGGGATGAACCTGACCGCAGAGGTTCCACCGCACGGTGGACTCCGTTCACCCTGGAAGCGGACCCGGTGGGCCGGCTGGGCCCCTACGATCAGTCGGTGGCCCTGTCCTGGCCCGCGGTGCGCGGGCACCCGGTGCGTCGATCGGTCGGCGGCTTCCCCGTCCGCGACCTGGCGCTGGGCGGACTCGTGCTGCTGATCGCGGTGGCCAGCATCCTGGCCGGGAAGCCCGACGAGGGACCCCTCGCCGTCACGCTGCCGCTCGGGGTGCTGCTCGCAATCGCGGTCGCCGGGCGCACCCGCGTCCCGGTGCTCGCCGCAGGGGTCTCCACCGCGGCCGGCCTGCTGCAGACCCTGCTCGCGTCGTCCCCCGGCTCGCTGTGGGCGCTGGCCGTCTACCTGGTGCTCACCTACTCGGTGGCCGCGGAGCGCGACGAGGGTCTCGCCGCGGTGGGCGGAGCGGTGATCGTCGGTGGCCAGGTGCTGCAGGAGCGGTTCGACCGCGGCACCGACTACGTGTTCATCGTGCTCGTGTTCGGCGGCGCCTGGCTGCTCGGCCGCGGGATCCGCCAGTGGCGTGAGCGGGCGACGTACGCCGAGACCCACCAGCAGGACCTGGCCCGGCTGGCCGTGGCGGAGGAGCGCGTGCGCATCGCCCGCGAGCTGCACGACGTGGTCGCACACGCGGTGTCGGTGATCGCGGTCCAGGCCGATGCGGCCGAGGCGGCCCTGGGGCACGACCCGTCCCTGGCCGGCGAGCCGCTGCGCGCGATCCGGACGAGCGCCCGCGAAGCGCTGACGGACATGCGTCAGATGCTGTCCGTGCTGCGCCCCGCCGACGAGCCGGAGGCCGGCCGCGGTCCGGCTCGGGGCCTGGCAGACATCGACCAGCTGGTCGCCGGGATGCGTGCAGCGGGACTTCCTCTCGAGGTGGTCATCGACACCGAGGCGCTGGACCTGGCACCGGCGGTCGACCTCGCGGTGTATCGGATCGCCCAGGAGGCGCTGACCAACGTGATGAAGCACGCCGGCCGCGTGCCCACCAGCCTGCGGGTCTCCGCGACGGCGGGCCGGGTCGAGGTCCGGGTGAGCAACGAGGCGGGCCGGCCGGGCCGCCAGCCGGGAGGTGGCCACGGGTTGGTCGGCATCCGGGAGCGCGTTGCCTCGGTGCACGGCAGCCTGGTCGCCGGACCGGACCGAAGCGGCAGCTTCGTGGTCGCGGCGACCCTGCCGCTGGACGGGATGACCCCGGTGGTGGCTGCCCCTTGACCCGGGTCCTGCTGTGCGACGACCAGGAGCTGGTGCGCACCGGCTTCCGGCTGATCCTCGACCTCGAGCCCGACATCGAGGTGGTCGGCGAGGCCGCCGACGGCAAGCAGTGCCTGCGCATGGTGGCGCAGGAGCGGCCCGATGTGGTGCTCATGGACGTCCGGATGCCGGAGATGGACGGCATCGAGGCCGCCCGAAGGCTCTGCGATGCCTCGTCCGCGACGAAGGTGCTGATGCTCACCACCTTCGACCTCGACGAGTACGTGTACGACGCGATGCGAGCCGGCGCCAGCGGCTTCCTGCTCAAGGACGTCCCGCGGGAACAGCTGGTGAACGCCGTGCGCGTCATCGCCCGGGGCGAGTCCCTGCTCGCGCCGACCGTGACCCGGCGGCTGGTCGAGCGGTTCGTGGCCCTGCCACCCCCGGGCTCGGGCGTGCCCCCGACGCTGGCGTCGTTGAGCGACCGGGAGTGCGAGGTGCTCCGGTTGATCGCTCGGGGGATGTCCAATGCCGAGATCGCCAAGGCGCTGACCCTGGGCGAGGCGACGGTCAAGACCCATGTCGGGCGGCTGCTCGCCAAGCTGGGACTTCGGGACCGGGTGCAGGCGGTGGTGCTGGCCTACGAGTCGGGCTTCGTGCAACCCGGTGTGGACCCCGGCTAGCCCAGGGGTTCGAGCCGGGTGCCGTCCGCGTCGACCTTCATCCTGAACGGCTCGGGAGCATCGGCAAGCACCACGACCACCGTCTCCCCGCGGTGCTGGTCGGCCAGCTCCCCGAGGACCCGCATCGTGCCTGGCTCCTGGTTGCGCACGCCATCGGTCGTGACCGGCTTCGCCAGCGAGCCCGCGCGGACGTGCAAGGCCGCGGCGAGGTCCGCGGTCGGCTTCGAAGCCTCGGCGTGCTGTCCGTCGTACACCAGGGCCACCCGTTCGGCGGCCAGCTTGGCCACCGCCGCCTCGTCGTCTGAGGAGAGAAACAGCAGCGTGGCGGCGCAGTGCAGGTCGGACATGCTTTCAATCTAGTCCAAGGAGTGCGCACGCCGGATCTGCTCGACGATACCGGCGATGATCTCGGTCAGTCCGAAGTCCTTCGGCGTGAACACCTCGGCGACGCCCATCTCCCGCAGCCGGGCCGCGTCGCCGGCGGGGATGATGCCGCCGACCACCACCGGCACGTCGCCGGCCCCCTGCGAGCGCAGACCGTCGAGCACGGCCGGCACCAGCTCCATGTGCGAGCCGGACAGGATCGACAGTCCCACGCAATGCACGTCCTCGGCCACCGCCGCGGCCACGATCTGCTCCGGGGTGAGCCGGATCCCCTGGTAGACCACCTCGAAGCCGGCGTCCCGGGCGCGCACCGCGATCTGCTCCGCGCCGTTGGAGTGCCCGTCCAGCCCGGGCTTGCCGACCAGCAGCCGCAGCCGGCCGCCGACCTGCTCCCCGGTGTTGCGCACCAGCTCGCGCAGCCGGGTCAGCTCGCTGCCGGCCGGAGCCGCACCCTCCGAACCGGAGACCCCGGTCGGGGCGCGGAACTCCCCGAACACCTCGCGCAGCGCACCGGCCCACTCCCCCGTCGTGACGCCGGCCCGCGCCGCCGCCAGGGTGGCCTCCATCAGGTTCGCGCCGGACTTCGCGTCCTCGACCAGCCGGGCCAGCGCGTCGGCGACCCCGACCGGGTCACGCTGTTCGCGCCAGGTCCGCACGCTCTCCACCGCCGCCCGCTCGGCCTCGGGGTCGGCCGCCTGGATGGCGGCCTCGAGGTCCGCCGTGAGTGGGGACGGCTCGGTGGTCTCGAAACAGTTCACCCCGACGACCGTGTCCTCGCCGGACTCGATGCGCGCCCGGCGCGCGGCGTGCGACGCGACCAGCTGCTGCTTCATGTAGCCGGACTCCACGGCGGCCACCGCGCCGCCCATCGCCAGCACCCGGTCCATCTCCTCGCGGGCGCCGGCGACGAGCTCGTCGACCTTGGCCTGGATCACGGGGGATCCGTCGAGGATGTCGTCGTACTCCAGCAGGTCGGACTCGAACGCCAGCACCTGCTGCAGGCGCAGCGACCACTGCTGGTCCCACGGTCGCGGCAGGCCGAGTGCCTCGTTCCAGGCGGGCAGCTGTACGGCGCGGGCGCGCGCGCTCTTGGACAGCGTGACACCGAGCATCTCGAGAACGATGCGCTGCACGTTGTTCTCCGGCTGCGCCTCGGTCAGCCCGAGCGAGTTCACCTGCACGCCGTACCTGAACCGCCGGTGCTTCTCGTCCTGCACGCCGTACCGGTCCCTGGTGAGCTCGTCCCACAGCCGCACGAACGCCCGCATCTTGCAGGTCTCTTCGATGAACCGGACGCCGGCGTTGACGAAGAACGACATCCTGCCGACCACCTTGCCGAAGTCCTCCGCCGCCACCTGGCCGGAGTCGCGGACGGTGTCCAGCACGGCAATCGCGGTGCACATCGCGAAGGCGAGCTCCTGCACCGGCGTCGCGCCGGCCTCCTGCAGGTGGTAGCTGCAGATGTTGATCGGGTTCCACTTCGGGATGTGGTTGACGGTGTAGGCGATCAGGTCGCTGGTCAGCCTCAGCGAGTGCTCCGGCGGGAACACGTGGGTGCCGCGGGAGAGGTACTCCTTGATGATGTCGTTCTGGGTGGTGCCGGCCAGCAGCCCGTGCACCTCCTCGAGGTCGGCGCCGTCGCCCGCCTGCTCCTCGGCCACCACCTGGTACAGCGCGAGCAGCCACATCGCGGTGGCGTTGATGGTCATCGAGGTGTTCATCTGCGCCAGCGGGATGTCCTCGAACAGCGCGCGCATCTCGCCGAGGTGCGAGACGGGTACGCCGACCTTGCCGACCTCGCCGCGGGCGAGAGGGTGGTCGGGGTCGTAGCCGGTCTGGGTGGGCAGGTCGAAGGCGACCGACAGCCCGGTCTGGCCCTTGGCGAGGTTGCGGCGGTAGAGCGCGTTGGACTCGCGGGCGGAACTGTGTCCGGCGTAGGTGCGCATCACCCAGGGCCGGTCCTTGGGATGGGCCGTGGCGCCGGCATCCTCGTGCGTCATACCTACTGACAGTACGGCGGACGGGGCCGTCCGGTCATCGGGATGTGAACTGCACCACGTGCGGAACAGGTCACAGCCTGCACGCTGCCGGGCTGGTCAGGCGGAGATCGGGCGCGGCTCCCGCTCGACCTGGACCAGGCGCCGCATCCTGGTGAACAGGATGACCCGGCGCAAGGCCGGGCTGCAGCCGCGCAGCACCAGCTGACGGCCGTCACGCTCCATCACCATGGTGGCGGCGGCGAGCAGCTTGAGTGCGGTGGCGTCGACCGACTCCACCTGGGAGAGGTCGACGACGACGTCGCCGGTGCAGGAGCCGATGCGGTCGTAGAGCGCGGCGCGTACCTCTGCCGACGAACGCCCGTCGAAGCGTCCGTCGAGGACCAGCGTGGCGCCGTCGGCGAAGAGTTCCATGCCACTCCCAGGTGTACGACGGGGGCGACCCCCGTCCGCCGTCCTTTACCCACTATGACGTAGGGGAACCCCTTCACGGTTGTCCGCTCAGGTAACGGGATGGTCTCGATCTGCCAGTCCGAGCGAGTCGATCCAGGCGTCGAGCTCGCGTGCCTTGGTGAAACGGAGCACTCGTGGCGCGTCCGCGTCGATCATCCAGGACCGCAGCCGTTCACGCTTGCGGCGGAAGCTCTTGAAGTGCCAGACGATGATCGCGTCCGGACCGAACAGTCCGCGCCACGTCTCGACGTTGCCGTTGCAGGTCGTTTGCTTGTCGAGCATCCGGCGCACCGTCCGTCGAACGAGCCTCTGCAGGGAGAACCAGCGCGGGTAGTCAAGAGCCACCACCAGCTCCACCCGCTGCAGCGGAACGTCCAGCCACGCGCCGTACGCCGTGTCCAGCAGCCAGCTCTCGGCGCTGCAGATCGCCTGGACGCGGCGTCGTTGCTCCTCCTCGGGCACCGCCTTCCAGCCCGGCTCCCAGGTCAGGTCGTCCACCGAGGTCCACGGGATCCCGGTCACCGCCGACAGCCGGGCCGCGGCCGTGGTCTTGCCGGAACCCGTGACGCCGTACAGCATGATTCGCCGCACCCCGTCGAGCGCGGCGGACGACGGCGGTCCGGCATCGTGCACCCGAGAACGATAGAGCACCTAGGCTGGCCCCATGGTCAACCTCACCCGCATCTACACGCGCACCGGCGACGCAGGCCGGACCCGCCTCGGCGACAACAGCGTCGCGTCGAAGAACGACCTGCGGCTGCACGCGTACGCCGACGTGGACGAGGCCAACGCGCACATCGGCGTGGCCATCGCCCAAGGCGACCTCGACGAGGACGTCGTGCGGGTGCTCACGACCGTGCAGAACGACCTGTTCGACGTCGGCGCGGACTTCTGCACGCCGGTGGTGGAGAACCCCGAGTTCCCGCCGCTGCGCATCGAGCCGGAGTACGTCGACCGGCTCGAGGGCTGGTGCGACCACTACAACGAGGAGCTGACCAACCTGCGCTCGTTCATCCTCAGCGGAGGTACGACGGGGGCGGCGCTGCTGCACGTGGCCAGGACGGTGACCCGCCGTGCGGAGCGCTCGGCCTGGGCCGCCTTCGACGAGCACGGCGAGACGATGAACGTCGCGGCGATCAAGTACCTCAACCGACTCTCGGACCTGCTGTTCATCCTGGCCCGCTACGCCAACCGGGAGCGCGGCGACGTGCTGTGGAAGCCCGGCGGGGAGCGCTAGCGGCGACGGAGCCGCTGACCCGGCGGCGCGGCCTCCAGCCAGGCGAGGAAGCCGGTCAGCGCCTCCGGGCTCATCGCCACCTCCAGCGTCCCGACCGGGGTCTTGCAGGTGACGATCACGTGCCCGGCGTAGAGGGAGTACGCCTCTACTCCGGCCGGGTCCCGGCGTCCGACGTACTCCAGCTCCGAACGCTTGAACGTCAGCCGGGCCCGCGGCGCGAGGGAGAACACCCGGAACCACTCGAGAAGGCTGCCGGAGTAGCGGCCGACCCCGAGAACCCAGCCGCGCCCGGCCCTACCGGACCGGACGCGGACGCTGAACTCGAAGGTGCCGCCGTGACGGGAGATCCACCGGCGACGGACGACGAGGGCAAGGCCGTAGACCAGCACAAGAAGCAGCAACGAACCGGCGGAGTCCGCCAGCCACTCCCATACCGGCATCTACCGCCTCCCCATGAGCACAGACCGAGCGACAGACCGACGGACCGGCCGGACGTGAGTCCGGCCGGTCCAGCGAAAGGCCGAGCCACCGCCCTCAGGTCTGTTCGTGGGACTCCCGCTCCTTCGCGGCCTCGAGTCGGCTGCGCGCCTCCTCCAGGTCGCTCTCGTGGGAGATCTCCGCGCGCTCGCAGAGGATGCTCACCCGGTTGTTCGCCACCGAGATGAAGCCACCGTCGATGGCGGCCACCCAGTGACCCTCGTCGGCGGTCCGCACGTCGACCTTGCCGGGTGCGAGCACCGACAGCAGCGGCGTGTGGTGCGCCATGATGCCGATCTCGCCCGCCAGCGTGCGGGTGTTGACCACCGTCGCCTCGCCCGACCACAGCTTGCGGTCGGCGGAGACGAACTCTACGTGCATGTTCGCGGGCATCAGAGGCTCTTCTGGATCTCAGCCCACTTGCGCTCGACGTCGTCGAGGCCACCGCACATGAAGAACGCCTGCTCGGCGACGTGGTCGTACTCGCCGTCGCAGATCTTGGTGAACGCCTCGACGGTGTCCTCCAGCGGAACGGTCGAGCCCTCCATGCCGGTGAACTGCTTGGCCACGTAGGTGTTCTGGGACAGGAACCGCTGGATGCGGCGGGCCCGGGACACCACGACCTTGTCCTCCTCCGACAGCTCGTCGACACCGAGGATCGCGATGATGTCCTGCAGCTCCTTGTTGCGCTGCAGGATCGACTTCACCCGGGTCGCGGTGTCGTAGTGGTCCCTGCCGATGTAGCGCGGGTCCAGGATCCGCGACGTCGACGTCAGCGGGTCCACCGCCGGGTAGATGCCCAGCGAGGCGATCTCGCGGGACAGCTCGGTGGTGGCGTCCAGGTGCGCGAACGTGGTCGCCGGCGCCGGGTCGGTGTAGTCGTCGGCGGGCACGTAGATCGCCTGCATCGAGGTGATCGAGTGGCCCCGGGTCGAGGTGATCCGCTCCTGCAGCGTGCCCATCTCGTCGGCCAGGTTCGGCTGGTAGCCCACCGCGGAGGGCATCCGACCCAGCAGCGTGGAGACCTCCGAGCCGGCCTGGGTGAACCGGAAGATGTTGTCGATGAACAGCAGCACGTCCTGGTTCTGGACGTCGCGGAAGTACTCCGCCATGGTCAGCGCGGACAGCGCCACCCGCAGCCGGGTGCCCGGCGGTTCGTCCATCTGGCCGAACACCAGCGCGGTCTGCCCGATGACGCCGGCCTCGGTCATCTCGGTGATCAGGTCGTTGCCCTCACGGGTGCGCTCGCCGACGCCGGCGAACACCGACACACCGCCGTGGTCCTTGGCGACCCGAGCGATCATCTCCTGGATCAGCACGGTCTTGCCGACACCGGCGCCGCCGAACAGGCCGATCTTGCCGCCCTGGACGTACGGCGTGAGCAGGTCGATGACCTTGATGCCGGTGTGGAACATCTCGGTCTTGGACTCGAGCTGGTCGAAGGCCGGTGCCTTGCGGTGGATCCCCCACCGCTCCTGGATCTCGAGCTTCTCACCCTCCTCGAGGTTGAGGCACTCGCCGATCGCGTTGAACACATGACCCAGGGTCTCGTTGCCCACCGGGACGCTGATCGCCTCGCCGGTGTCGCGCGCCGCGGCGCCGCGGACCAGGCCGTCGGTGGACTGCATGGAGATGGCCCGGACCATGCCCTCGCCGATGTGCTGGTCCACCTCGAGGGTGAGGGTGCGCGTGGTGTCGCCGATCTCGACGTCGACCTTCAGCGCGTTGTACATCTCGGGGATGCCGTCGGCGGCGAACTCGACATCCACGACGGGGCCGGTCACTCGGGCGACGCGTCCGACGGCGCCGCCGACCTGCTCCTGGGTGGTCTCGTCAATGGTGGCAGTCATGTCTCTCACTTACTCCGTAATCGAGCGGCGTTATCGACCGGCGTTCGCATCGGCCAGCGCGTTGACGCCACCGACGATCTCGCTGATTTCCTGGGTGATACCGGCCTGGCGGGCCTGGTTCGCGATCCTGGTGTAGTTCTGGATCAGGTCCTCGGCATTGTCCGTCGCGGACTTCATCGCCCGCTGCCGGGCGGCGAGCTCCGAGGCCGAAGCCTGGAGCATGCAGAAGAAGATCCGGCTCGCGACGTACTTCGGGAGCAGCGCGTCGAGCACCTCGGCGGCGCTCGGCTCGAACTCGTAGAGCGGCAGCACCTCCTCCGGCGGAGGCTTCTCCTCGCCCTCGACCACCTCGAGCGGCAGCAGCCGCATGTCGGTGGCCTCCTGGATGAGCATCGACCTGAACCGGGTGTAGACCACGTGTACCTCGTCGACCGCGCGTGGACCGTCCTCGGCGACGAACGCGCCGATGAGGCCCTCGCCGACCTCGCGGGCGTTGGCATAGCGCGGCGTCTCGGAGAACCCGGTCCAGCTGCCGGCGACCTCGCGGTTGCGGAAGGTGTAGTAGGTCAGCCCCTTGCGTCCGCAGACGTAGACGTCGATCTCCTTGCCCTCCGCGCGCAGCTTCTCCACCAGCCGCTCTGCCTGCTTGATCGCGCCGGAGGAGTAGGACCCGGCCAGCCCGCGGTCGCTGGTGATCACCAGCACCGCGGCCCGTCGGGACTCCGCCGGCTCGGTGGTCAGCGGGTGCTCGACGTTGGAGTACGTCGCGACCGCCGACACGGCGCGGGTCAGCTCGCGGGCGTAAGGTTCGGCGGCGTGCGCGCGCTGCTGGGCCTTGATGATGCGGGAGGCGGCGATCAGCTCCATGGCGCGCGTGATCTTCTTGATGGACTGGACCGACCTGATCCGTCCGCGCATCTCACGCAGGGAGACAGCCATACGTCAGCCTCGCTTCTGCTTCACGATCTGCTCCTGCTCGACGTCCTCGTCGGGCAGCGCCTCGAACTCCTCGCGGCCCGCGGCCAGCGACTTGCCCTCGCTGGTCTCGAACTGCTCGGCGAACCGGTCGTAGGCGGAGGCCACGGCCTGCTCGGAATCCTCGGTCCACTTCCGGGACTCCCGGATGCCGTCCAGGATGCCGCCGTGCTCGTGGCGCAGGTAGTCCAGGAAGTCGCGCTCGAAGCGGAGCACGTCCTCGACCGGCAGCGCGTCGAGCCGCCCGGACAGGCCCACCCACAGCGACACCGCCTGCTCCTCGAACGGGTACGGGCTGAACTGCGGTTGCTTGAGCAGCTCCATCAGCCGCGCGCCGCGGTCCAGCTGCTGCCGAGACGCCGCGTCGAGGTCGGAGGCGAACATCGCGAACGCCTCCATCGCGCGGTACTGCGCCAGGTCCACCTTCAGCGAGCCCGTCACGGTCTTCATCGCCTTGAACATCGCGGCGCCACCGACCCGGGACACCGAGATGCCGACGTCGATCGCCGGCCGCTGGTTGGCGTTGAACAGGTCTGACTGGAGGAAGATCTGGCCGTCGGTGATCGAGATGACGTTGGTCGGGATGTAGGCCGACACGTCGTTGGCCTTGGTCTCGACGATCGGCAGACCGGTCATCGAGCCGGCACCCATCTCGTCGGACAGCTTGGCGCAGCGCTCCAGCAGGCGGCTGTGCAGGTAGAACACGTCACCGGGGTACGCCTCGCGGCCCGGCGGGCGGCGCAGCAGCAGCGACACCGCACGGTAGGCCTCGGCCTGCTTGCTGAGGTCGTCGAAGACGATCAGCACGTGCTTGCCCTGGTACATCCAGTGCTGGCCGATGGCCGAGCCGGTGTACGGCGCGAGGTACTTGAACCCGGCCGCGTCGGAGGCGGGAGCGGCCACGATGGTGGTGTACTCCAGCGCGCCGGCCTCCTCGAGGGCGCCGCGCACCGAGGCGATCGTGGAGCCCTTCTGGCCGATGCCGACGTAGATGCAGCGCACCTGCTGCGTCGGGTCGCCGGAGGCCCAGGCCGCCTTCTGGTTGATGATCGTGTCGATCGCGATCGCGGTCTTGCCGGTCTGGCGGTCACCGATGATCAGCTGGCGCTGGCCGCGGCCGATCGGGGTGAGCGCGTCGATCGCCTTCAGGCCGGTCAGCATCGGCTCGTTCACGCTCTGCCGCTGCACCACCGACGGCGCCTGCAGCTCCAGGGCCCGGCGGCTGTCGGTGGCCACGTCGCCGAGGCCGTCCATCGGCTGGCCGAGCGGGTCGACGACCCGGCCGAGGTAGCCGTCGCCGACGGGCACCGACAGCACCTCGCCGGTACGACGGACCTGCTGGCCCTCCTCGATGCCGGCGAAGTCGCCCAGGATCACGACGCCGATCTCGCGCAGGTCGAGGTTCAGCGCGATGCCAAGGGTGCCGTCCTCGAACTCCAGCAGCTCGTTCGCCATCACCGAGGGCAGTCCCTCGACGCGGGCGATGCCGTCCATGGCCTCGGCCACCCGGCCGACCTCTTCGCGGGAGGCCGCCTCGGGCCGGTAGTCGGAGACGAACTGCTGCAGCGCCTCCTTGATCTCCTCGGGGCGGATCGTCAGCTCGGTCATTGTGTTGCCTCTGTTCTCCTGCGGTTGTGACCTGGGTTGTCTGTGGATCTTCAGCCGGCTCCGCCGGCGTGGTCGTGGGTCAGTGCTCCAGCCGTCGGCGGGCCTGCTTGAGCCGGGTCTCGATGGTGGAGTCGATCACTTCGTCGCCGACCGCGACCCGGACCCCGCCGAGCACCTGCGGCTCGACGATCACATTCAGGTGGATCTCGTGGTCGTACTCGGCCGAGAGGGCCCGGGCCAGGCGCTCCTTGTGGTCCTCGCTCAGCGGCCCGGCCACCCACACCGTGGCCACCAGCCGGCTGCGCCGGTCGGCGGCCACCTTCTGGTAGGTCTCCAGCACCACGGTCAGGGAGCGGTGCCGCGCGGCCACCGCCTGGCCGAGCAGCCGGCGGGTCGGCTCGTCGACCCTTCCGCCGAGCAGGTCGTCGAGCAGCCGCTGTTTGGCCTCGAGCGGATAGCCGCCCTCCGACAGCACGTCACGCAGCTCGGGGTTCGCGTCGACGATGCGCCCGAACCGGAACAGGTTGTCCTCGAGCTCGTCGAGGTGCCCGGCCTGGTCGGCACGGGCCACCTGCGCGGTCACCGAGGCACGTTCGAGCGCGTCGCCGAGGTCGGAGCCCTGGGACCAGCGGTGCTGCACTGCCTCGCCGACGACCTCGAAGGTCGCGTCGGAGATCTTGCCGCGCAGCAGGGTGTGCAGCAGCCGGCCCTTGGTCTCGGCCGGCACCGCGGGCTCGGTCAGCGCCCGGCGCAGCGAGTGCCGGGTGTCCATGGTGACCGCGAGCGCGAACAGCTCGTCGCCGAGCTGGCCGGCGTCCGCACCGGCGAGCAGCACCTCGTCGGTCTTCTCCAGCACGGCCGACAGCGACCGGGCCGAACCTGCGGGCATGTCAGCTCACTCCCGTGGAGGTGGAGGCCTCCTGGGTTTCCAGCGAGGCGATGAACCGCTCCACCGTGCGGCTGCGCCGCTCGTCGTCGGACAGCGACTCGCCCACGATGCGCTCGGCGAGCTCGGTGGCCATCGCGCCCACCTCGGCGCGCAGCTGCTGCACGGCCTGCTGGCGCTCGGCCTCGAGCTGGGAACGCGCGTGCTTGAGGATCCGGTCGGACTCCTCCTGCGCCTGCTTGCGCATGTCGGCGATGATCGCCGCGCCCTGCTCCCGGGCATCCTCGCGGATCTTGGCCGCCTCGTGGCGGGCCTCGGTCATCTGGGCCTTGAAGCCCTCCTCGGCAGCCCGAGCGTCGGCCTGAGCCTGCTCGAGGTCCTCGAACTGCTTCCGGATCTTCTCCTGGCGCTCCGTCATCGCCTTGTTGACCGGCGGAACGACGTACTTCCCGAGCACCCACAGGATGATCGCGAAGGCGATCAGCTCCACGACGAAGGTCAGGTTCGGAACGAGGAAGTTCTGTGGCTCCGCAGCCATCGGCACGAGGACGCTGCCCACGTTGTCCATCTGCTTGATTCCCGTCCTAGGTTGTCGACCCAGCCGTCACTTGCCGAGCACGAAGACGAACAGCGCCATGAACGCCAGGTTGATGAAGAAGAACGCCTCACACAGACCGACCGTCAGGAAGAAGATGGTCTGCAGGCGTCCCTGCGCCTCCGGCTGACGTGCGACGCCCTGGATGTACGAGCTACCGGCCAGGCCGTCACCGATCGCACCACCGATGGCGCCGCCGCCGAGGGCGAGTCCGCCGCCGATGAACGCACCGGCGAGCTTGATGGCGGAGTCGATGTTTGATGCTGCCACTGTCTCTCCTTGATTATCGCCGGGTTGCCCGGCGGCCCCTTGTTTCTCTTATCTTTCCTTGACGCCCGACCCGAGGATCAGTGCGCCTCTTCCAGTTCGAGATCGTTGTCCTCCGCGACCTCCTCGGCCTCGGCGTGATCGTCAAGGTGCGAGCTCATCATGCCGAAGTACAAGACGGTCAGCAGCGCGAAGATGAACGCCTGGATCGCGCCGATGAACATGTCGAACAGCTTCCAGATCACGTCCGCGCCCCACACCGTGTAGAGAGGCAGCAGGAAGGCGATCAGCGCGATCATGATGCCGCCGGCGAAGATGTTGCCGAACAGTCGCAGCGCCAGCGTGAACGGCTTGACGATCTCCTCGATGATGTTCAGCGGCAGCAGCGCCAGGTTCGGCTGCGCGTAGTGCTTCAGGTAGCCCTTCAGCCCGCGCTCGCGGATCCCGAAGATGTGCACCCCGACGATCACCAGCAGCGCCAGCGCGTAGACCAGGTTGACGTCCGCGGTGGGCGCCTTGACCACGTCGGCGGTGGGGATCAGCTCCAGCCAGTTCGAGATCAGGATGAAGAAGAACAGCGCCACGGCCAGGGGTACGACGAACGGGTGCACCCGGCCGAGGTTGCCCTCCACCTGGGTGGTCACCTCGTTGACCACGCCCTCCCACATCAGCTGGATCTTGCTGGGCGCGCCGCTGGTCACCTTCGACCGCATCCAGAACCCGAGGCCGATCACGATGGCCCCCGCGATCACGGTGGACCAGATCGTGTCGAGGTTCAGGGTCATCCCGGCAACCGTCACGGTGACGTGGTTGCCGATCTCGATCCCCTCGGCGCGGATCATGCCTTCAGCTCCTTCAGCAGCGGGATGCCGGTCATCACCAGCGTGATCAGACGGAACAGTGCGAGGCCGATCAAGGCGGTCAGCCCCACCGACCAGAACGCCACGGCGATCACGACCGCCGGGACGGCGACGAACAGCAGGCGCACCAGCGCGGAGGAGGCGATCTCGGACCGGCTCAGCTGCGCGCCGGAGGTGATCATCCGCAGCAGGGACAGCTCGGTGGCCACGTGGTTGCCGAGCCCGAGCAGCATGCCGATGGCCACGAAGACGCCCACCTGCCACTCGCCCATGGGCACGAACACCCACAGCGAGGCAGCGGCGAGGATCAGCGCCAGGGCCACGACCCGGCGCTGGTCGCGCAGCACCTTGGCCAGGGTCGGACGAGGCTGCGCCGGAGACTGGGGCTGAGACTGGGCTTGCGGCTGAGCCGGACCCGGGGTGGACTCGGCGCCGGTGGTGCCGGCGGGGACGTCATCGGTGGGGTTCATGCGTTCCTGCCCTTCGTGCGCTCGGGCCCCGCGGGGACGAAAACGGGTCGCTCAGCCGCGCAGGTAGCGGCGCACCCGGAGCCAGAAGCCGGCGGCTCCGCCGGCCATGCCGGCCGCGATCCCGACCAGCGTGAAGACCGGCGTGGTGCCGGCCGCGTTGTCGACGAGGAGGCCGACGACCAGGCCGACGACGACGCAGCCCACGATGAGCCCACCGAGGCCGACCATGTCGCGCCCGCTGAGTGGCTTGTCCTGGTTGTCGTCATCGCCCATCACCCGACCCACTTCCGTAGATCACGCGCGCGAGGCCCATCCCGGCAGAACGGAAGAAACGGTGCAGATCCAAAGCGGCGACGCTACCACAGCCGCACTCCAAGACGGTGCGCCGCGAGAGCGGTAGCGACGCGTCGGTCGTCATGATGGCGGCCGTCCCTGGTCGACGGGGCCGGGGCCCCGAGGTGGAAAGCTGGTCGTCGGGGCCTGCGCCCCGGGCTCGATTGCCGTGTTCTAACTGGCTTGTGAAAACTAGCACAAGGTGACCCGTGTCCAAAAATCGGGTCCGGGGCCACGGCTCGTGGCTCACACCCTGGCAGAGCCCGCACGTTCGTAGTGGCGATGGTACCTCGGCAGCAGGAACGTCAAAGCCACGGT
>DASTWW010000170.1:0-2799 GCA_035765755.1 Nocardioidaceae bacterium
GTGGTCGACGGCGAGGCCGATCACGCCGGCGAACCGGCCTCCGGACCCGCGCGCCGCGCGGCCGGGCCGGTCGGGACGGCCGGTCCGGGTTTGCGCCGGCGGCCGCGGGTGGACCTGTATGTGCACCTGCACCAAGACGCCGTCGAGGCCGGCGCCGGCATCGGCCGGGTCGAAGGCCTCGGCGCGGCCACCCTGGCGAAGATCCGCGAGTGGGTGGGCCGCGCCGACGTGCGGGTCACCGGGGTGCTGGACCTGGACTCCCACGCCGCGGTCGACGGCCACGAGGTGCCCGACCCACGGCGGCTGGACCTATGCGATGCCCGAACCCGGCCTCTACCTGTGGCGCTCACCCCACGGCCGCCGCTACCTCGTCGACCACACCGGCACCACCAACCTCGACACCAGCTGAGCCACCGCCCACCCCGATGAGCGGGTGAAGCATGCCCGACCGCGGACCCCAGGCCTGGCGTCGCTAGTTGCCGCGCAGGATCGCCAGGATCCGCAGCAGCTCGATGTAGAGCCAGACGATGGTGACGGTCAGCCCGAACGCAGCACGCCAGGACTCCCGCTCGGGCAGCCCGGCGGCCACACCGCGCTCGACGTAGTCGAAGTCCAGCACGAGCATCAGCACACCGAGCGCGAGACCGACCACGCTGGCGATGAAGCCGACCGCGCCGTACCCGTTCCAGCCGAAGCTGAGCCCGAACAGGCCGAGCACGAAGTCGACCAGGATCAGCCCGACGAAGCTGAAGCTCGCGATCACCACGAACTTGCGGAACTTCGGGGTGACGCTGATGTTGAAGAACTTGTACGCAGCCAGCGTGCCCGCGAAGGCGAGCATCGTCCCGATCACCGCGTTGCCGACAATGCCGGGGAAGGCGTTCTCGAAGACCCGGCTGACCGCGCCGAGGAAGATGCCCTCGATGACCGCGTAGGCCATCACCAGGCCGGGGTTGACCACCCGCTTGAACGAGACCACGAAGCCGAGGCCCATGCCGACGAGCACGGCGCCCATCGCGAGCGGGTACATGCCCTCTGGGAGCAGCACCCAGGTGGCCGCGGCGGCGAGCACGAGCAGCGCCAGCGTGATGCCGGTCTTCTGGACCACCGAGTCGATGGTCATCGGCCCCTGGTCGACGTACGACGGAGCAGACGGCGCGGTGGGCCCACCGCCGCCGCCGGTCGGGGTGCCGTACGCCGGGTAGGTGATGCCGTTGCCCGGGTAGGTCCGGTTGCCGTACATGTTCGTGCCCGACCGGCCGTTGAACCCGGCGGACCGCGCGAACACGGGGTTGCTGCTTTGCACTCTTCCTCCTAGGCGGCCTCTCGGCCCAAACGGGGGCCTTCACCTGCTCAACGCCTCCGACGACCCCCACGTTCCCACACCAGCCTCCCACAAGGGTCAGATGCGCGGCATATCCGGTTCGTCACGCCCCGCGAATGGTCCGCCGCGGGCTGGGGATAACCTCACAGGACACCCAGGTCAGACGAAGGAGAAGACAGGTGGCGATCGCACTCCCCGCAGCCAAGTCCGTGACGGCGAACCCGACTCAGGACGAGATCAAGGAGCTGGTCTCGAAGATGCCGAACGCCGAGCGCACGGAGTTCGGCAACTGGCACGTCAAGGCGCGGGTGACCTCTAGGTCGGCCGGGTCCACGTTCATCGCTACGGACGACCCCGCGCCGTACTCCAAGCCGACGATGCCCACCGAGCAGTACGCCGAAGTGGTGCGCCGGCAGGAGGAGTGGATTGCCGACAAGGACATGATCCTCATCGAGGGCTACATCGGGCCGGAGAACTCCCCGCTGCGCCGCCCGGCCCGGCTCTACATCGAGACCGCCGCCGCCAACATCCCGGGTATGCAGCAGCAGCTGTACTACCCGAAGGACGCCGACTGGGACGAGTCCAAGGCGCTGACCGTCATCTACACGCCGACCTGCCCGGCGGAGGGCTTCCCCGACAACAAGCTGGTCACCATCGACCTCGAGAACGAGGTGACCCGGGTGTTCAACATCGACTACTTCGGCGAGTCGAAGATGGGCGGCCTGCGGATGTGGATGGAGTGGGTCTACCGGCAGGGCGCGCTCGCCATGCACGCCGGCGCGAAGGTGATCCCCACCGCTGACGGTGACAAGACCGCGCTGATCGTGGGCCTGTCCGGAACGGGCAAGACCACCACCACCTTCACCCGGCAGAACGACTCCCTGCCGGTGCAGGACGACATCGTGGCGCTGGTCAAGGGCGGCGACTGCTACGCCACCGAGAACGGCTGCTTCGCCAAGACCATCGGCCTCGACCCGAACGACGAACCGACCATCTACGGCGCACTGACCAAGCCGAGCGGCTGGCTGGAGAACGTCGCCGTCGACGCGAACGGCAAGGTCGACTTCTTCGACGACTCCTACACCGCCAACGGCCGCGGCACGTTCTCCCTCTCGGAGATCCCGCACCACGACCCGCGCAAGCTCGGCAAGGCCGACTTCCTGCTGATCCTCAACCGCAACGAGTCGATCATTCCCGCGGTCACGAAGATGAAGAGCGTGGACCAGGCCGTCGCCTACTACATGCTCGGGGAGACCAAGGGCACCTCGGCCGGCGGCAAGGCCGAGGCCGGCAAGTTCCTCCGGGTCCCGGGCACCAACCCGTTCTTCATGGGCCCGCAGTACCAGCAGGGCAACCGGCTCGGCGAGATGATCGAGTCGATGGACTACGACTTCGAGGTCTACGTGCTCAGCACCGGCCGCGTCGGCGGCGGAGACGACGTCGAGGGCTCGAAGAAGGTGACCATCCCGCACACC
>DASTWW010000171.1:0-17916 GCA_035765755.1 Nocardioidaceae bacterium
CGGAACAGGCCCTCGACGTGCGCGCGTGCGGGGTTGAAGATGGGTGAGGGAGCCCGCGTCAGCAGGGGACCTGCTGTGAGCCTCGGCGAGGGGAGCGCGTCATGGGACAGATCGGGACCGAGCACCGCGAAGTCGAGTTCCTACCCCTGACGGATGAGCCGATGACAGAGCCCGCCCCGCAGGGCGAGCCCGCCCGGCAGACGGAACCTGACCCGGCGCGGACATGACCACGCCGGTGCCTGCACCACGCCGCGAAGTGGCGCTGGTGCCCGGTGAGCTGCGCGGCTACCGCCAGTTCGAGCTGCGTGCCGACGGGCTGTACCCCCTCGTGCATCCCGGATCCGGGCCTTGGGACGGCAGGCTCGAGCGGGCCCGTTGCGCCTCGGGTGCGGACCACGCGCCGCCGGACAGAGACTGCCGCTGTGGGCTCTACGGCTGGTACCTGCCCGGCACCGCGACCGTCTCCTTCGGTCCGGCGAACGCGGTCATCGCCGTCCGGGGTCGCTGCGTCCTGGGCGAGCGCGGCTTCCGTGCAGCGGCGGCTCGCATCGAGGCGGTCACCCTGCCTGCCGCGGTGCGCTGGAATCCGTGGGCCGCACCGAGAGCGCGCAGGATGCTGGCCGCGCGGTATCCCGGCACTCGGGTCTACCGCTCGGCTCGACACATGGTGAAGGACCATCCGCCGGACGATGTCGGCGCGCTCGGCATCCATCCGCACGCCGATCGCAGCCACGGGTACCGCACCGCTGCGGCCGCGACCTACGTGACCGGCATCGCCTTGATGATCGCGCTCGCGACGCTGCCATGGCTGGTGGTCTCGGACGGGTTCAAGAACTGGTGGCCGCTGCTCGTGGTCTTCTTCGCCGTGGTGTGGCAGGCCGGGCTCGTCTGCCTGGTCGGCCTGCTGCTGAAGCAGCAGACGCCCAGCCCGGCCGACGGCGGTTGAGGAGCGTGGACGGCATGCGCAGGCACCGCACGCGGTGGTGGTGGGCGTCGATGGTGACGCTGGTGCTCGGTTGCGTCTCGACGGCCGGCCTGGGCGTCGGAAGCACGGCGGCTGCTTCCCCGGGAGCAGCGCCCACGTCGAGCGCACTTGACCGGGCCTTGACCGCCTTCGTCCGCAACCCGGACGGTCCGCCGGGAATCGCCGTGGTGGTGCAGCGCGGTGGTCACCTCGAGTTGCACCGCGCGGGCGCCGCGAACGTGGACACCGGCGCACCTTTCCGGCTGGGCGACTCGATGCGGCTCGCCAGCGTGGCGAAGGCGTTCAGCGGTGCCACCGCTCTAGCGCTCGTCAGCGATGGTGAGCTGTCGCTGGGCAGCACCGTGGGTGACCTGTTGCCGAAGCTGCCTCGGGCCTGGTCGCCCGTGACGCTGAGGCAGTTGTTGCAGCACACGAGCGGCATCCCTGACTTCAGCCAGTCCACGAAGTTCCGGCAGGCTGTCGTGGCCTCGCCTCTGAAGCCACCGCCACCGCGGGTGCTGACGACGTACGCCGCACCGAAGCTCGACTTCGCGCCCGGCACGAAGTACCGGTACTCCAACACCGACAACGTCATCGCGGCCCTGATGGTCCAACGGGCCACCGGAAAGTCCTACGCCGCAGAATTGCAGCACCTCGTGCTGGGGCCGTTCGGTCTGTCGCACACCAGCCTGCCCCGTGGAGTCCGGCTCCCGGCCCCGTTCATCCACGGGTACGCCGTGGCGCCTCCGGCGGCGCCCGAGGACGTCACCCACGTGTTCGCCGCCGGCTGGGCATGGGCGTCCGGGGGAGTCGTCTCCACACCGCGAGACGCCAACGCGTTCGTGCGGGCGTACGTCCGCGGCCAGGGGCTCGACCGGAAGACCCGCGCTGCCCAGCTCACCTTCATCCCGGGCAGCTCGGAGCCCACCGGCCCGGGCACGAACTCGGCGGGCCTTGCGCTGTTCCGCTACCAGACCCGGTGCGGGACGGTCTACGGGCACACCGGCAACACCGCGGGCTACACCCAGTTCGTGGCCGCCAGCCGGAACGGCAGGAGCTCGACCGTGGTCTCGATCAACGCGCAGATCACCCCGCACGGGAGCCCGCAGGCCTTCACCGAGCTGCGGCGGATCTACGCGCTCGCGGTCTGCGCGGCACTCCAGCGGTGAGCCCACCGCGTCGTGGTGGTCAGCCCATCTCCCAGACGAGCACCTCGGTGCCGGCCAGGGTGCCCGCAAGCCGCCGGTGTGGTTCGTCCGTGACCCGGACCTCGTCGCCTTCGTGCAACAGTCCGGTGGCTTCGAGGTGGGCCGTGCCTCGGGTCACGTAGACGTGCAGCCACGCCGTGTGCGGAAGCACGACCGTGTCGTCCGCATCGAGTCGCGCGGCGTGCAGGGTGGCACGGGCGTTCCCGAGCGGTACGACTCCAGGCCGATCGTCCCGGCCGGACGCGACGGTCACCAAGGCTCCCGGCTCGAGCCGCACCCCGGCCTGGCTGTACGACGGGGCGGCTCCCGGCTCGTCCGGGGGGAGGTGCATCTGCACGAACCGGACCGGCTCGTCGGCCGAGGCGTTCCGTTCCGAGTGCGTGATGCCGCTGCCCGCGCTGGTGAGCTGGATGGTGCCGGGGCCGAGCACGCCGACGTGCCCGGTCGAGTCCTCGTGCGCCAGCCGGCCCTCGACCACCCAGGTCACGATCTCGGTGTCGGCGTGCCGATGGGTGTCGTAGCCCGCCCCCGGGGCGAGCAGGTCGTCGTTGTGGACCAGGAGCAGGCCGTAGCCGACGTTGCCCGGGTCGTAGTGCTCCCCGAAGGAGAAGCTGTGCCGCGAGACGATCCCCTCGATCCGCGTCACGAACCGGTCCGCCCCCCGTCGTACCTCCACGCTCATACCGACATCGTGTCGGAAACGCGACCCATACGTCGCGGTGGGCATACCGACATCGTGGCGGACCTGGAAGGGTGAGGGCATGAGCGAGCAGTTCCCTACCCTGCCGGAGGGGTTCGCGTTCGGGGTGAGCACGGCGGCGTACCAGGTCGAGGGCGCGGCCGACGAGGACGGGCGCGGACCGAGCATCTGGGACACCTTCAGCAAGGAGCCGGGCCGGATCGCCGACGGCAGCACGGGCGCGGTGGCCTGCGACCACTACCACCGCTACCGCGAGGACGTGGACCTGATGGCCGGCCTGGGCCTGGACGGCTACCGGTTCTCGATCTCCTGGCCGCGGGTGCAGCCGGAGGGCCGCGGCCGGGCCAACTCGAAGGGGCTGGCGTTCTACGACCGGCTCGTCGACGCGCTGCTCGAGCGCGGCATCGCGCCGATGGCCACGCTCTACCACTGGGACCTGCCGCAACCGCTGCAGGACGCCGGCGGCTGGCGGAACCGGGACACCACCGACCGGCTCGCGGAGTACGCCACCCTGGTCGGCCTCAAGCTCGCCGACCGGGTCGCGCAGTGGATCCCGGTCAACGAGCCGAGCGTGGCCACCATGCTCGGCCACGCCGTCGGCCAGCACGCGCCCGGCCAGCGGCTGCTGCTCGAGGCGCTTCCGGTCGCGCACCACCTGCTGCTCGGGCACGGCCGGGCCGCGGCGGCACTGCGTACGACGGGCGTGAGGGCGATCGGCACGGCCAACAACCATTCGCCGGCGTGGCCGGCCACCGACAGCGACGGCGACCGGCTGGCCGCTGACCTCTACGACACGCTCTGGAACCGGCTGTTCGCCGACCCGGTGCTGCTCGGCAGCTACCCGGAAGGGTTCGCCGAGCTGATGCCCGGCACCGTCGCCGACGACCTCGCGGTGATCAAGGCACCGCTGGACTTCTACGGGGTCAACTACTACTACCCGACCCGAATCGCCGACCCCGCCACGGCCACCACAACGGAGGTGCCCACCGGGGTCGAGCTGCCCGAGGAGATGCCGTTCGCACTGGTCCCGGTCGAGGGGTACCCGCGCACCGCGTTCGGCTGGCCGGTGGCCCCCGACGGGTTGCGCGAGCTGCTGGTGTCGATGACCAAGAGGTACGGCGCGGCGCTCACCCCGCTCTACTTCACCGAGAACGGCTGCGCCTACGACGACGTACCGGACGCCGACGGCGCGGTGCACGACCCGGACCGGATCCGTTTCGTGGACGGGCACCTGCGCTCCGTAGCCCAGGCGATCACCGAGGGCGCCGACGTCCGCGGCTACTACATCTGGTCGCTGATGGACAACTGGGAGTGGGCCGAAGGGTTCACCAAGCAGTTCGGCCTGGTGCACGTCGACTTCGAGACCCAGCGGCGGACGCCCAAGGACTCCTACCGGTGGTTCGCGGGCGTGATCGCCGCCCACCCCCGCCGGCAGCAGGGACCACCGCTCTAGGAGGTACGGCGGGCGAGACGGATGCCCTCGGCGACCGCGCCGAAGAGGGTGGCCACCATGCTGCAGAACGCCAACGCCGCGCCGATCAGGACCAGCATCACCGAGGCATGACGGATGCCCTCATAGCCCAGGGCAGCGGCGCCCAGCCAGCCGATACCCGGGGCCCGACGCTCGGCATGCTAGCAGCGGCCAGCGCCCAGGCCTGGGGGCTCAGCCGTTCGAGGCGCGGGACCCGATCGTCACCTGGAGCGTGCGCGCGGTCCCGTTGCGGTCCACGCGGATCTTCACCGTGTGCCCGGGCGTGGTCAGCCGGAGCTCACCGAGCAGGTCGGCGTAGCTCTCCACCCGGTGACCGGCCAGCGCGGTGATCACGTCGCCCTGCTGGACACCGGCCTTGGCGGCCGGCCCACCGCTGACCACGCCGACCACCACCGCGCCGTACGTCGCCTTGGTGCCGAGCGACTGCGCGATCTGCGGGGTCAGGTCGGTGACCTGGACACCGAGGTACGGGTGCTGCGCCTGGCCGTGCTCGATCAGCTGGTTGGCGATCGGGACGGCGATCACCGAGGGGGTGGCGAAGCCGAGCGCGACGGCGCCGGACTGCGGCGGGATGTAGGCCTCGTTGACGCCGACCACGTGGCCGCAAGTGTCGAGCAGCGCACCGCCGGAGTTACCCGGCGAGATGGGCGCGTCGGTCTGGATCAGGTCCACGAGCGGCAACGCGTTGGATTGGCCGGCGGGCAGGTCGCGGCCGAGCGCGGACACGATGCCCTCGGTGACCGAGCTGGTGAAGCCGAGCGGGCTGCCCATGGCGAGCACCGTCTCGCCGGGCCGCGGCAGGCTGGTGCGGAACGTCAGCGGCGGCAGGTCCCGCTGCACCTTCACCACCGCGAGGTCGGTGAGCAGGTCGCTGCCGACCACCTTGCCCGGGATCGTGGACCCGTCGGCCAGCGAGATCTTGACGGTGTCGAAGGTCTGCGGCTGGCCCTCTTGCAGCGCGACCACGTGCTGGTCGGTGAGGATGAAGTGGCTGCGGTAGACGATGCCGCTGCCGAGCCCGTTCTGGGTGGCCACGGTCACCACGCTCGGCTCGGTCCTCCCGACCATGTCCGGCACCGACCGGCCGTGACACACCGCGGGCTGCTCCGGCGTCGCCTCGGTGACGTTCGGGCCCTCGGACTGCGCCGACGCCGGCGTGGTGCTCGGTGCCGTGGCCGCCTGGCCACCGCTCGTGCCCCCCGAGGAGCAGCCGGCGAGCAGCGCAGCACCGGCGGCAGTCAGAGCGAACAGACGGACCGGCCGGGAAAGATGCATGATCCCCACATACCCGAGGCACCTCGATCGCAACCGCCTCAGACCAGCGCGGCCAGCCCGCGCTTGCCGAGCTGGTCGGCGACGATCAGCCGCTGTAGCTCGCTCGTCCCCTCCCAGATCCGCTCCACCCGCAGCTCCCGGTACAACCGCTCAGCGACGTTGTCGCGCATGTAGCCCCGGCCGCCGAAGACCTGCACCGCCCGGTCCGCAACCCGGTTCGCCATCTCGGAGGCGTACAGCTTGACCATCGAGCAGCGCCCGTGCAGCAGCTTGGTGTCCATCCCCTCGTCGACGGAGCGGGCGGTCTCGTAGGTCATCGACCGGGCGGCGAACAGCTCCGTCGCGCTGTCGGCGAGCATCGCGGCCACCAGCTGCTTCTCGATCAGCGGCCGGCCCTGCACGATCCGCTCCTGGGCGAACGTCGTCGCCTCCTCGACGAGCCGCTCGGCCGCACCCAGGCAGCGGGCGGCCACCATCAGCCGCTCGAACCGGAACCACTCGTAGACGAACGTCATCCCGTCCGCCTCGCCGCCGACCAGGTGCTCGGCCGGCACCCGGACGCCGTCGAAGGCGACGATCGGGTGCTCGTGCCCGATGGTGTGGGAGTACGACGGGCTGCGGACGACCCGGACCCCGGGACTCGGGAGGTCCACCACGAACAGCGCCTGCTCACCCTGGTGCGGACCGTCGGTGAGCACCGCCTGGAAGAACGCGTAGCCAGCCTCGTTGTAGGAGGTGACGTGCCACTTCACCCCGTCCAGGACGTAGCAGTCTCCGTCGCGCCGGGCAGTGGCCCGGAGCGCGGACACGTCGGAGCCGGCGTCCTCCTCGGTGATCGCGTAGCACTCCTGCACCTCCCCGCGGACCGTGGGCAGCAGCCAGCGCTCCCGCTGCAGATCGTTGGCGACGTCGGGCCACCACGCCGCCGGCGTGTGCATGCACCAGCCCAGCGCGTTGGTCACCCGGCCCGCCTGTTCCTGGACCAGCACCTGCTGCAGCGCGGAGCATCCCTGGCCGCCGACCGAGGTGGGCATGTTGGTGGCGTAGAGACCCAGCTCGAGAGCTCGCTCGTGGTGCGCCTTGGCCAGCGGCTCCGGGAGCCGGCCGCCGTTCTGCTCGGCGGCGACCTCGTGGGGGATCAGCTCGTCGGCGAACGCACGGGCCTTGGCCTGAAGGGCGAGGTCGGCGGACGACAGGGAGTACATGGCAGCTCCGCGGAGGGTTGACTGACTGTTCAGTCTATGCCAGCGTCTGGAGTCATGACCAGCGTTCCGCGCACCGCAGAGGCGGTGGTGGTCGGCGGCGGGACCGTGGGCGCGTGGTGCGCCTGGTTCCTGCGCCAGGCCGGGCTGTCCGACGTACTCCTCCTGGAAGCAGAGACCCTCGGCAAGGGCGCGAGCTCGCGCGCAGCCGGCATGGTGCGCGCGCAGGGTGGCACGGAGCCGGCGGTGCGGCTGGGCCTGTTCAGCCGGGAGTTCTACGCCGGTCAGGTCGAGATGCTGGGCATCGACTCGGGCTTCGTGGCGCAGGGGTACGCCATGCCGTGCTTCACCGACGCGGAGGTCGCGGCGGCGCACGAGCGGATCGTCATGCAGCAGAAGCTCGGCGTCGACGTGCGCTGGGTGGGGCCCGACGAGTTCGACGCTCTGAACCCGGCGATGGCCCCTGACCAGACGAAGGGGGCATCGTACGCACCCGGGGACGGGTACATCGATCCGCCTCGCAACGTGCTCGCCTACACCGCCGCGCTGTTCACCGCCGGTGTGCAGGTGGCCGAGCGGGTCGCGTTCACCGGCTGGGAGCTCCGCTCCGGCCGGGTCGTCGGCGTGCGGACGTCCGGGGGCGAGGTGGCCACCGAGCGGGTGGTGCTGACCGGGGGCCCGGTGCTCGCGGCGGTCGGCCGTGCCGCCGGGGTGCGGATCCCGGCCGGCGGCGCCCGGCACCAGGTGGTGGTCACTGGGCCGCATCCCGAGCTGGCGGCCGCCCGGCTGCCGATGGTGTTCGACGTGGCGTCGGGCATCTACTGGCGGCCGGAAGAGGGCGGCATTCTCTGGGGGATGAGCAACCCGACCGAGGCGCCGGGTGAGGCCCTCGAGTTCGACTGGGGCTACTACGAGAAGATGCGCGAGCGGATGGCCCGGCTGGTGCCGGTGACCGCACACCTCGGGCTGCGCAAGGCGTGGGCGGCCACCATCGACTTCACCCCCGACCACCTGCCGATCCTCGGGCCGGCGCTGACCGCCGACGGGCCGGTGGCCGGGACGGTCGTCGCGGCCGCCGGCGGGCACGGGATGATGTGGGGGCCGGGGGTGGCGCGGGCCGCGGCCGACCTGGTGCTCACCGGCAGCAGCGGCGTCGTGGACGCCGCCGACCTGGGTCTGGACCGGTTCGACGAGCACGGCCGCAGTCGGCTGGCCGCCGACCCGATCGCGCTGCCCTTCCCGGAGTCCGCCTCCTGAACCATCCCGTCGGGTGGGCGGTGATGCCGGGTCGAGTGGGCAGCCGTGCCGGGTCGAGTAGGCGTGCCGGGTCAACGAGGGATCACCAGGACGTCGACGGCGACCGCGCCGTCGGCGGTGGCGATCAGCGGGTTCACGTCCAGCGCATCGAGCCGGTCGCCAAGCTCGACGGCCAGCTGGGACACCGCGAGCACCGCGTCCAGCACGGCGTCCCGGTCCGCCGCGGGCCGGCCGCGCACCCCGTCCAGCAGCCGGTCCACCACCAGCCCGGCCAGCATCTCCAGCGCCCGTGCGGGGCTGACCGGAGGCAGCGCGACCGCCCGGGCGCCGATCAGCTCGACCAGCGTTCCCCCGGCGGCGACGACGACCAACGGCCCGAGCAGCGGGTCCCGGACCAGCCCGAGCGCCGCCTCCACGCCGACCGGCTGCTGGTGCTGCACGACGACGCCCGATCCGAGCCGGGCCGCAAGGTCGGCGTACGCCGCGGCGACCGCCTCCTCGTCCGCGAGCCCGGTGCGTACGCCGTCCACGTCGCTCTTGTGCGAGACAGCCGCGGTCTTGAGCACCACGGGGTAGCCGACCATCGCGGCCGCGGCCGACGCCTCGTCGGCCGACCGCGCCGGCAGCGTCGTGGCTACCGGGATCCCGTAGTCCTCCAGCAGCGTCATCGACTCGCCCGTCGTCAGTGGTCCGGTCTCCAGTCGGGCCCGCCACCGGTCGCGCCGGGCCTCGTCCACGATGGCGTCTCCCGCCGGAGGGGTACGACGGGCGAGCAGATGAGCCAGCGCCCGCAGCCCGGTGACCGTGCCCTCGAGCACCGGCACGCCCTGCGCGCGCAGCCGGCCGGCCGCCTCCTGGTCGACGGCCGAGGCGATGTTGGCGAGCACGACCACCGGCTTGTCGGTGCGCCCGAGCACCGCCTCCACGGCGAGCGGGTAGGACTGGTCCCCGTCGTACTCCGGCACCAGGTCGATCGCGAGCGCGACCACGCCCACCGCGGGGTCGTCCGCGAGCACGGCGAGGCACTCGGTGAACAGCTCCTCGGTGTCCGCGCCGGTGCTCCACACGTCCAGCGGGTTGGTCGGGGCCAGCCCGTCGCCGAGGAGCCCGGCCAGCCTGTCGCGGGTCTGGGACGAGAGCGTGGCCAGCTCGACGCCGAGCCGCTCGGCGGTGTCGGCCATCAGCACCCGCTCCGCGCCCGAGTCGTGCACGGTGGCCAGCGTCCGCGGCGACGCGGCCCGACGGCCGATCGCGAACAGCTCCAGGGTGTCGGCCATCTCGTCGAGGTCGCGCACCCGGTGCACGCCGTACGCCGCGAACAGCGCCTCCCAGGCGGCGTCGTCACCGGCCAACGCCCCGGAGTGCGCGTCGACCAGGGTCCGCCCCACCGGAGAACCGCCCACGGTCAGCGTCACGACCGGGATGTCCCGCTCCGCCGCCCGGGCCAGGCAGGCGCGCAGGGCCGGGACGTCGCGCATGGTCTCCAGGAACAGCCCGACGACCCGGGTCTCGGGGAGGTCGAGGGCATAGCCGAGGTAGTCGGCGGTGGTGGTCACCAGCTCCTGCCCCGACGACACCGCCAGGGAGAACTCGAGGCGCCGGCGGGTGCGCAGCAGCGCGGAGAACACCGACCCCGAGTGCGTCACCAGAGCGATCGGTCCGACCGGCAGCTGCTCCCGCTCGAGATAGCCGATGGCGCGGATTCCCCTTGCCACGTTGACGAAACCCATGCACCCACCGCCGCACACCGCCATCGGGCCGGCGGCGGAGACCAGCTCGGGGCCGAGGCCGTGCGCGCTGCCGAACACCACCGCGCCGGCGTCGTCGCGCTTCGCGGCCAGCGTCAGCTGCTCGGGGAGCAGCCGGTCCGGGACACCCATCAGCACCAGGTCCACCGGGTTCGGCACGTCGGCGAGCGAGGGCACGCACGGGTGACCGAGCACCTCGCGGTGCCGAGGGTGCACCAGGTGCACCCGGGGTCGCGAGGGGCTGCGCAGCGCCTCGGTGGTGACCCGCAGCCCGAACGACCAGGCCCGCTCGCTGGCACCCACCACGGCCACCGAGCGGGCTTCCAGCATCCGGGCGAGCCGCTCGGGGGTCATGCCCGTCGTGCGGCCAGCCAGGCTCGCGGCGACCAGCGGGACGTCCGCGCGTCGTGCAGCGCGGCGCGGGCGGCCTGCAGGCCGGGGATGCCGCACACGCCGCCGCCGGCATGGGTGGCCGAGCTGGCGTAGTACAGCCCGGCGATCGGGGTCCGGTAGTCGGCGTACCCGGGCGCCGGCCGCATGTGGAACAGCTGCTCGAGGGAGAGCTCGCCGTGGAAGATGTTCCCGCCGACCAGGCCGTACTCGGTCTCCATCTGGTGCGGGCCGACCACGTCCCGGGCGATGATCGAGGCCTTGAAGTTGGGCGCCACCGCGTCGTACAGGTCGATCATCCGGTCGGTGTAGGCGTCGAGGTCGCTGCGGTGCGGCTCGAGATTCCAGTCCTCGGGCACCCACTGGGTGAACATCGAGAAGATGTGCGTGCCGTCGGGGTTCAGGGTCTTGTCCACGGTGGTCGGGATGACGCCGTCGCAGAACGGCGCGGTGGCCGCGCGCCCCTCCCGGGCGTCGATGAACGCGCGCTCGATGAACGCCATGCTGGGCGCCATCTCGACCGACCCGGTCAGGTGCTCGGTGCTCACCGTGTTCGGGTTCGCGGTGAAGTCCGGCAGCTCGGAGAGCGCGAGATTGATCTTGACCACCCCGCTGCGCGTGCGCCAGCGCTGGATGTCGCGGACGAAGTCGTCGGGAAGGTGCGCCGGTCCGATGTGGTCGAGGAAGGCGGTGCGCGGGTGCAGGCTGGTCACCACGACCGGCGCGCGCAGCTCCGTGCCGTCGCGGAGCACGGCGCCCAGCACCCGCCCGTCGCCCACGAGCAGCCGGTCCACCCGTGCATCGGTGCGCACTTCGACGCCGAACGACTCGGCCGAGCGGCGGATCGCCGTGGCGACGGCGCCCATGCCGCCCTCGGGGAAGCCCCAGCTGCCGACCCGGCCGTCGCCGACGTCGCCGATCGAGTGGTGTGCCATCACGTAGGCGGTGCCCGGTTCGTAGGGTCCGGCCCAGGTGCCGATCACCCCGTTGACCGCCATCGCGCCCTTCACCTGGTCGGAGTCGAACCAGTCGTCGAGGAGGTCGGCGATGCTCATCGTCATCAGCCGGGTGATGTCGGCGACCGTGCGCGCGTCGACGCCACGGTTGCGCCACACCAGCTTGGCCAGCGCGGCCAGCTCGGTGGGGTCGTGCGACCCGACGGCCGGCGGCACGGTGAGCAGCATCGGCGCCAGCACGTCGGCCAGCGACTCGAGCCAGCCGTTCCACTCCACCCAGGCGCGTGCGTCGTGCTTGGACCAGCGGCCGATCTCCTCCTGCGTGCGGACCGCGTCGTCCTCGTAGATGGTCAGCGACCCGCCCTCGGGGAACGCCTGGTAGTACGGGCCCATCGGGTGCACCTTGTAGCCGTGCTGCTCCAGCGACAGGTCGCGGAGGATGGTCGGCGGCATCAGGCTCATCACGTAGGACAGCCGGGTCACCGACACGTCGGGATGGTCCGGCCACGGCTGCTCGGTGGTGGCCGCGCCGCCGGTCTTCGGCCGCGCCTCGAGGACCACGGTGCGCAGTCCGGCTCTGCCGAGGTACGCCGCGGCGACCAGCCCGTTATGGCCACCGCCGACGACGATGGCGTCGTACTCCTGGGACATCCCTCCACCCGCTTCCGCCAGGCTGACTGTGCTTTCTGGGCCCGACCGTTCCTGGGTTGACTGACTGTTCAGTCTATGGGCGTGTTACGCTGCCCGGCAAGTACTGAGAGACCGGGACGGAAGTAATGGCGATCAAGGCCGACTCGGCCGTCGTGGCCGACCAGCGACGCGACCAGATGTTGGAGGCCGCCGCGCAGCTGATCGCCGAGCGCGGGTTCGCAGACACGCGGATCTCCGACGTTGCCAAGCGGGTCGGAGCCAGCCCGGCGCTGGTCATCTACTACTTCGGCACCAAGGACACGCTGCTCACCGAGGCGCTCCGGTTCTCCGAGCAGACCTTCTACTCGATGGCCGACGAGCTTCTGGCCAGCACCCCATCCCTCGTCAAGCGGCTCGAGACGCTGGTGCACCTGACCTGCGTGCCGCAGACCCAGGGCGAGATCCCGGGGTCGTGGGGCCTCTGGTTCGACCTGTGGACGCAGGCGTTCCGGCACCCGGAGGTCAAGAAGGACCGGGTCGAGCTCGACCAGCGCTGGCGCTCGATGGTCGCCCAGGTGGTGCGCGACGGCATCCACCACGAGGAGATCGCCACCGTCGACGCCGAGGAGTTCGCGGTCGCCTTCGCCGCGCTCCTCGACGGCCTGTCCATCCAGGTCGCGCTCGAGGACCCGGTCGTGGACCCCGAGCGCGCCTACCGCATCGCGATGCGCTTCGCCTCCACGGCGCTCGGCTTCGACTGGAAGCCGACCCGCCGCCGTAGCTCCCGCTCCTAGCCGAGTTGTCAGAGGGGGACCGGCCATAGCCGGTCAGGAGCCCTGACGAGCGGGTCAGGAGACGAGGGGCGGGGTGAGTGCCAGCGTCGGGAAGAAGTCGTTGCCGGGGCCTGTCACGTCGCGCAGCGCGACGTCGCAGCCACCGGTGACCGAGCAGCGGACCATGGACGCGGTCGACTGAGGGTGGCCGTGACGGCTGGTCACCACGAACAGCAGCTTGCCGTCGGGCCCCCAGACCAGGTTGTGTCCTCGGTCGTCGATGGTTCCGGAGGGCAGGCGGGGAGTGAGCCGCGTGGTCTGGCCGGTCGCGACATCGAGCACCCCCACCCAGGCGCCGCGCTGCTCGTGGACGCGCACATCGCTGTCCGGTGCCATCGCGATGTAGCCCACGTACCGGCCGTCGCTGGAGACGACCTCCTGCCCGGCGGCGGAGGTCGGGAGCGGGAGGCAGTCGCTGAGGGTGTCGGGAGTGGCAAGCCGCGTGCAGCTGATCGTGATCGACAGCCCCACGCCGTGCCGGTTGAGCGCGGCAGCCACAGTCCTGGGGCCGGCGACGGACCCCGGGCTCCACACCCAGATGTTCCCGTTGCCGGACAAGACTCCGGTTTCGTAGTAGACCCCACCCGGTCCCCAAGACAGCACCCGCGCATCCGTGGCGCTCATCGAGCTCAGCGGCGTGCCGGTCCCCGCGTCGTACACCTGGATCCGGTGCGCGCGAGTGTCGGCGACGGCGACCTCGCGGCCGTCCGGGGAGGCCGCCATCCCATACGCCGATCCCCTTCCGAGACGCAGGAACTGCCCTGTGGGTGACGCGATCCCGAACTGCGGATGGAAGGTGCCCGCGACCCCGGTCAGGCTGACCATGACGCCCCCGTGCACGGGACCGAACACGTTGGTGTTGACGTCCGGGATCGGGTACGCCGCGTCAAGGCTCGGCCGCGGTGACCAGTGGTAGGTCATTCCTTCCACGAACGGGACGGCCGGCGGCGGCCCGCCCGGCAGACCGGCGATCCAGGCGTTCGGGTTCCGGACCGGCGCGGGTGCCGTGCTGTTGTGCGGGGTGCGCGTCACGGAGGGAGCGAGCGGGCCGACGCTGCCGGTGGTGCCGCCGACGATCTGGAGCACCGGCACCAGGGCGGCTGCGAGCGCCAGCGCCGCGACGGCAGCGCCGGTACGACGACGGCGCCGGGCCCGCGCTCCCCGGAAGACCATCTCGTCGGCCAACCGTGCCGGTGCACGCACCGCAGCGGCCTCCTCGTGCAGCGCGGCGCGAAGGCGCGTCCCCAGGTCGTTCATCGCTGTTCCTCCGTGGTGAGCTCGTCATGGTCGCCGAGCAGCTCGCGGAGCCGGGCGAGCCCGCGCGAGGAATGGCTCTTCACCGTGCCCGGCGCCAGGCCGAGCGTCTCGGCGATCTGCGCCTCGGACTGGTCCTCGTAGAACCGCAGTACCAGGACGGCGCGTTGCTGCGGGGAGAGCTGCCAAAGCGCGGCGATCATCACGGCGCGCTCGCCGAGCGCAGCGGCCGGGTGCGCGACGTGCTGGTCCGGCAAAAACGCCGCCGGCTGCTCGTCACGATTGCGCCGCAGCCGCCACCAGGAAACCGAGGTGTTCACCAGCACCCGCCGGGTGTAGGCCTCCGCCGCGGCCACGTCCCGCAGCTTGGGCCAGGACAGGTAGGTCTTCACCAGGGCGGTCTGCAGCAGGTCCTCGGCATCGGCCGGTCCGCGGGCCAGCAGGTGCGCCGTCCGCAGCAACGCCGTGCCGCGGGCGCTGACGAACTCGGCGTACTCCCCGTCATGTGCTCGCACACGCACCCCTCTCGGCGTCCTCGGTCATCATGACGCCGCGAAAGGCAGGGCCGGTTTACATCGCGCTCACCGATATCGGTTCGTCAACCGCGACGTATAGGTCGCGTTTCCGACACGAGGTCGGTAGGAACGGGGGGATCGTCGGAGGTCGGGGAGGGCAGGATCCGGATGGCGTCGGGGGCGATGCAGGCCCACACCTCGCGGCCCTCGCTGAGCCAGTCCGGCACCTCTCCGTGCGCGTTCGCGACGTCCGCCACCCACGTGCACCCGGCGAGCGCCACCAGGACCTGGGTCTGCGCCCCGCGGAAGGTGGTGTGCTCGACGCGTCCCGGCAGCCGGTTCACGGCCGCACCGTTGGCAGGGCCCGTGGGCGCGGACGGCTCCAGCGTGATCCGCTCCGGGCGTACGACGAGGCTGACGCCTGCGCCACGGGCACTGGCCTCGGCGGCCGGCACCAGCAGGTCCACCTGACCGATCCGGCAGGTGGCCAGCCCTCCGGCGACGTCGGTGACCACGGCGTCGAACAGGTTGGCGGTGCCGAGGAAGCCGGCCACGTAGGCGTTCGCCGGTCGGGAGTACACCTCGCTCGGAGTGCCGACCTGCATCAACCGGCCGTCGCGGAGCACCGCGAGCCGGTCCGACATGGTCAGCGCCTCCTCCTGGTCGTGGGTCACGTAGACGAACGTGGTCCCCACGGTGCGCTGCAGGGAGCGCAGCTCGATCTGCAGCTGCTTGCGGAGCTTGGCGTCCAGGGCGCCCATCGGCTCGTCGAGCAGCAGAACGGTCGGCTCCAGCACCAGAGCCCGCGCCAGCGCGACCCGCTGCTGTTGCCCGCCGGAGAGCTGGTGCGGCTTCCGGCTGGCCAGCGCGTCCATCTGCACCAGCGCGAGGGCCTGGTCGACGCGGCGCCGCTGCTCCTGCTTGGTGACCTGGTGGTACTTCAGCCCGAACGCCACGTTCTCGCGCACGTCCAGGAACGGGAACAGCGCGTAGGACTGGAACACCGTGTTCACCGGCCGGCGGTGCGGCGACACGTCGGTCAGGTCCTGCCCGTCGAGCAGGATCCGGCCCTCGTCGGGCCGTTCGAAGCCGGCGATCATCCGCAGAGTGGTGGTCTTGCCGCAGCCGGAGGCGCCCAGCAGCGAGAAGAACTCGCCGGCACCGATCTCGAGGTTCAGCTCGTCGACGGCCACGGCGTCGCCGAACCGCTTGACCAGCGAGCGGAGGTTGAGCTGTCCGGCGGCGGCCATCACGGGTGCCCGGGCGAGGTGAGCCGGTCGGCGAGCCGCGCCACGTTGGTGACGAAGCGGTCCACGTCCGCGTCGGTGTGCTGCACCGAGATCAGCCACTGCTCGACCTTGCCCCAGGGCGGCAGGAACACCCCGCCGTTGTGCTGCACCAGCCAGTGCGCGTGCCCGTAGCGGTCGTCGATGGTCAGGAAGTCGCGGTAGTTGCGCACCGGTTCGGCGCGGAAGCAGATGCAGCCCTTCGCGCCGGCGGTGACCACGTGCCATGGCAGCCCGTGCTCGGCGACCACCTCCTCGATCCCGGAGGCCATCGCCTGCCGGAGCCGCTCGAGGTGGGAGTACGCCGCGGGGGTCAGCACCTCCGTGAGGGTGGCCCGCGCGGCGGCCATCGCCAGCGGGTTCCCGTTGAAGGTGCCGACCTGCTCGTAGCGGCCGTCGGCGACCATGTCCATCAGCTCGGTGCTGCCGCCGATCGCCGCGGTGGACAGCCCGCCGCCCATCGCCTTGGCCAGGCAGACCAGGTCCGGTGTCACCCCGGACAGCGCGGTGATCCCGCCGGGTCCGGTGGTCAGGCCGGTCTTCACCTCGTCGTACGCCAGCAGCGCACCGTGCCGGTGCAGCAGGTCCCGCAGCCCGGCCAGGTAGCCCGGCTCGGGGTGGATGATGCCGGCGTTCATCATCACCGGCTCGAGGATCATCCCGGCCACCTCGCCCGGGTGCTCGACCAGGACCCGCTCGACGGCGGCCAGGTCGTTGAAACCTACGACGGAGACCAGGTCGGTGATCGCGCGAGGGATGCCCGTGTTCGCGGGCACGGAGGCGGGCCGGTCGGCCGGGCCGGCCTCGTCGAGGTCGGGAAGCACGGAGACCTGCACCGAGTCGTGGTGCCCGTGGTAGCAGCCCTCCACCTTGATGATCCGGTCCCGGCCAGTGGCGGCGCGCATCAGGTGCACCGCGTCCATGGTCGCCTCGGTGCCGGAGTTGGCGAACCGCCACTGGGGCAGGCCGAACCGCTCGGTGAGCATCGAAGCGACCACGATGGCGTCCGGGGTCGGCTGCGCGAAGTGGGTGCCCCTGCGGACCCGCTCCTCCACCGCTCGGACGATCGCCGGGTGGCCGTGCCCGGCGATGGAGACGCCGTAGCCGCCGTGGAAGTCGGAGTACTCGTTGCCGTCCACGTCGTAGAGCTTCGATCCGGTCCCGTGGCTGAGCCACACCGGCTGCGGTTCGGCGATCTGCCAGTTCGACGTCGCGCCGCCGGCGAGCACCCGCCCCGCCCGTCGTACGTGCTCACCGCCCTTGGGCTGGCGACGCAAGAACGCCTCGGACTCGGTGGTGATCAGGGTGTCCAGCGCTGCCGTGTCGGCACCGCGCGCATCGGTGGCGGTCACTGTGCTCCTCGACCTTCGCCCGACCACCGGACCGGTGAGTTGGAGGCCGTCGGCGAAGGTTGTGTCGGGTCTCGTGCGGGCATTGACTGATTGTTCAGTCTATGCGACGGTGATCGCCGGGAGCAATGGATCCCGAGCGACCGGGGAGTGGCGATGCCACCTGTGAAGAGAGACCCGTTTCGTCCAGGTCCCCTGCCCGCGGGGCCGTTGGGCCGTCGTTCGTTCCTGAAGGCGATGCTGGCGGCCGGCGCCGCACCCGCACTGGCGGAGGTGCTCGCCGCGTGCAGCGGCAACAGCTCGGGGATCACCGACGCGGCCGCGGCGCCCAAGATCCCCTCACCGAGCAACCCGGTGCGCTGGCCGCTGAGCACGAAGTTCCCGGCCATCAAGTCCGGCCTGAAGCCCAAGCAGGGCAGCACGCTGCGGATCTACAACTACGCCGACTACCTCGGCCCGCAGGTGATGAAGAGCTTCGAGCAGCAGTACGGCGTGAACGTCGCGCTGTCCACCTTCAACGACGAGGACGAGGCGCTGACCAAGATCGCCTCCGGCGGGCTCGGCCTGGACCTGTACTTCCCCAGCTACGACTCCATCGGCAAGCTCGTCGGCGCCGACCTGGTGCGGCCGCTGAACCACGACTACATCCCCAACATCGCCAACGTGTGGGCGCAGTTCCACAACCCGTGGTACGACCAGGGCTGGCGCTACACGGTGCCGTACTCGGTGTACACCACCGGCATCGGCTGGCGCACCGACATGGTCAAGGAGGACATCGCCGCGCGACAGAACCCGTACGACGTGTTCTGGGACCCGCAGTACGCCGGCAACCTCGCGGTGCTCGACGACTGGCACAC